>NZ_KQ033930.1:0-379378 GCF_000970615.1 Pseudomonas sp. 10B238
TCAGGTGTTGCACTCAGTTTTTGCCGCCGCCGACATAAAGCGAACCAGCCGCATCCCGTCCAAGCACGTCATTCGGCTGGATAGAAGTTCGCGGCTAACCCTTTAATCACGTTTGAGGTAGGGGTTGGCTGGACCTAGTATGTAGCGAAATTTAAACATGCGATCCGCTGTCTTTGAGTCGCTACGGGTATCTAAGTCCAACGCTCCCCACCTACCTGATTGACTACGGAGGCAGCCGACGGTAAACGGAGCTCTATTTACGTGGTCGTTGCCAACGATCCTGGCGCTTCTGTTCAGAACCTGGTAACTCGGCTCAGCTTGATCAGCCAGAATAACCGAGGCTAGCCGGGCTTATAAAACCCAAGTAAGATTTACTGCTAAGTTATGCATCCCTCTCAATAGATAGGCTCTTTCATGTCCAAACTTGCAGAATTCAAAGCCCTTGAAGCTCAACTCGCAGCCCAACTCAAACAGCTTGATGTTCTTAAAAACGATGGTGAACTGAAGCGCGAAATCGAATTCGAAGAAAAGCTTCGCGACCTTATGGCCGAGTATGGAATAGGCCTGCGGAGCATCATCGATATTTTAGAACCGAAACAAAGCCCGGAAAGAGCTACTCCAGCTGCGCGTGGCTCGCGCCGCCAGCGCCAGGTCAAGGTGTATAAAAACCCAGAAACCGGAGAGACGGTCGAGACAAAAGGCGGCAACCATAAGGTATTGAAGACCTGGAAAGAGCAGTACGGAGCTGAGCAGGTGGAGGGGTGGCTGCAGTAAAGCAGCGGCTCGATTAGCTAAAGCCAGGCAATGCCTGGCTTTCTTTTTGCGGACCTTTCACCCAGCAACGCTGTCCCGCTGCTTTCGGTATAGCCGTCATATCGGCACTGGGACGCAGGTTCGTGCCAAGTGTGCGGGACCCAGCGCGATCTGAAATACATTCCGCCTAGACATCGCTCAGAGCCGAGCGTTAATCACGATCGGCTTGCTGCGTGGCCCGTAATACGCACCAGCAACAAAAACCCCGCCGAAGCGTGGCTGCACACGGGCATTTAGTTCACCCATTTTTTGCAAATTCCATCCCGCAATCCTGCTTACTATCCGAGTTAGCTTCGCATCCATAGCCTAATTTGTTCTGATCCGACTCATAAGTCAGGCTAAAGCCATTGCGCCTGTCTGAATCCACCGAACGATTGATACCAGTGTGCCGTCATGTGACGAGAATCCTGTCTTCACTCACTCAAAGGATTCTGAGCATGCACTCACGCTCCCTCCTCGCGGCTGCCGTTACTCTGGTACTCATCGGCCAGGCGCAGGCTGCTGACAGCCAGGTTACTACCGAACAAATTGGCAGCTCAAATAGCATTGAAGCTAGTCAAAGTGGCATCACCCTCGGCCTTTCCATTTACCAGAGTGGTGAAGAAAACGTCGTGGATACCGAGCAGATCGGCGACGGCAATACCGCCCGCCTTTCTCAGCAGGGCGACGGTAACTATCAACGTGTCTACCAGTATGACGCTCAGGACGAGTACAGCGGGAACCATAGCGCGGTCGTCGACCAGATCGGACGAAACAATACTGCTGTAGTCCTTCAGTACGACGTAGCCAACCACAGTGCTGAGGTGCTGCAGGAAGGCAACTACAACATCACTACCGTCAGCCAGTCTGAGCGGATGAACAGTTATGCTGGACAGCAAAGCGGCACGGGCAATTACGCACTGGTAACGCAGGAAGGTGGCGCAGATGCTATGGCCGTTCAAAACGGCACGAACAACACCCTCTATCTTCGCCAGCGAGCCTGGCCGTACGGCGCGAGCACAAACGTATCTCAAACCGGCTCCTCTAACTCTGCAAATATCTACCAGACAGATGGCGGGCGCCACTCGGGCGGAAGTGTCGACCTGACGCAGAATGGACTCGATAACACAGCCAACATTATTGCAACCGGTGCGTGGAGTACCTTCGAGTCCGAGCAAACAGGCTCAGCCAACCGTCTGACTGCTGCGCAAAGCGGACGCAACACCTCTTTCTCCAGCTCGTCCACCGGTGACGGTAACCAGATCGACATCAACCAGAGTGGTGACTTCAACTCGCTTGAAGTGGCTCAGTCCGGTAACGACAACATCATCGTGGCGAACCAAGGCGGCTGGTGGGGTGAAGGCGACATCGGTGTTATCAGCCAGACCGGGTCAGCCAACTCTGCATCGTTGACTCAAAACCTGACCCAGGAAGGCGCTTCCACCAGCATGGCCAATATCATGCAAAACGGTACAGGCAATTCTGCGACTGTCGTTCAAGGTCACTGACCTCTAGCGGGGAGCTTAGCTCGAGGCTCCCCTTCTGAATCGAAGCCCCAACGGGTCAACAATCAATTATTCGGCCCATATGCCTAACTCGTTGAAAGCCCGACCATCCTTGGCTCCAAACAAAAGGTTTATCCCAATGTTCATTCGCACCCTTCTCTCCGCTGCAGTCGCTCTTGTCTTGTCCGGTCACGCACAAGCTGCCGACAGCTCCGCGTCGGTGGAACAGGTCGGCAGTTTCAATAAAGCGGAAACCACCCAGTCGGCCGGTACTGGAAATGCATCCACGCTTGTTCAGAGTGGTGACCTCAATGTGGCTCAATCAGAGCAAGAAGGAAGCGACCTTACAGTCTCGGCCACCCAGTATGGCGCCGAGAACGTACTGACTACTGATCAGGTGGGCTATGGCTCTGAAGCCAATCTATCCCAAGACGGCGTGCGCAACGAGGTAAGCGTCTTTCAAGCAACTACGGGCGGCGCCTCGTACGCTCAAGTCGCTCAAACCGGCCGTGACAACGATGTTAGCGTCGATCAGATAGGTAGCGAACAAGGACTTTACGGCAAGATTTACCAGGATGGTCAGGAGAACCTGATTGACCTGGATCAGTCGGGTGCCTTCAATAGCGTTGTGGCCGAACAGTACGGCCAGGGCAACGAGCTTCACGCTGTACAACACGGTGGATTTGTATCGGCGGACGCCTATCAGTCCGGTACGCAGAACACCATCAGCCTGAGCCAGTACGCTGACTTCCAAGGTGCTCATACAAGCATCAGCCAGACCGGTGATGACAACGGTGCCTCGGTCTCTCAATCGGGCGGCGGTCGCTACTCGGGTGGCTATATCAACCTGATGCAGGAGGGTGATCGCAATCTGGCCAAGATTAATGACAACTCAGCAATGGGTTCGATTTCCTTTATCCAGTCGGGTGCTGACAACCAGCTGAATGTAGACCAGGCAGGCCGCTCGAATAGCGTTAATGGTGTCTCAAACGGTGAGCGGAACCTAGTTGATATACAGCAGGATGGTGATGGTAGCTCGCTCGACATCGCCCAAAACGGCGCTGACAACATAATCGAAGTTGCGCAGAACGGCTCGCCTTACGGCAATAGTGGCATCATCAATCAGACCGGTACCGCTAACCATGCCTCCTTGACTCAAGGTGTGTACGGTTCAAGCTCCGGCGTAGACACAGCGACAATCACTCAGAACGGCATGAGCAATAGCGCGACCGTCATACAGCGCTAATCCGATCGTTGTAAGAAAGCCTGCTTTCTAGCAGGCTTTTCGTTTTGTGCATGGACTCAAAGCGAATGGACATAGGGAAATTCGAAGCTGACCTGCGAGACCTTATGGGCTCTCCATTTCATGACCGTCCGTTTGTGTGCGACGGATCTCCGCTGGATTGCCAAGTATTCATAGTCGGTATCAACGCAGCTTCCAGCATGACGGAAGACTTCTGGGATTCTGGCTTCTGGGTTATGGATTCGATAAGGCGGCATGGTACAGCGCATATCAAGCCACCCGCGCTAAACCGAGCCGAACGCGAACTGTCATGAAAATCGTGATGGACGAAGCCGTTGGCGCGAACAGTGATGTCAGGTTTCTAGAGACCAATATATATTCGTTCCCTGCTGCCCGAGAGAACATGCTTCGGAGCCAACAGAAGTCGACGAAGATCTTCGACTTCTTGCTTAAGACGATAAAGCCTAAAGTCATGCTGGTGCATGGTGCAAAGCCCAACAATTACCTGAGAGAATACGGGCATAGAGACGCCAGGGTCATCGAAAGTCCGCACTTCATCTATCTCGGTCACGAGCGTGCCCGAGAGCATGGTAGGGAGATTGCTCGATCGCTTAATCAAGCGGCTTCGTTGAGTTGATCGGGCTAGACGCCACAAAGCGGGCGGCTCAACACCGGCGAGCTTGCGACGAAGCTGGTGGTGGTATCGCCGTCAACCAGCATCAAGTCTGGGCGGAAGGCGTCATAGGCATGATCGAGCCGAACCAGCAGCTGCTCGGTCAAGCCATTTAGAGTCTGTCCGCGGTTCATGATCGCCAGATCCTGCTCGACGTCGAGTTCGAATGTCTCAAGGACCAAATGCAGCATTTCTCGGTGCTGTCCGGTGACGCAAATGTGCAGGTCGATTTCCAGCAACTGGCGCATGGACCGCGCCAGCGGGGCCATTTTGATAGCCTCTGAGCGGTGCCACATCCTCATGACGCTATAAGGCATTCTACGTTCCGTTTGTTGTCCTGCTACAAACGACTGCCTTTTTGCGAAAGCGGTTCAATAATCCACGTGATTCAGGCGTGGAAAACATGACGAACGGGCTGTCGGCTTCCTCGCTTCAACAGCACGACTGCATCAAGCAGCTACCACTCGCTTGGACCATCTAAGGCTTGAAGGACGGTAAGTTCCTCGCAGTGCGGAGCAAAGTGGAAATTGAAACCGATCCAGTACTTACGCCCGGCGAACCCTGACTGCCGTGTGGGTCGATACCGGATAAGGAATAGGAGCCGGATCAAAGACCAGCTCACCGTCTGCCGTCACGCTGATGACTCTGCATAGCGCAGCTGCGGCCTCGGCTCGAGCCGCAGCCCGACTCTCGGGCATCATCGCGGGCGCTATGGATACATTAATTAGGCTGCCTGTCTCGCGCCGGTAGGTCAGTAGCTAAGTGAACGCTGCCAGGTCGTTTTGATAGGCGATCGCCTCGACCCAAAACTCACCAAAATCCTTTTTCATACGCCGACGCTCCTTATGACGGCAGGTAACTTACATCAATCTTCCATCACGGATTAGAGGCTGCGGTGCATCGTCAGTGAGCTCGCAGGCTCCACTGCCGATCAACGTACAGTTTTACTAGCTCGACAGCAGCCTCCTGTGCCTGAGCATCGGTACTGTAGAAACCTGGTGAAATAAAGGTATCGCCAGTAACCCAGCTTTGAAGCGGGCGGATGTCTACGTTGAACGTCCACTGTTCGCGTCCGAAGGCAGAGCCGATCAAAGTCACGGTATACGCGACCCTGCGGTAGCTGCCCTCCACACTCAGCTCAATGTCTGCCATGACCCAACCACTCCAACCATCGCCTATGCCTCTAGACACGTCCGTTACTGGGCCAGGCGAGATAGCCTTATGCTATCAGTAAGCGCGCTAGGCCGCGTCAATCAATCGAGCGAAATGTGCTGGGTCGCAACTTGAATCGACAAGGGGATGCGGCGGCTTGAGTGATTAACCCTTCTCTACTTGTCAACGCGGTTGAAAACTGACCCACCCTACCGACGTAAAACTGACCCACCCCGGCAGTGTTTGGAGTCTGTTTATGGTTGTAGCGAAGCCGTTTCTCCCGGTACCACCTGGCCCGATTTCAGCTTGTCTTTCAGTCGATAGCTTTGCCTGCTGACCTGGACGATATGGTCGTGGTGCAGAAGACGATCTAGCAGCGCAGCGGTTAGCGTCGAGTCGTCAGCAAAGGTCTTTGCCTATTGGCTGAACGGCAAATTACTGGTGAGCACCACGCTGCCATGTTCGTACCTTTTGGCGATGACATTGAAGCACAGGTTGGCTTCGTCACGGCCGAGCGGTAGATAGCCGATCTCATCGATCACCAGCAATTTCGAGCACTGAACAGCACGACTGAAGTATTGAGCCAGGCGCCCCTGATGGTGTGCTGCTACGAGCTGCAAGGACATCGGCGGCGGAGATGAACTTGGTGGAGATGCCGGCCATGATTGCTCGATGGGCCAGAGCACTGGCCAGTTCCAGGAACTGACTTTTCGGCGCGCCACTGGCGAACTTGAAGTCGTATTGTTCAACCGTCTTGACGGCCGGCAGTCCCGACAGTTGCAGCAGCGCTGGTCGCATCCTCCGGGCCCCATAGGGCCACACACCTTTGGCGTGAAGCCGTAACGCTCCGCCAAATTCAATAGAGTGGGGTTCCAACGGTGCTCACCAGGGCCATAGACGTCACGCTCCTGGATGATCGTTTTCGTGTCAGAACCACCGCAGCGACATCTACTGCGGCCTCCAGCGATGGAGTGATCATCGGAAACCGGAGCAGCAAAATCTACCACTTGCCTAATGGGTGCCCGAGATACGACAAGGTCTCACTGAAGAACCAGGTACCCTTCCCTACCGAAGTAAAGGCAGTCGCTGACGGATATCGGAAGACGGGCAATTGCCGATAGTCACCAAATGGCGAACCGTCTTTGCGGGCCAGGCGCACGCTGGAGGGACGAGACAGGTACTAACGCGATGACCAGCACGAGCGTGCTATGAGAAGCTGTGCACGCTTCAAAGCCAGCCCAAGGCCACCGACGAACGAGTTCGATTAGGGTTCGATAGCTAGTTCTGGCTTTCCGGAAAGAGCCTTTCATTAGCTGCAATCTGCCTTCCTGCTATTC
Organism: Pseudomonas sp. 10B238; assembly: GCF_000970615.1. Taxonomy (NCBI): domain Bacteria; kingdom Pseudomonadati; phylum Pseudomonadota; class Gammaproteobacteria; order Pseudomonadales; family Pseudomonadaceae; genus Pseudomonas; species Pseudomonas sp. 10B238. The sequence continues at coordinate 6,703 of NZ_KQ033930.1, forward strand.
GCCAACGCATTTAGCTAGACCTTTAGCAGGCAGACGTCAGACGCGTCGATACTCAACGTGGATCAGCCGCGCCGATGGTTCTTATCTCTTTTAGCTGCCTTGATCACCGGTGGGGTAAAAAGTGGGGTAAAAACGCAGACCATCAAAAACCATCAGCCATAAAAAAATCCAGCCATCGCTAAATGACTGGATTTTATAGGGAATTTTGGTCGGGACGGAGTGATTCGAACACTCGACCCCTTGCACCCCATGCAAGTGCGCTACCAGGCTGCGCTACGCCCCGACTGCATCTTCAGGTTCGCTGAAAACGGAACGAACTATACATTAAGCGACTGAATATGTGAAAGTTTTTTCGTCAGAAGGGCTTAGGTTTTAAGCACCTGAAGCACGTCTTCAAGCTCAGTTATCATCTGCCTGATGAGCTGCTTGTATTGGGTAGTGTCCTCGCGAGCCTCATCGCCTGACATCCGCTGGCGAGCACCGCCAATGGTAAAGCCCTGCTCGTAAAGCAACGAACGGATTTGCCGGATCATCAGCACGTCCTGACGCTGATAGTAGCGCCGGTTTCCACGACGCTTCACAGGATTCAGCTGTGGAAATTCCTGCTCCCAATAGCGCAGCACATGCGGCTTAACTGCACATAGCTCACTCACTTCACCTATAGTGAAATAGCGCTTGCCAGGTATCGTTGGCAGTTCGTCGTTATGACTTGGTTCCAGCATATGCTTCGACTCTGGCTTTTAATTTTTGGCCGGGCCGGAATGTCACGACACGACGCGCCGTGATGGGAATTTCTTCACCGGTCTTCGGGTTACGCCCAGGACGCTGTCGCTTGTCGCGCAGGTCAAAGTTGCCGAACCCGGACAGCTTCACCTGTTCGTTGTGCTCAAGCGCCTGGCGAATCTCCTCGAAAAAGAGCTCGACCAACTCTTTAGCTTCGCGCTTATTCAAGCCTAGCTCTTCAAATAGACGTTCCGCCATTTCAGCTTTCGTCAGAGCCCCCATACGCTATTTCCTTAACGTGGCGTTGAACCTTTCTTCCAAGGAGGAGAGGATTTGCTGCATCGCACCACTCACCTCGTCGTCGTTTAGAGTGCGCGAAGGGTGTTGCCAGGTCAAGCCGACTGCCACACTTTTGCTAAGAGGATCAATACCTTTACCCTGATACACATCAAATAGCTTGAGGTCCGTCAGGTTCTCGCCCGCGGCCTTACGAATGCATAGCAACACATCGGCAGCCGGAACCTCACGTGTCACCAGAATCGCCAGGTCGCGACGCACTTCAGGAAAACGGGACAGCTCACTGAAACGCGGCAGCCGGCCTTCGCTGATTTCGGCGACCAACAGCTCGAACAGATAGACGGGCTGATCGATACCCAGCGTGGCGGCCAACTCAGGATGAAGACTTCCGATATAGCCGACCAGACGCCCTCCCCGCTCGATTCGAGCAGTCTGTCCAGGATGTAGAGCAGGATGCTCGGTGGCGGCAAAGCCATAGGCGGTAGAGTCACCGGCATATCCAAGCAAGGCTTCGACGTCGGCTTTCATGTCATAGAAATCAGCTGCGGCTCTATCGTTGCCCCAACCCTCCGGCAAACGGCTGCCGGTGATGACACCGGCCAGCATCGGCTCTTGCTTCAACTGGTCAAGCTGACCGACGAAACGTAGGCCGCTCTCGAACAGACGCACCCGCGTCTGTTGTCGGTTCAGGTTGTACTGCAATGCCTTGATCAATCCTGGCCATAGCGTCGCGCGCATCGCCGCCATGTCCGACGAGATCGGGTTTGTCAATTGCAGCGGCTCGACGCCAGGGCTGAACAGCTCGAACATTTTTGGGTCGATGAAGCTGTAGGTGATCGCTTCCTGGTAGCCACGGGCAACCAGCAAGCGGCGCAGGGCGGGCAGTTCGGCTCGGGATTCAGGGTTGGCCTCAGGCGCCAGACGTGCCTGGGGATAACGCACCGGTAAGCGGTCGTAGCCATACAGACGCCCCAACTCCTCGATCAGATCTACCTCTAGGCTGATATCGAACCGGTGACTGGGAACGCTGACTTCCCATGACTCTTCGCCCTGTTCGGCAACACCCAGACCCAGAGCTGACAGCAGCGAGACGACCTGATCGCCCGCCATGCTCAACCCCAGCATCTGCTCGATTCGATCCTTGCGTAGCAGAATCGGTGCAACACGGGGGAGATCGGCGTCGCTGGCGGCTTCGATTACGGGCCCGACGCTGCCGCCTACAATATCCAACAACAGCGCCGTTGCCCGCTCCATGGCCCGGCGGGCCAGCTGGGAATCAACCCCTCGCTCGTAGCGATGCGAGGCGTCGGTATGCAAACCATAGGAGCGCGCCTTGCCGGCAAGGGCAATGGTGTCGAAGAAGGCGCTTTCCAGAAACAGATCCTGTGTCGCTGCACTCACGCCGCTATGCTCACCACCCATGACCCCAGCGATTGCGAGGGCACGCTGATGGTCTGCGATGACCAAGGTATCGCTGCGCAGGGTCACTTCCTGACCATCGAGCAGGACGAGCCTCTCCTGATCCTCAGCCATCCGAACCCTGATGCCTCCATGGATCTCGGCTAGGTCAAACGCGTGCAGTGGCTGCCCAAGTTCGAGCATTACGTAGTTGGTGACATCTACCACCGCATCGATGCTGCGAATATCGGAACGACGCAACCGCTCTGTCATCCACAGCGGAGTGGGCCGCGACAGGTCTACATTACGAATCACGCGCCCTAGATAACGCGGACAGGCTGCGGGTGCCAACACCTCGACCGGGCGTACCTCATCGTGGCTCGCAGCCACCGGAACGATATCGACTGGAGCGACCGTCGCGCCGTAGATAGCGCCTACCTCACGCGCTAGCCCTGCGACAGAGAGGCAGTCGCCGCGGTTCGGCGTAAGGCCTATCTCAATGCTCGCGTCGTCCAGGCCGAGATACACTCGCAAATCGCTACCAACCGGAGCATCGCCAGCCAGCTCCATCAGTCCACTGTCGTCTGTACCAACCTGTAACTCGGTTTCCGAGCAGAGCATGCCGCTGGACTCGACGCCGCGAAGCTTCGCTTTCTTGATCTTGAAGTCGCCCGGCAGCTGAGCGCCGATCTGCGCAAAAGGAATCTTCAAGCCCGGGCGCACGTTGGGCGCACCACAGACTACCTGAAAGGTTTCGCTGCCGTTGCTGACCTGGCAGACGCGCAGCTTGTCCGCATCCGGATGTTGCTCGGTGCTCTGCACCTCGCCGACGACAACGCCACTGAACTCACCGGCCACCGGGGTGACCGCATCCACTTCGAGGCCGACCATCGACAGCCTCGCCACCAGTTCCTCACGAGAAACTTGCGGATTGACCCATGTACGCAACCACTGCTCGCTGAATTTCATCCTGCTCTCCTAAAATTTCTTTGACTGGACTCTGGACCTAGCGAAATTGAGCCAGGAACCTCAGGTCGTTATCGAAGAACAGGCGTAAGTCGTTGACGCCATAGCGCAGCATGGCAAGCCGCTCGGCTCCCATACCGAAAGCGAAGCCCTGGTATTTTTCCGGATCAATACCGGACATGCGCAGCACATTCGGATGCACCATGCCGCAGCCCATCACCTCGAGCCAGCCGGTCTGCTTGCAGACGCGACATCCCTTTCCGCTGCACATGACGCATTGCATGTCCACTTCGGCCGACGGCTCGGTAAACGGGAAGAACGAGGGCCGGAAACGGACGCCCAGCGGCTTTTCGAAGAACACCCGCAAGAACTGCTCGATGGTGCCTTTTAGATCCGCAAAGCTAATACCCTCATCGACAAGCAAGCCCTCAACCTGATGAAACATAGGCGAATGGGTGATATCCGAGTCGCATCGGTAGACACGCCCCGGGCAAACGATGCGGATGGGCGGTTGCTGCGACTCCATCGTGCGCACCTGAACGGGCGAGGTATGGGTACGCAACAGCATGTTGGCGTTGAAATAGAAGGTGTCGTGCATCGCCCGGGCAGGATGATGGCCGGGGATATTGAGCGCTTCGAAGTTGTGGTAGTCGTCTTCGACCTCTGGCCCCTCGGCAACGCTATAGCCGATATGACTGAAGAATTGCTCAATCCGCTCTAGTGTACGCGTCACGGGGTGCAGCCCACCGGAGGCCTCTCCCCGACCTGGCAATGTCACATCGATCCGCTCGGCAGCGAGCTTGGCGCTCAGCGCAGCTTGCTCCAAATCCGCCTTCCTGGCATTCAGTTCATCCTGAACACGGCTCTTCGCTGCATTGATGAGCGCACCGGCCTTGGGGCGTTCATCCGCGGAAAGTTTGCCCAGGGTCTGCATGACTTGGGTCAGCTCGCCTTTCTTGCCGAGATACTGAACCCGGATCTGCTCCAGGGCGTTGATGTCTTGGCTATGTTGCACCGCCTCAAGCGCTTGCGAGACCAGTGCATCCAGGTTTTCCATGTACAACCTCCAGAGGTTCTTGCAGAACCGCACCAGACGATCAGCGCTTAGGCTTTACGCGAGGTGCATTTTTGCAAATGCCCCTTCAGATACGAAATAGGGGAAGAGCACAAGGCTCTTCCCCTATCGGTGACGCTACGAATCCGAAGATTCGATTGTCGATGGGCTTAGGCCAGAGAAGCTTTGGCTTTTTCGACAATTGCAGCAAAAGCTGCTTTTTCATTCACTGCCAACTCGGCCAGGACCTTACGGTCGATCTCAATGGCTGCTTTTTTCAGACCAGCAATGAAACGGCTGTAGGACAGACCATTTACACGAGCGCCGGCGTTGATACGAGCAATCCACAGAGCGCGGAACTGACGCTTCCGCTGACGGCGGTCACGGTAGGCATATTGGCCAGCCTTGATTACCGCCTGCTTGGCAACACGGAACACTCGTGAACGAGCGCCATAGTAGCCTTTAGCGAGTTTCAGAATTTTCTTGTGACGGCGACGAGCGACGACGCCACGCTTAACACGAGCCATGAGTTATTCCTCTGAGTCTTGACCGAATTAACGAACGCGCAGCATCCGCTCTACTTTTGCTTTATCAGACGGGTGCATCAGAGATGTACCACGCAGCTGACGCTTACGCTTGGTAGACATTTTGGTCAGGATGTGGCTCTTGAAAGCGTGCTTGTGCTTGTAGCCATTCGCCGTCTTTTTGAAGCGCTTCGCAGCGCCGCTTTTAGTCTTCATCTTTGGCATGTTCGGTACTCCACATTGTGGGTGATTTCAAATAACCGCAAGGCCTGCCAGTGCCCTGGTGGTTACTTTTTCTTCTTGGGAGCGATGACCATGATCAGCTGGCGTCCTTCCATCTTTGGATGCTGTTCGACCGAACCGTACTCCACCAGATCAGCCTCGACCCGCTTCAACAGTTCCATCCCCAGCTCCTGATGCGCCATCTCACGACCGCGGAATCTCAACGATACCTTGGCCCTGTCCCCTTCACTCAGGAAACGCACCAGGTTGCGGAGCTTGACCTGGTAGTCCCCTTCTTCCGTCCCTGGACGAAACTTTATTTCTTTAACCTGAATCTGCTTCTGGTTCTTCTTCGCTGCGGCAACCTGCTTCTTCTTTTCAAAAAGATGCTTGCCGTAATCCATGATCCGGCATACAGGAGGAACCGCATCGGCGGAAATTTCCACCAGATCCAACTTGGCTTCTTCAGCTATACGAAGCGCTTCATCAATCGAGACGATGCCAACCTGCTCGCCATCAGCACCAATCAAACGGACCTCACGAGCCGAGATATTCTCGTTGATCGGGGCCTTGGGTGCAGCTCGTTTATCCTGTCTCATTTCACGCTTAATAATTATTACTCCAATTCTTGGCGACCACGCCGGGAAACCGCTTGTGTCAGCAACTGGGTGAAGTCATCAAGGGGCATGGAGCCCAAATCAACGCCTTCACGCGTACGCACAGCAACGGCTCGTGTCTCGACTTCCCGATCTCCGATAACCAGAAGATAAGGAACCTTGAGCAAGGTATGCTCCCGGATTTTAAAGCCGATCTTTTCGTTTCTCAAGTCGGACTTGGCACGGAAGCCGCTTTGGTTGAGAATTTTCTCAACTTCGCCAGCGAAATCGGCCTGCTTGTCGGTGATATTCATCACCACCGCTTGCGTCGGAGCAAGCCAGGCCGGGAACGCGCCCTCATAGTGCTCGATTAGAATACCTATAAAGCGCTCGAACGAACCAAGGATCGCGCGATGCAGCATGACTGGAGTTTTTCGACTGTTATCCTCCGCCACGTAACTCGCATCGAGACGCTGGGGCATGTTCGGATCGTACTGCAAGGTGCCGCACTGCCAGGAACGACCCAGGCAGTCGAGCAACGTGAACTCGATCTTCGGGCCGTAGAACGCACCCTCCCCCGGCAAATACTCCCAAGGCAAACCAGCCGCATCCAGCGCACCTGCCAGTGCTGCTTCGGCGCGATCCCAGAACGCATCGTCTCCGACGCGCTTCTCAGGCCGCGTTGACAACTTCAACTTGATGTCACTGAAACCGAAATCAGCATAGACCTGCATGGTCAGCCTGATGAAATCAGCTGCCTCAGCACTGACCTGCTCCTCAGTGCAGAAAATGTGCGCGTCATCCTGGGTAAAACCCCGGACACGCATGATTCCGTGCAGCGCACCAGAGGGCTCGTTGCGGTGGCAAGAGCCAAACTCTGCAAGACGCAGCGGCAGCTCACGGTAACTTTTGAGCCCCTGATTGAACACTTGAACGTGACAGGGACAGTTCATCGGCTTGATCGCGTAATCGCGGCTTTCCGACTCAGTGGTAAACATGTTTTCAGCGTAGTTGCCCCAGTGCCCGGATCTCTCCCACAGGCTGCGATCTACAACTTGCGGTGTTTTGATCTCTTGGTAGCCGTTCACACGCTGCACGCCGCGCATGTACTGTTCAAGCACTTGGTAGATGGTCCAGCCATTCGGGTGCCAAAAAACCATGCCAGGGGCCTCTTCCTGGGTATGGAAGAGATCAAGGCGCTTGCCAATCTTGCGATGATCGCGCTTTTCGGCTTCTTCAATTCGCTGAATGTAAGCTGCAAGCTGCTTCTTGTCCGCCCAGGCAGTGCCGTAGACGCGCTGAAGCTGTTCATTCTTCGCATCGCCACGCCAGTAGGCACCGGACAACTTGGTCAGCTTGAATGACTTGAGGAAACGAGTGTTTGGCACATGCGGACCACGACACATGTCGACGTATTCTTCGTGGTAGTAGAGACCCATAGCCTGCTCGTCAGGCATGTCATCTACTAGACGTAGCTTGTAGTCCTCACCACGCGACCGGAATACTTCGATAACCTCAGTACGAGGCGTAACCTTTTTGATCACATCGTATTCGGTATCAATCAACTGCTTCATGCGCTGCTCAATCGCAGCCATATCATCCGGTGTAAACGGTCGCTCGAAGGCAATATCGTAATAGAAACCTTCGGCGATGACCGGACCAATAACCATCTTCGCAGTTGGATATAGCTGCTTGACAGCGTGACCAACCAGGTGAGCGCAGGAGTGGCGGATGATCTCCAGCCCCTCTTCATCCTTCGGCGTTATGATCTGCAGGCTCGCATCGCTCTCGATCAGGTCACAGGCATCAACCAGACGACCATTGACCTTACCGGCAAGAGTCGCCTTGGCTAAACCGGCGCCAATGGATTGCGCCACTTCAGCAACGGAGACCGGTTGATCGAACGAACGCTGACTGCCGTCAGGAAGAGTAATGGTGGGCATGGCGCCTCCTCTCCTAGTGGTGACCCCTACCAAAGGCCACATGGGTTGGGATGAGCCAGGAAAGCGACCCGCCGAATAACCTGCCGCACATTGGCAGGAGCCCTAAGGCGATCGAGACGGACCGAAGTCACTGGAAATACAGGAGCGCGGATGCTTTCAGAAAGCCGCCGCACTGACAAGCAAGGCATAAAAAAAGGGTCGCTAGCGCGACCCTTTTCGGAATTGGTAGGCACAATTGGATTCGAACCAACGACCCCCACCATGTCAAGGTGGTGCTCTAACCAACTGAGCTATGTGCCTCCGATGGACGCGCATTCTAGAGACTCGCCTGAAAGAGTCAAGCGCTTTTTCGCTAAGCCACTGATATTTGTAATTTTTGGCGTAACGAATAGGAACCTAATGCTGCTATAGCGCGCGCAGCACTCTCGAGATAGCATCGGCGTCAAGTATTTACAACAGGACAACCATAATGTCGCACACCTCATACCCGGCGTCCTATTACGCGGCCTCAGCGAACCCGGCTCCAGTTCGCAACCCCTTGAAAACCGCCATTGAGTCGGATGTTTGCATAATCGGCGCTGGCTATACCGGGCTGTCGACAGCGCTGTTCCTTCTCGAGCAAGGGTTTCGCGTCGTCGTACTGGAGGCCGCCAAGGTCGGCTTTGGCGCCTCCGGACGCAATGGCGGGCAGATCGTCAACAGTTACAGCCGCGATATCGACACCGTCGAGCGCACTGCCAGTGCTGAAGCTGCACGGCTAATCGGGGCCATGGCATTCGAGGGTGGGCGCATCATCCGCGAGCGGGTGGCACGTTATGGCATCGACTGCGATCTGAAAAGCGGAGGCGTATTTGCCGCATTCAATATCAAGCAGATGCACCATCTCGAGTCGCAAAAAGCGCTCTGGGAGCGTTACGGCTACGATCAACTTGAGATGCTCGACCACGTCGGCATCAGAAAGGTTGTTGCGTGCGAGCGATACGCAGGCGGACTGCTGGATCATGGCGGTGGCCACATCCATCCGCTCAACCTTGCACTAGGCGAAGCAGCAGCGGTCGAATCGCTGGGCGGCGCGATCTACGAACAAACCCCAGCAGTCCGTATCGATCGAGGAAGCAATCCGCGTGTTCATACTCAGCACGGCCAAGTGACCGCGAAGTTCGTCGTCGTTGCGGGAAATGCCTATCTCGGAGGACTGATTCCGGAACTGGCAGCTAAATCCATGCCCTGCGGAACCCAAGTGATTGCTACAGAGCCCCTCGACTCTGAGTTAGCAGCGGCCCTGCTCCCACAAGACTACTGCGTAGAAGACAGCAACTACCTGCTTGACTACTTTCGGCTATCCGCTGACAAGCGGCTGATCTATGGAGGTGGCGTGGCCTACGGCGCGCGCGATCCAGCCGATATCGATTCGATCATCCGACCGAAAATGCTCAAGACCTTCCCTCAACTCGAACACATCAAGACGGATTTCGCCTGGACCGGCAACTTTCTGATGACACTGTCGCGCTTACCGCAAGTCGGTCGACTCGGCGATAACATTTATTATTCCCAAGGCTGCAGCGGTCACGGTGTCACCTATACTCATGTCGCCGGAAAAGTGATCGCCGAAGCACTACGAGGTCAGGCAGAGCGATTCGACGCCTTTGCCAGCTTGCCGCATTACCCCTTTCCTGGTGGTCAGAAGTTCAGCGCGCCAATAAGTGCGCTCGGTGCGCTCTATTACAGCCTGCGCGACAGAATCGGCTTCTGACGCGTCACTGAACGGGGCAAGCTGGAGCGGCCTCACAGGCGCCCGGCTCGTCCGGCCCTGGGGGTAGCTCTGCTCTGAATCGGCGGTCCTTCGGCGCCAGCTGCACCGCGCACGCATGGGATGCAGATGCCTGAATACGGCATCCCCGCTCCGCCATCACCTGCGAAAGGTTGAACCAGGCAGGTGCGAAAGAGTTGTCACGCTGAACACTGGTCCGCAGGGCTTGCTCCGCAGCATGCCCGTCGCCTAGCGCGTACCGAGCGTTGGCAAGCACGAACCATGACAAGCCACTAGACCAATGTTGCGCAGCCGTTTCATAAGCGTTCAAAGCCGCACCATCACGCCCGATTTGCTCAAGATCATTCGCAGCCTTCAGCCAGACAGCTTCCTGCGCAGTACGAGGCAACTGATCGGGCGAAACCGTCACTACAGCCCAACGTTTGCCCTTGGCCCAGCTTCGCTCGAACTGGCGAAAAGTTCCGGTCCAGCGTCGAGTAGTCCCGGAGCGCAGTACAAGGGTCTGCGTCGCCAGGTCATACCCCACCACCACCGCAAAATGCCATTGAGGCCAGCGATCAAAGGCAAGGTTCTGCAGCACCAGAACAGGATTTCCAGCTGCCACTTCGGTCAGCACCGCTTCAAGCCGGGCCTCTAACGGATAGACCAGCAGATCGTGAGCCCTGGCAGCCGCAACCATTTCAACCTGCAGGCTGCCCTTGCGCTGCGGAAGATAAACCCGCTCGACTAGCTGCTCCGGCCGGGTAGCGATGCCACGCTGGGTAAGCATAGTCGCGAGCGCAGCAGGCCCGCATTGATAGTCTTCTTGCGGAAAGAATGGAACTTCGTCCAACTCAACCTGCTCGGGGAGACCCGCGACTCCAACCGGGACGATCGGCGTTCGCGCACACGCCCCGAGAAGGAGTACGGCAAACAGCAGTAGCAGTCGCTGCATTAACGGTTGATACAGTTGACGAAGTTAAAGATGTTCGTAGCGCACAGGAGGTCGGTCACGATGAAGATGACGAGAAACAGCACGATAATCCCAACCACCCCTGCACCGGCCGGCGCTTGATCCAGTTGCTGATTGAATTGTGCAAGTTCTGCAGGTGTCAGGCTGTTGATTCGCTGCTCGACCTGATCCTGCTCAACGCCCATTGAGACTAGTTTTTTCTGGACGTCTTTATTCTCAAGCATTGTCAGCAATTGCTGGCGATCTACCTGCTGCTGTTGTTCGGCAATTATTTCCGCACTGCCGATCATTGCCGCCTGGGCCAGTGGAATCTGTGCGAACAGCATGAAATGCATCGCTGCTAAAAGGGTGGCAACACGCTTCATCACGGACGAGTTAAACATGGCGGAATTCCTTGATTTTTGTTTGCGGCCAGTGCGGTGCGCAATGTGCCTTCAACAGTAAGACGGGGCGACTGTTCCGCCAGTTCCCTTTGCCCGCTGTGGTTGGCGCCAGCGGCTCGACTGGATTTGCGGACTCGTGACTGTTATCAACAACGTCAAAACCGAAGGAGACCGATATGAATATTGCCCACATAGCTGCTCTGATGGCATGCAGCTCCATCCTAACAGGCTGTCAGCCGCCATCCGGCACCGTGCAACCGACAGGAAGCAACGCCGGTAAATGCGATGCTTCTACTATCCAGACGCTTATTGGGGAGCAGGCCAGCCCGGCGCTTCTCGATCAGGCACGACGAAAAAGCAAGGCCGCCATTGCACGCATCGTTCGGCCGGGAGACGTTGTGACAATGGAATACAACGCTCAGCGACTAACCCTGACGACAGACGAATCGCTTGAAATTCTACGAGTCAGCTGTGGTTGAAGAAAACCGCTGCTGGCCGCGAAAGATCCGAAAGCCTTTCGGATCCTGGCGGTAAAAACGACACGGGTCGCAGGCAAGGCCAACCGTTACACCTGTAAATCTACCCGATCAATGTGCCATTGCCCTGCGTGCCAGCAGGTGGCTCGCGGAAAACGACTTTGGCGGAGCCAACAAGAAATAAAGGTCGTACCGCTTGATGATCATCTGAGCCAGCAAGGGCGCGACAAGCCCGATCAAGGTTCCGACAATCAAATGGACAGCTATGGAGTCGATGCCCATAAAGCTGCCAAGGACCACTCGGATACCGCTCCCCGCCAGAATATGCATCAGGTAGATCGTCATGGATGAGGCGCCAATGAATAGCAGCCAGCCCATGCGAAACCGGCCGAGCCACATCGCAAGGGCGATCACGAACAGGATCGAAACAGTCGCCAGCGCAAGCACCGACAAGCCGCCCACCTCCCAATTCAAGCCGAACGTTACGTGAAACAGGTACTGCCCAATTAGAAATGACGCCCCGAGCAACAAGGTGAGAGGGACATACCGGGCAAGGAAGTACGCCTTGATCTCGTTGAACCAAATACCGAGCGCAAAGAACACAACATTGCCGAAGATAAACTTGCCGATACTGCCGACAGCCAGATCTTGACTGAGCACATAAAGCACACCGAAGACCAGCAAAAGCGGCAGAAAGTAACGACGGTCGGTCTTGGCGTAAACCAAGGAGCAGACAACGAAGACCAGGAACAGCGCATAGAGGAACCAGAACTGAGCCCGTGGCGACCAGAGCAACGAGAACACCTCCCCTAACGTCACATCACCGTTCGTGTAGTTTGATAGCACGACCTCTACCACGCCCTGCAACAAAGACCACACGATGAAGGGGTAAACAATGGTATCGATCTTGTTCACGACCAGTCCGGTTTTCCCTCGCTTAACCAGTGAGTCGTAAAAGAACAAACCCGACAGGAAGAAAAACAGCGGCATGTGGAAGCTATAGATGACGCTATCGACGAGAAGATACTTGTCTTGATCCATCGGCAAACCGGCGTTAAAGACTCCACGCGCGACATGTCCGTAGACCACCAGAATGATCCCAATGGCTTTGGCGTAATCGACCCAGGCATTTCTCTCCTGCATCATATTTCTCCTTGGTTATGGGCAATACCAGACACATCACAGCCAGAGTTGGCAAAGACGGGAAAGGTAGACAGTAAAAAATCCGATCAGTTTGTCGCCGGCAGCGAGGGGCGACGATGTCCGACGTAATGCCTCGAGCCTTGGCGGCACGGCAGACATCCGGTCCATTGCTGATTCGGCCCTTAACTAAGGGCCACTCGACGTAAAATTCACTGAGCACAGCATTGCCCAAACGATGCAGACTGGTAGCTCTCACGACTCCCATTCACCGAGGCTGCAGACGAGGGCGCCTGAAGCTAAATCCTACCTACTCCGCCCTCCCTTTTTGTTCGATATCCAACAGAACGACGACCGATTAGGTCATCGCGTCCCCCACCTTACGGTTGTTGGATACTGCGATCGGGTGTTATAGACAGAATTTTGAAGGAGCATTCGATGATTCAAGGCAGGTTTGCGAATTGCTCGATTCTGCTGTTGGCGGGCGGGCGAGGACAGCGCATGGGCGGGCGAGACAAGGGGCTCGTAGACTGGCACGGCAAGCCCCTTTTGGCGTGGCCGCATCGCATAGCTCGCCCCCTGACGGATGATCTCCTTATTTCTTGCAACCGCAACCAAACGCGTTACGCCGCTTTTGCCGACCGGCTGGTTAATGACGATGAGCCGGATTTTCCGGGACCGCTTGCAGGCATACGAGCCGGGCTCGCAGCGGCTTACCACCATTGGATGATGGTGCTGCCCTGCGACGCACCCCTGATAGACGAAGCATTACTAAGACAACTGTACGAAACGGCACAACAAGACCCCGACACGCCTTTGATGACTCGAAGAGGCGCACAGTGGGAACCATTGTTCTGCATCATCCCGGTCAAACTCGCCCCCGCTATCGAGGCCGCCTGGCAAATGGGCGAACGAAGCAATTTGAAGGCGCTACTGACGCTGCAAGTGCGCGCCCTTGATCTCCATACAGACGACCCGCGCCTGGCCAATCTAAACTCACCGAAGCTGCTTTCGCAGCAGGCGCCTCCAGAGGGAACTTAGGCGCGTCAAACGCCGTCACAGACGCAACTACAGAGGAGTTTCAACATGCGCACAATTACCGGGCCCGCCTTGGCCGCCCTGGTCGGAATGACCCTCCTTACCGGTTGCTCGAGCCCCAGCGTCATCACGCTCAACGACGGTCGCGAAATTCAAACGCTGGACCAGCCTGAATATGACGACGAAGCAGGCTTCTATGAATTTGAAGGCATTGACGGGAAACCGGGCAGAGTAAATAAGGATCAGGTTCGCACCGTCCAAGAGCTCTAGCTCACCGCTCTTTCGGGCGACGCATCATCCTTGGCACTGGTGAAAAAGCCTTCGCTAGACGCTTGTGAAGCAAAACTTTTTATGTAAAATGCGCGCCATCTTCGGAGCGTAGCGCAGCTTGGTAGCGCGTCTCGTTCGGGACGAGAAGGTCGCTGGTTCGAATCCAGTCGCTCCGACCAAAATCCCGCTCAGGCTTAATCAGTCTTAGAAAAAACCGGCCCCATGGCCGGTTTTTTTGCTTTGAAAACCATAAGGCATTGCCTAGGTTTACCTACCTCGCCCCTTTTGATATCGATTCGTCATCGCTGGCTCCGACTCATCCACCACGCGTCATCGAAGCTAGCTCTGCAAGAACCAAACGACTTGCTCTACCTCGAACGGCCAATCCAGTTCAGCGCCCGTGTCGACACGCCGGAGCACGGGTATACGAAGGCCATAGCTGTCAAACCAATCCGGACGCTCCGCTATATCCAGCAGTTCAACTAGCAACCCATTCTCTACGAGCGGCAGCACTACCGCCTCGGCTTGCTCACACAGGTGGCAACCCAGCGTTCCGAATAGTTGACATTCTGGCAGATGCATAGTCAGGAGCTCATTAAGGGGCAGCGCAATTCTAGCAGGCCCGTCACGATGCAGCAGACTGCCCACAGCGTCTCGTTCTCTGGACCTAGTCCGAATAAAAAAGTGTGACCTTGAACCCACTCAAACAACGGTTTGATTTTGCGAATCGACGCGACGCTGGCAAACGGCTAGGATGCGGCAGCCCAAGCGACCCCAGAGCCGCAGGGCCGGAGGCTTAGGCACGCATCGGTAGTATTTCTGGCCGGCGTTTAATTCGTCAGAAACAGCTATCAGAGAGCTACCAACGCCCCACACTTAAGCCTTAAAGACTAAGGTCTAAAGGCTCAAATACTGAGGTAGTGTTTTATTACACGGCGCCAAAGAGCGACTTCAGAGCATCATCCAACGAGGAGAAATAAGAAATGCTCAAGACCCCAATCGCCCGGGGCGTGGCCCTTGCCACTCTGGGAGCAACACTGGCTATTCCAACCATGGCTCAGGCTGCGTTCGTTGAGGACACCAAGGCTGGTTTGGAACTGCGTAACTTCTATTTCAACCGCGACTTCCGTCAAGACAATCTGACTAGCGCTAACCAATCCAAGCAAGAAGAATGGGCACAAGGCTTTATTCTGCGCGTTGAATCTGGCTACACCGAAGGCACCGTAGGTTTTGGCGTTGACGCACTCGGTCTGCTCGGCGTAAAGCTGTATTCCAGCGAAGACACTGCCGGCTCAGGCTTGATGCCTAGCTCCTTCGGAAACGAAGCTCCGGACGATTTTTCCGAATTTGGCCTGACTGCCAAAGCGAAGCTCTCCGAAACCGTACTCAAGGTCGGTACTCTGCAGCTGAAAAACCAGGCCATCGGCACCAGCGACAGCCGGCTGCTCCCTCAGGTCATGCAAGGCGCACAACTGGTTTCCAAGGAGATCAAAGATCTGACGCTCGAAGCCGGATATGCGAATCGTATCAACCACCGCGATTCGATGAACCATGAACTGATGGCCGTTAATGGCGCAACTGCATTCGGCAAAACTACTAACACGCGCGGCATCGTCATGGACGCCAACGCGGTCAACGAATCCGATGAGTTCGTTTTCCTCGGCGGTAACTATAAGCTGATGGATAACCTGACAGCAGGTTATTACTACAGCAACCTGGAAGACCTATACAAGCAGCACTCTTACAACCTCGTGCATGTTCTACCACTGGGCGACAAGCAATCCTTGAAAACGGACTTGCGCTATGCACGCTCCACTGACGATGGTAGCAGCAACGTTGACAACAAAGCCCTCGGAGCGATGGTCACTTATTCGTTGAGCGGCCATAGTTTTGGTCTGGGTTACCAGAAGATGAGCGGCGACACTGGCTTCGCCTATCTGGCTGGCGCAACAGATCCGTTCCTCGTGAACTATGTTCAGATCAATGATTTTGCCAACGAAGACGAAAAATCCTGGCAGGCACGCTACGATTTTAACTTCGCTTCCATCGGCGTTCCTGGGCTGACCTTCATGACCCGTTACGTCACCGGCGATAACTTCGAGCGTAGTGCTGGGGTTGAAGGCAAAGAGTGGGAACGTGACATGGACATTGCTTACACGTTCCAAGAAGGTGCCCTGAAAAACCTGAATCTGAAATGGCGTAATGCGACTGCCCGTAGCAATGGTACCGGCAACGATATCAACGAAAACCGTTTGATCGCCAGCTACACTATCCCGCTGATGTAATAGCGGCTGCAGCGTGAAAACGCAGTAGAGAGGGAAACCCGCTTCGGCGGGTTTTCTTTTTCCTGGTCTTTTCTCATGCTGCGGAGCCATTGTGAGCTTCGGATAAATGGATGCTCCAAGCGCTTTCAACCGAAACGGGAACCTTGCACCGCCGGCACGCTCGAAACCCTAAGCACCGGACCTAACGTCCCTGCGAGACTCAAGAGGAACTGCAGATGTCTACCGAATCGACTTTCGGCACCAGCGACAACACGCCAATCCCTGACGGAACAACCGAAACCCACAGCTCGTCCCTGATCGATAAGTCCGCTCATCGTCGCAATCTGCAGGCAGCTCAGAATGCGCTCATCGAAGAATTCCATACCCTCATAGGCGATACTGAGCGCCTGTTGAAACACACGCAGGATACTGCCGGCACCCAGACTGAAGAGCTCCGCGGTAAGATCAACGCCAACCTCAGTCGGGCCCGCCAGATGCTTAAGGATCAGGAAGGTACCCTGAAGGAACAGGGCCAGGCCGCCATCCAGTGCACCGAGGAGTATGTTCATACTCACCCATGGCAATCGATCGGTATTGCGGCGGGAGTTGGCTTTCTCTTCGGCCTGATTACCCGCCGCTAATAATGTGGGGAACGGATCCAATGGAAACCAGACACGCTGAAGACGCCCCTGCGCCGTCCATCAAGAAGATGGGCAGCGCGGTTGCAGGCCTCGTACAAGGGCATCTGGAGCTCATCGGAATTGAGATTCAGGAAGAGCGGGCGCGGGTCTTCAAGCTGTTTCTTCTGGCTAGTCTCAGCTTGATCCTTGGGTTGCTGATTCTCGTTGGGCTGTCGGCGGCAATTGTGATCGCCTTTTGGGACAGCAACCCTATCGCGGCGATTCTGGTTCTCTGCGCTATCTATGCGGTTGTGCTGGCCGTCTGTATCAGCCGCGCCATACGTCTCGCCAAAGAAAGCGTCTCGCCTTTTCAAGCGACGGTCGAAGAATTGGCCCGAAACCGGGAGCGTTTACTGCCATGAGCCTTCCACTCAGCAGCTCCGGCGATCTAGCCATGCGCAAGGATCTGGTTCGCTTGCGCATGGAAATGAACCGCCAACAAGTCTTGTATCACTCACAACCGTTAGTCCACCCTTTTCAACGGATCAAGGGAATGGTCACGAGCCGTGGCACGACCTCAGAGCACCATAGTGGGAAAGGCCCACTGATGATTGCCGCGACTGTGGGGCTTACCCTATTCGGCCGTCGACTGGGCAAGATCGGCAGACTGGCCAGGGTAGGCATAATGCTCTATCCCCTGATCCGCAGGCTGCGGCACTAGACGTAGAAATGGTCTTTGTGCGTGACTCAGGTGATACGCCTCCCAGCTAAATGCTGATGGTCTCGCGGCCAGCAACTCCTGTAGGCTGGCAGCCTTCTACAGGAATGGTTATCAGGCTGCTCAGTTGTGCGTACAGAGGAATCTGATCCGCTGAGCAAGCCTCCCCCACTGGCGACATCAAGGAGGTTGCTCTTTGGACTGGCACACGCTGCTCAATCGTGAGCGGCTCGGAAAATCTGTACGTAGCAATGAAGAGCTTGGTCGGAGTCCGTTCCACAAGGACCACGACAGGATCATCTTTTCCGGTGCGTTCCGCCGGCTTGGGCGCAAAACCCAGGTGCATCCGGTATCAAGCAACGACCATATTCACACACGCCTTACCCATTCGCTGGAGGTCAGCTGCGTTGGCCGCTCGCTCGGCATGCGCGTGGGTGAAGTGCTTCGCGATGACATGCCAGAGTGGTGCAGCCCAGCAGACCTCGGCATGGTGATCCAGTCCGCCTGTTTGGCTCATGATATCGGCAATCCACCGTTCGGCCACTCCGGAGAGGATGCCATCCGCCATTGGTTTCAACAGGCTGCCGCACGCGGTTGGCTGGATGACATGAGCGATGCCGAACGCGCTGATTTTCTCAATTTCGAGGGCAACGCCCAAGGCTTCCGGGTACTCACCCAGCTCGAGTACCACCAGTTCGACGGCGGCACACGCCTGACCTACGCAACGCTGGGAACCTACCTCAAGTACCCCTGGACATCGCGTCATGCAGAGGCGCTTGGCTACAAGAAACACAAGTTCGGTTGTTACCAGAGCGAGCTGCCGTTACTGGAGCAGATAGCCGCTAAGCTCGGCCTTCCAAAGCTGGACGAGCAGCGCTGGGCGCGACACCCCCTGGTCTATCTGATGGAGGCTGCCGACGATATTTGCTATGGGCTCATCGATCTCGAAGATGGCCTTGAGATGGACCTTCTGGAGTATGGCGAGGTTGAAGCCCTACTTTTGAATCTGGTGGGCGATGACGTGCCTGAGACCTACCGGCAGCTGGGCCCCGAAGGCTCACGTCGGCGCAAGCTGGCGATCCTCAGGGGCAAGGCTATTGAGCATCTCACCAATGCCGCCGCGGAAGCTTTCGTCGAACAACAGCAGGAGTTGCTGACCGGTCACCTTACTGGAGATTTGGTCGAGCATATGCATGGCCCAGCCAAGCAATGCGTCCTGCAGGCCAAGGCCATGGCCCGGGAAAAGATTTTCCAAGACAAGCGCAAGACACTGCACGAGATTGGCGCCTATACGACACTCGAAATACTGCTTAACGCCTTCTGTGGGGCAGCACTGGAGCAACACGGGGGTCGCACACTATCGTTCAAGAATCGCCGCATCCTGGATCTGCTCGGAAACAACGCACCAGATC
Source organism: Pseudomonas sp. 10B238 (assembly GCF_000970615.1). NCBI lineage: Bacteria > Pseudomonadati > Pseudomonadota > Gammaproteobacteria > Pseudomonadales > Pseudomonadaceae > Pseudomonas > Pseudomonas sp. 10B238. The sequence goes on from NZ_KQ033930.1 coordinate 25,470, forward strand.
CTGACTGGCCGCTGTATCAATCGTTTATTCGAATGATCGACTTCATCGCAGGCATGACTGACAGCTACGCGACCGAGATGGCCAGCGAAATGACCGGACGCTCGAGCCCGACGTGAGCCTGATGAAGAAGTCGCTATGGAAATACGTCGGCTGGCAGCCTGGGCGCCCCGCCTGGGGTGCTGCCGCAGTCGCCGGTCTGGGTTGCGCCCTGCCCTTGCTGCTGGGACTGTTTAGCGGGCATCCCGGCTTCCTGTGGGCGACGGTTGGTGCATTCCAGGCGGCAAAGGCGAACCCGCTCCACCGCCTCGGCATGCTGCGAATGCTGCTCTTGATTGGGCTTGGCGCCGGTAGCGCCGGGCTCGGCTTCTGGTCAGCGACACACCCCCTGATCAGTCTCGGCCTGTTTGCCTTCTACGGCCTCTTGCTCGCATGGCTGCAACGATACGGCAGCGAGGCCGGTAAGCTCGGGATAGGTCTGGCCATCTGCTTGTGTCTGGGCCAGGGCCAGCATGGCGTTGGCGACTTCAACAATCCTCAGGCGATTGCCGCGCTGTTCGCCCTGGGCGGCCTTTGGGTCACTCTTCTAGCTTTCGGCCTTCGAGGCATGCATGGCTTGCGTATGTGGCCGTATATGCCACGACTGTTGAGCTTGTTGAAAGTGTTGCGCCGCCGAGCACGACGCACACCCATTCGCCAGTGGCGGCTGCACGCGATTAGCTACGTCCTGGCAGCAGCGATTGGCGGTCTGATCGTAACCCTGGCAGATCTGCCCCGAGGCTACTGGCTGACGCTTGCGGTGTTCACCACTCTGCAGATGGACCTTCAGCGCAGCTTCGTTCGCGCCCTGCAAGCCAGCATCGGGATCTTCTGTGCAGCGGCGGTGTTGATCTATATGGGCCACAGCCTGGCCGATCCACCCATGATGGTCATGATCATGCTGCCGTTGGTAATGCTCAGCCGGGCATTCCAGTCACACCACTATGGGTTATTCGTTCTGCAGACAACCTTGAGCTTCGTTCTGCTGGCCGAAACGTTGGCGCAAGATTGGGGTTTGCCACAGCTGCGTCTGATTAATGCCGCCATTGGCGTGGGCGTGGCGCTGGTTGTTACCTTACTCATGTACCTACTGCGCCGGCTGGTCACCCGAATTGCGTTGCGCAAATCCAGGCAACCAGCCGCAACCGATCAGGGCAGGGATGATTCGATCACGCCTTAGCGTTGATCTCGTTTTCCGGGTACCAAACGTCCATCAACGGGCTCACGTTGAATTCGGACAGTTCTTCGCGGCCCTTGAGCCAAGCCTCAACCTGACCGCGCTGCTCTTCATTGACCGAACCGCGAGTGGCCAGGCAGACGAAACCGTAATCTTCGCCGCCAATATAGCCCAGACCGTTGATCTCGATGGCTTCGTTCAGGAAGGCTTCCAGAAACGCATCGACCGCCTTGGCTTCGAGACCATCACGGTAGGTCAGACTGACCTCGAAACCCAATTCCTGGAATTCATCGACACAAAGTTTTTTGCGCAAACGACGCGAGCGATTGGTAGCCATTGATTCGGTCCTTACATAACGATAATAACGGCGCGCACTCTAACAGCAACGGACGGCTAGTGCGATTGCCGGGCCGGCCTGCTAGACCAATATTTCCAAAACGACGACAGCTCACTAAGTCTTTATTTGCAGGGAAGGGAGCCAGACGTCTACGCTTGTCGGATGAGAAGCACGTCACTTCTCGGACGTGGGCATAATGGCCCGCCATTCTTCCCTGAACGCTGTAGGGAACCTGTATGTCATTGATCTCGAGTCTGTCTGCCCCAGCCAATCGGAGCGGCGCGATTAGCCAGTTCCTCTCCCGTGTCGCCGCTGCCGCGCTAGCGCTGCCGCTGGCGTTTCCCGCCTTCGCCGAAACCGTCAATCAGACCTTACCGCCCCGCGTGGCGCAGGCGCTCAAGGCAAACAAGATCGAGAACAGCGCGCTATCCGTCGTCATGCTACCGCTCAACGGTACCGGATCACCGACGTTCGTAAATGCGGACGTCTCGGTTAACCCAGCCTCGACCATGAAGCTGGTCACGACGTACGCCGCGCTGGAACTACTGGGTCCTAACCACCAGTGGAAGACAGAGTTCTATGCTGACGGACCGGTCGAGAACGGCACGCTAAATGGCAACCTTTACCTCAAGGGCGGCGGTGATCCGAAGCTCAACATGGAAAAGCTCTGGTTGTTGCTGCGAGACCTGCGAGCCAACGGCGTAGAGACCGTTACGGGCGATCTTGTCCTCGACCGCAGCCATTTCGTGCAACCGACGTTGCCGGTCTTCGACGACGATGGCAATGACAAGAACAAGCCTTTCCTGGTCGGACCAGATGCACTCTTGGTCAACCTCAAGGCACTTCGCTTCATCGCCCGCAACGATGGCGGCAACGTCAAAGTCTTGGTCGAGCCGCCAATTGCCACCGTTCAGATCGACAATCGCATTCAGGCATTGCCAAAAGCCAAATGCCCGGGCTGGCCCGACATCCGCTACAACCCGATCGAAAACGGTAATGGGGTAACCGTGGTCGTCACCGGCAAGCTGCCGGCTGGATGCAGCGGACAGACTTACCTCTCAGTACTTGACCACCAGCGCTATGCCGCCGGTGCGGTACGGGCGATCTGGAAGGAGCTTGGCGGCACTATTCTCGGCGGGGATCGAGTAGCGCCAGTGGCCAAGGATGCAAAAATGATTGCACGAGCCTACTCGCCAGATCTGGTTGAGATCATTCGCGACATCAACAAGTACAGTAACAACACCATGGCAAGGCAGTTGTTCCTGAGTTTGGGCGCCGAATTCCGTAACGAAGCGGATGCAGATGATTCCATGGCCGCGCAGCGGGTCATCCGGCAGTGGCTGGCGAAAAAGGGTTTGATTTCGCCGCACTTGGTCATCGAGAACGGATCCGGCCTGTCGCGGGCCGAACGCGTCAGCGCACGCGAATTGGCCAGCCTGCTACAAGCCGCTTGGAAAAGCCCATACGCGGCAGAGTTCATATCATCCATGCCGCTGGCCGCAGTGGACGGCACCATGCGCAAGCGCTTGCGCAATACAGGGGTTGCCGGCAAGGCGCATGTCAAGACCGGAACGTTGAACACAGTACGCGCAATTGCAGGTTATAGCCGCGACAACGACGGCAATACCTGGGCCGTCGTCGCGATACTCAACCATCCTCGGCCGTGGGGCGCTTCCTCGGTGCTGGATCAGGTATTGGTGAGTCTGTACAACCGCCCGGCAAACGAGAATACCGCGCAACGTTAGTCGATTAAGTCCAGCGTCGGAGGTCTCCGCCGACGCTGGACTTACGGCAGCAACGCTAGGTAACCGCCGCAGGCATCACTCGTGCGCTCTGCTGGGATCGCAACGCAGTGGCGCCCACCCCACCGTCAATCAGCGTGCCTGCAGCTTCCAGGCACGATGGATCTTGCTGTTGCGGCGAAAATCCTCGTCCAGAGTGGCGCTGGTGATTTCTTCCACGGCGTAGCGCTCGGCCACGCCCGCGTCGAGTACGAACTTGCGGAAGTTGTTGGAAAAATACAGCGTGCCTCCAGCGGCCAATCTCGCCATCGCCAGGTCGAGCAAAGCGACATGATCGCGCTGGACGTCGAACACCCCCTCCATGCGCTTCGAGTTGGAGAACGTCGGCGGGTCGATAAAGATCAGATCGTATTCGCCACGATCCTCCTCCAGCCAGGCCATAACGTCAGCCTGCTCCAGACGTTGTCGATCTGACAGACCATTCAGTGCCAGATTGCGTCGCGCCCAATCCAGATAGGTTTTCGACAGATCAACACTGGTTGTGCTGCGCGCGCCGCCCTTGGCCGCGTGAACGGTGGCAGTTGCGGTATAGCAATACAGGTTCAAGAAACGCTTGCCAGCCGCCTCGCGCGCGATACGTTGACGCATCGGCCGATGGTCAAGAAACAACCCGGTATCGAGGTAGTCGGTGAGATTCACCAATAGCTTGACATCGCCCTCCGTGACCTCAAGAAAGGTTCCCTGACTGGCCTGACGCTCGTACTGCCGCGTTCCACTCTGGCGCTCACGACGCTTGACCACAACACGGTCCTGGGAAATGCCCAGCGCCTGAGGTATGGCGCCCAACGCATCGTACAGTCGCGCCTGGGCTTTCTCAGGGTCAATCGAGCGCGGCGGCGCATATTCCTGCACATGCACCCAGTCGCCATATAGATCGATCGCCAGGGCATACTCGGGCATGTCGGCATCGTACAGGCGGTAGCACTGGATACCTTGCTTGCGGGCCCATTTGCCCAGAAGCTTCAGATTTTTCTGTAACCGGTTAGCGAACATCTGCCCGCCTTCACTGAGGCGAGCCAACTCCTGCACGGGTTTGTCTTCGTTCTTTGGCTCAGTAGCGGATGGTCGTTGGCCAGTGACGAACTGGTCCAGTTCGACCTTTATCAACAACAATTTGCAAGGCAGCGCACCGTTCCAGAAGGCGTATTGCTTGTGGCTGCGGATGCCCATGCGCTTGCCCAGCTCCGGTGCGGAGGTCAACACAGCCGCTTCCCAGCCGAGGCACGCCTGTCGCAGTCGCTCACCGAGGTTCTGGTAGAGATAAACCAGACTCGCCTCATCGCCCAGACGCTCGCCATACGGAGGATTGCAGATGACCAGGCCTTTCTGATTCTGATCAGGCCGAGGCTCGAACGTCGCCACATCACCCTGATAGACACGGATCCAACTCGCCAGCCCCGCTCGCTCTATATTGTTCTTCGCCGGTTGGATCAGGCGCGGGTCCGCCTCGTAGCCACGTATCCATAATGGCGGTTTGGCCATGCCCGCTTCGGCACGCGCCTGTGCTTCGGCATGCAGACGGTTCCACAGTGCCGGCACATGTCCGAGCCAGGCACTGAATCCCCAGCGTTCGCGGCGGAGATTAGGCGCAATATCAGCCGCCATCATTGCGCCTTCGACAAGAAAGGTGCCGACGCCACACATCGGGTCGGTTAGAGCGCCGCCAGCAGCAGCGATGCGAGGCCAGCCCGCACGAATCAATACGGCGGCTGCGAGGTTCTCCTTCAACGGCGCCGCGCCCTGCTGGAGACGGTAGCCGCGCTGGTGCAGGCTGTGTCCGGACAGATCCAGAGATAGCACCGCCTGTCCACGGTCCAAGCGCAGATGGACACGCAGGTCCGGATTCAACTTATCGACACTGGGTCGTTCGCCGGTCGCCGTACGGAGTCGATCGACGATGGCATCCTTGACCTTGAGCGCGCCGAAGTGAGTATTGTCGATACCAGATCCATGACCGCTGAATTCGACCGCCAGGCTACCGGTCGCCGCGAGATGCTCCGACCAGTCGACCTGGTGCACACCTTCATAGAGCGTTTCGGCGTTGACCGTGGCGAAGCGCTCGATCACCAGCAGTACTCGGTTGGCCAGCCGAGACCAGAGGCACAACCGATAGGCAACCTCCATGCTGGCATAGCCGCGAATTGCCGCGGTTTGCTCACGCGTCTCCTCGAGCCCGAGCTCTTTGGCTTCTTCGAGCAGCAGGCCTTCAAGACCTTTGGGGCACGTGAGGATAAGTTCGTGGCGATCAGTCATGGCATGTCCAGTCAATTGTTCGATTCGGTTGGGCAGACTTCCGAATCTCGATTCGATATATCGCGCGGTTTCCGACTGTCTTTTCGTCGCGAAGCTGACGCTGCGGTACAACATTGGCAGCGCCGGGAGCGCTCCCTGCCTGCCTTATAGGCGGTGCTACGGTTTGGTGACCTACTTATTACAAAACGATCATTCCCGCTTTGCAGTCATTGGGTTAGAACTCGACTCAGTCCGGCATCGCAACGATGCTGGAAGAACCCGCCACGCCGGCAGCGGGCTTCACCGGCAGTCTATCTGCCAACCTCGCCATGAGGACAACGGAAACACCAGTCAACCACTGAGGGCAATACCCAATGAGAAGACTCAAGCGTGATCCGATGGAACGAGCATTTCTACGCGGTTATCAGCATGGCATACACGGTAAATCTCGCGATCTCTGTCCTTTTTCTCATCCCGAAGTACGCCAAGCCTGGATTAACGGCTGGCGGGAGGGTCGCGGCGACAATTGGGACGGTCTGACCGGCGCGGCCGGTATCCACCGATTGAACGAACTTCACGCGGTCGGCTGACACAATCACACCGACTTCGACTGGCACGCCCCATCCGGGCGGCGGGCTTGAAGCCCGGGGCTCCCATCGGGAGCCCCACCGAAGAACAGCTTAACGATTCGTTTCCTTCCGAGATTGCAGTGCAGCGATGGCGTCTACAGCCTCGCGAATCAGCGCTGGCCCCTTGTATATAAAACCCGTGTAAAGCTGGACCAGACTTGCTCCGGCCTCGATTTTTTCCGCCGCATGGCGCCCTTGCGTGATCCCACCAACGGCAATGATAGGCAAGCGGCCCGCCAGGGTTTCAGCCAACACCCGGACGGTGTGGGTGCTCTTTTCTCGCACCGGAGCACCGGAAAGCCCGCCCGCCTCATCGGCATGGGCAAGCCCCGCCACGCCGTCACGACCCAGCGTCGTGTTGGTCGCGATAACCGCGTCCATTCCGGCCTGGAATACCGCTTCGGCAACCAGCCTGGTTTCCTCGTCGGTCATATCCGGCGCGATCTTGATGGCCAGCGGCACACGCTTGCCATGAAGCACTTCGAGGTCTTCGCGGCGCTGGCCTAGCGCGTCAAGCAGCTGCTTGAGCGAGTCACCGAACTGCAGGCTGCGCAACCCCGGGGTATTGGGCGAACTGACGTTCACAGTGACGTAACTCGCTTGGTGATAGACCTTGTTCAGGCACAACAGGTAATCATCCTGAGCGCGCTCGACCGGCGTATCGAAATTCTTGCCGATGTTGATACCCAGGATGCCCTTGAAACGAGCCGCATCGACCCGCTCCAGCAAGGCATCGACGCCGTGATTGTTGAAACCCATACGGTTTATGATGGCTTCGGCTTCGGGCAGCCGAAAAATGCGCGGCTTTGGATTACCAGGTTGCGGCCTCGGCGTCACAGTACCCACTTCGACAAACCCGAATCCGAGCTGCGACATTCCGCAAATCGCCTCGCCGTTCTTATCCAGTCCGGCCGCCAGTCCCACCGGGTTAGGGAAATCCAATCCCATCACCCGCACCGGCAAGCTAGCCGGTGCCTTGTTCAGCATGGCGTTAAGGCCTAGACGGCCGCCCGCGCCGATAAGATCAAGCGACAGTTCATGGGACGTCTCAGGCGTAAACTTGAAAAGCAGCTGGCGGGCCAGGTTATACATACGCAGCCAAGATCCTGGAAAGAGTGGCGCGAGAGTATAGCAGGCGGGCAGTACTCATAGCGGGCGCAACGTAGCGCCCTTATCTGGATCATCCAAAGAAAGGCGTCTATTCGAGTCTGCGCAAACGAATCAATTTGCCTTCCGGAGCAAACTCCATCTCGAATGAACCAAACACACCGGCAGTTGTCAGAAAGGGTCGCAGATGATGTGCCGGCAAGCTGACGCTCTTCCCTTCCCGGCTTTTGAGCAGGATACGATTGGCGCGCCCCTGATAGACCGCCAGCAGCTTATCGGCGGGCAGTGCAATATCCAGCAAGAGGCTTGGCATGGAGGCTCCCTCATTGATCAGCGCAGCGATTTTGCCATACCGGCTCTCTAGCAGTGACCTGTCACTGCTGTTGGTTGCCGAACTCGCCATAGAAAAGCTCGGCAAATACGGTGCGCAGCGTGGACGGCTCTGCCACACTTCGACCGTTGCCCTATGCGTTCATCTACCATGATGAGTCTGCCCGAGCCGATGCCGCCCGTGACTTCACGAATCGTCAGATTTGCCCAACGCCTTGGATTGACCGGCAAATCGCCGCGTCAGGTCCTCGAGCACGCCAGCCAGATCAACTTACCCTTTGCCCCGCTCTCCGAGCCGGCGCCGAGCATCTTCTGGCACGACGGCCCTTGTCTGCAGCGATTCGCTGATCTACCGAGAAGCGCCCTATCCGGCCCGATTCAGGAAGACAAAGCCAAGGCTCACGCTGCGTTGACGCGGCTCGTGCGTCAGGAACAGAGCGCTTATCCATCGCTCGACTTACGTCAGGTTGACGGTCTCGGTGGGCAAAGTACTGACGGAGCAGTCTACCCGACCTTCGAAGCACTGGCCGCTACACCCGCTTGTCGCCAGTTACGCGTGATCAGCTACAAGGATTTCATACGGACCATCACCGCTGCGCTGCCGGGCTATAACGAACAGGCACCAATCGAGCTTCGTCAAGCCAGCTGGCTCGGCGAGCGGATTTACTGGAGCGGCGAGCACCATGCCGAAGCCTTCGCCTGTGCCATCGCCTACGCACGGCTGCGGGGGCTGGAGGTCAACCTTCCTTGCGAACTCACCGATTACCGGCTCGATGCAGCCGGTCTACAGGCCCTCGATAGTGACTACCACGCAGTCACCATGCCAGCACAAGCGTGGAGCGACCGAGGATTCATGGGCCTGCTGCTCGAAGCGAAGATTCCCTATGCGCGCTTGACGCTGCTGCGCAACGCTAATAACTCCGAGCTGCTCTTGCTGGACAAGGGGCAACCCGCTGCGAATGCATTGGGAGAAGGACTCAAGCTCGCCGGCGCTCCGGATATGGTTCGCTACTTGCGCGACCTGCCGCAGATTACGCGTTTCCGCCTCGGCAATCGGACGGTACAAGCGGACTGATCTATCCGACGCAGCTGCGTCGGAACTCAGACACCCCCTCGCCGACCAGCACCATTTTGCAGCTGAAAAAAAACGCCGATGCACAAGGCACCGGCGTTTCATCTCAGACGAAATCAGCCGCCAGGAAACCCGGCGGTGAATCGCACCTAGCGTCTCGCACTTTCCAGCGCGAGGTCTTGTAGCTCGCGACCCGCAACAGCGTACATGGCGTAATCCACACTGCTGGCGCTGCGCAGCTCGACCAGCATTCGCCGCCAACGCTCGACCTGATATTCCCGTTGCTCCAGCCAAAGCTGAACGCGTGCATCCAGGTTTTCAGGCGCGTCGGCCATCTGCAACACCGATACCGTAATGGCGCGCTGCTGACTGTCCAAATCATCGCGGAAGCTTTCCCGAGCCAGGGCTTGCCAGTTGTTGTCCACCGGCAGACCCGTCACCTGCTGAAGATACCAGGGCAACTCCAACGCGCCGCCGACAGCGAAGTAGGCCGCTGCAACTTCAGCGGGTGGCTGCCCTGTTTCATCAGCGGCTTCCAGTATTGGAAGCAGCGTATAGAGATGATTGGTGCCGGCCACCATTCGCGCCAATAACTCGGGCACCCCGGCGTCGGTGTACCGCTCGTAACGCGCCTGCCAAAGCTCGCGTGTTCCGCCCTGCAACAGCTCATCGAGCTTTAACCCGAGCGCCGCGACCCGCGGCCCGAAGTGCCCGACGTCACGTGCGGCGTCCAGCTCGCTTCGACGGTTGCGCAGGAACCAGCGGGTCGCTCGCCGCCCCAGCCGCATCAGTTCATCCATGAGGTTGAGCTGCAATTCGGACGGGACCTTGTAATCGAGCGCTTCGATCTGGCGGAACCAATGGGGTAGATGGAAGATGTCCCGCACAATTACATAAGCACCCGCAACGTTGGCGACACTCAGGCCGGTCGCCTCTCTGAGCCGCTGAACGAAGGTGATCCCCATGTTATTGATCAGGTCGTTGGCGATCTGCGTGCTGACAATCTCGCGCTTGAGACGGTGTTGCAGCATCGCCGGGCGATACTGCTCGGCTAGCAACTGCGGGAATGCGCTTTCCATCTCCCGAGCAAGATAGGCATCGTCCGGCACGCGAGACTGCAGCAGCGCCTCCTTCAGTTCGATCTTGCTGTATGAAATCAGCACCGACAGCTCAGGTCGCGTCAATCCCTTGCCCAGGTTTGCGCGCTCGGCCAGCACTTCGTCGCTCGGCAGAAATTCAAGCGCGCGATCCAGCAAGCCGTCCGCTTCAAGGGAAGTGATCAGTCGCTTGTATTCACTGCCGCTCTCATGGGCGCGACGTTCGGCCTGCGATAGCGCCTGGGTCTGCTTGTAGTTGTCATGCAGCACCAGTTCGGCCACGGCGTCGGTCATCTCGAACAACAACTGGTCGCGCTGCTTGCCGGTCATGTCTCCAGCACTGACGATCTCGTTGAGGAGAATCTTGATGTTGACCTCGTGGTCGGAGCAGTTCACCCCACCGGCATTGTCAATGAAGTCCGTATTTGCCGCGCCGCCCTGCAAGCAGTACTCGACGCGCCCCAACTGGGTGATGCCCAGGTTGCCGCCTTCGCCGATGACCTTGGCACGCAGCTCGTTCCCGTTGACCCGCAGGATGTCGTTGGCCTTGTCCCCAACGTCTGCATGGGTCTCCGCCGTGCTCTTCACATAGGTGCCAATGCCGCCGTTCCATAGCAAATCGACCGGCGCCTTGAGCAAAGCATGAATCAGTTCGGCCGGGGTCAGCTGATCCGCCTCGATCTCGAACCGCGCCTTCATCTGTGGCGTGATCGCGATACGCTTAGCTGAACGGGGAAACACGCCACCGCCGGCGGAAATCAATGAAGAATCGTAATCGGTCCAGGATGAGCGCGGCATATCGAACAGGCGCTGCCGCTCGACAAAGCTGCGCGCAGCGTCCGGGTCGGGATCGATGAAGATATGCAGATGGTTGAAAGCGGCTACCAGCTGCAAGGTTTCGGACATCAGCAAGCCGTTGCCGAACACATCGCCAGCCATGTCTCCAATGCCAATCACGCTGACGTTGTCGCGCTGGACATCGATGCCCCGCTCGCGGAAGTGCCGCTGCACCGAGACCCAGGCGCCCTTGGCAGTGATGCCCATCTTTTTGTGGTCGTAGCCAGCAGAACCACCCGATGCGAAGGCGTCGCCCAACCAGAAGTCGTACTCCGCGGCGATGCCATTGGCAATGTCGGAAAAGGTTGCGGTGCCCTTGTCAGCGGCAACCACCAGGTAAGGGTCATCCTCGTCGTAGCGCAGTACGTTGACAGGCGGTACGACGACGCCTTCTTTGAGGTTATCGGTGATGTCTAGCAGGCCGCTGATAAAGATCCGATAGCAAGCGATGCCCTCGGCCAGCACCTCATCGCGCGAGCCGTTGGTAGGCAGACGCCGTGGCACGAAACCACCCTTGGCGCCCCCCGGCACGATGATGGCGTTCTTCACCTGCTGCGCCTTAACCAGCCCTAGCACCTCGGTGCGGTAGTCCTCTTCCCGATCGGACCAGCGCAAGCCGCCTCGCGCGACTTTGCCGCCTCGCAGGTGTACGCCTTCCACACGTGGCGAATAGACGAATATTTCGAATTTTGGCGCCGGGCGCGGCATCTCTGGAATCGATCGCGAGTCTAGCTTGAAGCTGAAATAGCTCTTCGGTTTGCCGCTGGCATCGGCCTGATAGAAGTTGGTTCGCAGCGTTGCCTTGATCAGCGCCAGATAGCGCCGCAGGATGCGGTCCTCGTTGAGCACCGCAACGTCATCCAGAGCCGTGATGATGGCCTGTTCCAGCCGCGCCTGTTTATCAGCGAGGTCCTCTTCGCCGAGTTTGCGCGCCAGGTAGAACCGCATCTTGAACAGCCGCACCAGTTCGCGTGCGATGTCGGTGTGGTTGAGCAAAGCGCTGGCGATATAGCCCAGATCGAAGCCCATGCGAATCTGCTTAAGGTACCGGCCGTAGGCGCGCAACAGCGCGACTTCGCGCCAGGTGAGCCCGGCGGTCAGTACCAGCCTGTTGAACGCGTCATTTTCCGCCTGGCCGTTATTGATGGCAATGAACGCGTCCTGCAGCGGCTCGTTGATCTCCATCAGATCGATCTCGAGCCCTTCTGCATAGGTGAACGCGAAATCGTGAATCCAGTATTCACGGCCATCCTTGCGCCGCAGATGGAAGGGAAACTCTCCCAGAACACGTAGCCCGAGGTTCTCCAGAATCGGCAGCATGTCGGACAACGGCAGCGGTGTATCCAGGTGATAGAGCTTGCAGTGCAGGCGGTTTTCCACAGCCGTGATTGGCTGATAGAAGCTCATCACCAATGGCCGTTGTCCGCTGAGACTGAGCACGTGCTGCATATCAACAGCCGCCGATTGCGGCGCGAAACGTTCGCGATATCCAGCGGGGAAGCCTTTCGGGAAGTCGGCGAGTATCCCGGTACCCTGGGCTTCGCCAAAACGCTCGATGACCACGTTTGAGTAGTCGTCCTGCCAGGTTCGGCAGGCCTGAACCACCTCGTTTTCCAACTGGACTGGATCGAACTGCACCTGCTTGTGCGGATCCAGACGCAGCAGGAACTGCACGCGGATCAGCACGGACTCGGAGAAGTAGGTGGAAAATTCACAGCCGCTGGCTTCCAGGCGGTCCACCAGCACCTGCTGGATGCGCAGGCGGGTCTCGGTCGAATAACTGTCGCGGGGGACATAGGCCAGGCAGTAGCAGAAGCGCCCATACGGATCGATACGCAGGAACAGGCGCAGCTTGTTGCGCTCCTGGATTTGCACGATGGCAATAGCGGTGCTGAACAGCTGATCGAGCGTCATCTGGAACAACTCGTCGCGCGGCAGCACTTCCAATACCTGAGTCAGCTCCTTGGCCAGATGCGCCGAATCATCGAAGTGCGACCGCTCGATCACCTCCGCCACCTTGCTCCGAATATAGGGTATCCGCCGCACGCTCTGGGTGTAGACCGAGGACGTGAACAGTCCGAGGAAGCGGCACTCACGGGTAACCCGCCCGTGCTCGTCGAATTCACGAATGGAGACGAAATCCGGATAAGCCGGCCGGTGCACCCGGCTCGGAGTAGCCGCCTTGGCGAATGACAGCAGCAGCGGCTCGCGCAGATAGGCCAGGGCCGGCGGCATGATCAGTTGATCGTCAGCTTCAAGGCCAGTGCGTAGATGGCGCGACAGACCTAGTAGCGACGCCTCGTCATAAATAATGCGACCGCCCTCGCCCTGGTCGACAACCGTGAACTCTTCGTATCCGAGGAAGGTGAAATGATCGTCAGCCAGCCAGCGCATAAAATCCATGCTTTCAGCCAGCTGGGCATTATCAGCCGTTTGCAACATCGCCAGACGGGCATGGTGCTCCTCGGCCTTCGCCTTCATCGCTGGAAAATCGGTGACGGCCAGGCGTACCTCAGCTAGCACGCCATGCAGCGACTGTTCCAGTTCATGCAGAGCCGCGGCACTGGCGCAGCGATCGATTTCGACGAAGATCAACGACTCGGCTTCGCTGCCTTCACCTGAGCTGCCCTTGGGCAGCAATTCGACCAGGCTGCCATCCCCGTCACGGCGGACCTGCAGCACGCTGTTCTGCAGGGTGTGAATGGCATAGCCACGACGGGTCAGTTCCATGCGCACCGAGTCGACCAGAAATGGCATATCCGGGTGCAGCACCTCGACCACGCTGTGGGTCGACTGCCAACCGTGCTTTTCATAATCGGGGTTGAATACCTGAACGACAGGGCTGCTCGGGTCAAAACGCTCCAGCAGACGCCAACTGGCCAGCGTCGAGCCAACCAGGTCGGTCATGCGCCGCTGGGTCAGCTCGGGCAATGCGACGATTCCGAAAAACTGTTCGGCGAAGAGTCCCACTTGTGGCAGGAGTTTCTCGTCGACATGCTGTGCCAGGGCCACTTTCAGTTGTTGCTGAAAATCGGCTTTGCTGGCAGCTGTAAAGAACGCCATTTTTTCGCTCCATTCTGGCTTGGAATTCGACTTGGGCAGTCGCGGGACCTGACCGGCAACGCAACCTGTAAGTTCAACGTTAGTTCAGCGGACCGGGAATGCACCCCACTCTGGTCTCCTTTGTCTGGCGACGCCAGCGACCCAGCAGTCACATTTAATTCAGGCGCATGACGAACAATGCACGGCGCCGGTCAGTGCAGACCATCGGCTGATCTGGCGTGACGAACTTGCCGAGCCGCGCATAGCCGGCCCCTCGGTAATGAATTAAAGTCGTGCCGGTCGAGCGCCCGCCCCGACACGCCCCTGCAGAAGAGCCAAGCGATGGACCACCGTGAAGCCATAGTCGCGTTGCGACACTTTCTTTCAACTCAGATTCTTGGTCAGGAACGGCTGATCGAGCGTCTGCTGATCGCGCTGCTGGCTGATGGCCACATGCTCGTCGAAGGCGCCCCGGGATTGGCTAAGACGCGGGCGATCAAAGAGCTTGCAGGAGGCCTCGAAGCGGAATTCCATCGCATCCAGTTCACGCCGGACCTGCTCCCTGCCGACATCACCGGTACCGAGATCTACCGGCCGGAAACCGGCAGTTTCGTATTCCAGCAGGGCCCCATCTTTCACAATCTGGTGCTGGCGGACGAAATCAACCGAGCGCCTGCGAAGGTCCAGTCGGCGCTGCTCGAAGCCATGGCCGAGCGGCAGGTCAGCGTCGGACGCAGCACCTACGACCTGTCGCCACTCTTTCTGGTGATGGCCACACAGAACCCCATCGAACAGGAAGGCACCTATCCTCTGCCCGAAGCGCAGCTGGACCGCTTCCTGCTGCACGTTAAGTTGGGCTTTCCCGACGCTTCGGTGGAACGACGTATCCTGCAACAGGCGCGCGGTGAAGCAATCAATGGCGAAACCGCGCCCGAGCACCGAGTTTCTCAGCAGGCGATTTTTGCCGCGCGCAAGGAAATCCTTGGCCTGTACATGGCCGACGCGGTGGAGGAATACCTGGTGCAGCTGGTCATGGCGACGCGCACCCCCGCGAAGTTCGACGCAGAGCTGGCTGGCTGGATTGCTTACGGCTCCAGCCCGCGCGGTTCGATCTCGCTGGATCGCTGTGCACGCGCCCATGCCTGGCTGGCTGGCCGGGACTTCGTCAGCCCTGAAGACATTCAGGCCGTGCTGTTCGATGTGTTGCGCCATCGCTTGATCCTTTCGTTCGAAGCGGAAGCCGCCGGTATCGATCAGGATCGCGTTCTGCAGCGCATCCTCGACGTGGTCGCGGTGGCCTGATGCAACCCTCGCGGTCCGCCGCCGACAGGTCGGCGCCTACGAAGCCCGACGATGGGATCCGGGTGAGCCTTGCCGAGCTTATCGACATGCGTCATCGCGTCCGTGAAGTGCCCTTGTTTACCAGCCCGCATCGGCGCAGCCAGTTGGTCGGCCTGCACCACTCGAAGCTGCGCGGGCGTGGGGTGGATTTCGATCAGGTGCGCATCTACCAGGCCGGTGATGATGTCCGCACCATTGACTGGCGAGTCACTGCACGCACACAGGAGCCGCATACCAAGCTGTTTCATGAAGAACGCGAACGCCCAATCTATTTGCTCGTTGAACAAAGTCCACGGCTGTTCTTTGGTAGCGAGCGGGCCTTCAAATCAGTGGTGGTTGCCCAGGCCGCCAGCCTGGTGGGTTGGGCCGCGCTAAGTCACAACGACCGCGTCGGCGGTCTCGTCTTCGGGCGCGGCGAACAGCAAGAAATCAAACCCCGGCGCAGCAAGCAGAGCCTCCTGCAACTGTTGGACCGCCTGGCCCGCGCCAATGCCAGTCTAGAAGCCGACCAGCCCGATGACCCCGAGGCCTTTGGCCTGGCCCTCAGGCGTGCACGCGAAGTGCTACGTCCGGGTAGCCTGGCGGTCATCATCTGTGACGAACGCGCCCTGAGCGATGCCGCGGAACAGCAGATGACCTTGCTTGCGCGGCATGTCGACCTGCTGCTGATCCCGGTCTGTGACCCACTCGATCATGCGTTACCGGCAGCCGGACTGTTGCGTTTTGCGCAGTTCGGCGCACGGCTGGAGCTGGACACCCATGACGCCGCGCTGCGACATACCTACCGACTGCAAGGCGAAGCGCGCAGCGCACGCTGGAAACGTCTGGCTGACCGTTTACGCCTGCCGTTAATGCCGCTGAATACCTCGCGTGAACTAGTTGAGCAGATGCGCGAACACCTCATCGGGCAGCATAAAGGCGCGCCCCGATGAACGCCCTCGAGCTTGAACCCCTCATTACCCCAGCGGCTATAAGTTGGTGGCCCCTGGCGGCCGGCTGGTGGTTCCTCGCCGCCCTGCTGCTCAGCGTTGTTCTTCTGCTGAAATTCCGACCATGGAAGCGACTCCAGCGCGGGAAACGAGGCGATTTGACCCAACACGAACAACCCCTCGACCCTCAGCGCCAGATTGCACTGCTGGAACTTGCCCAGTTGGACAAGCCCTACAATGGCCAACCGGCCAGCCACTGGCTGCAGCAACTCAATGCGCTGCTCAAACGCCTGTGTCGGATACGCTATCCGGACGATCATCCACATACGTTGAGCGGGCGTGCCTGGCTGGCGTTTCTTGACAATCGGTGTCCAGCGGCCGGATTGACGCGCTGGATGGTGTTGGTTGAAGGCACTTACCGCGCCGAGTGCCGGCTGGACGACAAGGCCATCCAAGGCCTAGAGCAGTCCGTGCAGATCTGGATTCGCAAGCATGTTTGAGCTGGCCTGGCCGTGGGTCTGGCTCCTGTTGCCACTGCCCTGGCTGTTGCGCTGGCTTTTGCCAGTATCCGAAAGCGGCGACGCGGCGCTGAAGGTTGGTTTTCTGGCCGAACTGGAAGCCCTTGCCGGCCGCCGGGCCGCCATCGCCCTGCCCGCCTGGCGGCAGCAGCTACCCTATCTGCTCATTTGGCTTCTGCTGGTATTCGCGGCCGCGCGGCCACAATGGCTTGGCGAACCGCTGCCGCTTCCCACCAATGGTCGCGACCTATTGCTCGCGGTCGACGTGTCCGGGTCCATGGACTACCCGGACATGCAATGGCAAGGCGAAGAGGTCAGCCGGCTGGAACTGGTCAAACACCTGCTCGGTGACTTCATTGCCGAGCGGCGCGGCGACCGCGTCGGGCTGATCCTATTCGGCAGCAAGGCCTACCTGCAGGCACCACTGACCTTCGACCGGCAAACGGTACGCACCTGGCTCGATGAGGCTGTGATCGGCATCGCCGGGAACAACACTGCCCTCGGCGACGCCATCGGCCTAGCAGTCAAGCGCCTGCGCGAAAGGCCAGCGAAAAGTCGCGTGTTGGTGCTGATTACCGACGGCGCAAATAACGGTGGCGAAGTCGACCCCTTGCTCGCAGCTCGCCTCGCCGCGGCGGCAGGCGTCAAGGTGCATACCATCGGCATCGGTGCAGAAGCGAGTGACAGCACGCTTAATCGCTTCGGTTTCAACCCCGGCGGCGATCTGGACGAAACGACCCTGCGCGCGATTGCCCATGAAACCGGCGGCGAGTATTTCCGAGCGCGTACGCATGAAGAGCTTGAAGCAGTCGGTACCACACTCGACCAACTCGAACCTGCAGCCCAACAGCCGGCTCAGGCACGCGTGGCCACTGCGCTCTATGCCTGGCCACTGGGGGCCGCGCTGCTGTTCAGCTGGCTGCTGGTCGCGCGCAGCATCTGGCCGCTGTCGCTGCGTCAACTCGCCCGGCGGAGCACGCCATCATGAGCGAACTTCTGCCGCACTTGCTCAGACCGTTCTGGTTAATCCTATTGCCACTACCGATATGGCTGTTGTGGCGGTTATGGCATCGACAGCGCCAGACAGGCCGCTGGCAGCGCCTGTTGCCCGAAGCCTTTCATAGCGTTCTGCTCACCCGCGGCAAGCTGCGTAACAGCAAGCTCCCTTGGCTTCTGCTTGGCTCCGCCTGGCTTTTAAGCTGTCTGGCGCTGTTAGGGCCAAGCTGGCAACAGGTCGAGCAGCCCAGCCTGTCACGCACGGACCCGCTGGTGATCTTGCTGGAGACCACCCCGGCCATGCTGGCAACCGATGTGCGCCCAAGCCGGCTCGAGCAGGCTAAACGCAAGATCATCGATTTGCTCCAGACCCGTCAGGACGCGCAGACGGCGGTGGTGGTATTCGCCGGCAGCGCTCACACCTTGGTGCCGCTGTCCAACGACATGGCCACCACGCAAAATCTTCTGGATGCATTGAAACCCGACCTTATGCCCGAACCTGGTTACCGCGCTGATCTGGCGGTGATGCTAGGCATCGAACTGCTCCAGCAGGGCGCCAACGGCCGCGGCCGCCTGCTGCTGATCGGCAGCAGCCTGAGCGCGCCAGAACGCACAGCAATTGAGCAACTGCTCGAAGACGGCGATCAGTCGCTGCTCCTGCTCGGCATCGGCACCGAACAGGGCGCCCCGATTCCCCGTGAGGACGGCAGTTTCCTTAAAGATGATAAAGGCGCCATCATCATTCCTCGGCTCGACGAAACTGCCATGCGGCGTTTTGCCAGCCGTATCGGTGGGCGCTATCAGCAGGCTCGAGTCGATGATGCGGACCTGCGCAACCTCGGTTTGCTCGAACGCAACGGCAAGCTCGTGGCGCAAGACGAGACCACCCGTCTCGACACCTGGCATGACCAAGGCTACTGGCTGCTACTGCCCCTGTTGTTGCTTGCAGCCTGTGCCGGACGACGGGGCTGGCTTTTCTGCTTGCCACTCTTCCTGTTCGTCCCGCAACCCGCGAGCGCTCTAAGCTTTGACGACCTCTGGCTGCGCCCCGATCAGCAGGGCATGCGCCTGCTGGAATCTTCTCGCCCAGACGAAGCCGCGAAACACTTCAAGAATTACCAGTGGCAGGGCTATGCGCGCTACCAGGCCGGAGACTTTGCCGGCGCCGCGGAACAATTCAGCCAGGGCGACTCCGCAGCCGACCACTACAACCGCGGCAATGCCTTGGCACGCAATGATGAGCTGAAAGCCGCCATCGAGGCTTATGAGCAAGCCTTGGAACTGGACCCTGGCCTGGACGTTGCGCGGCGTAATAAAGCCGCAGTCGAAGAGGCCCTGCGCCAGCAACAGACTCAGGAAGAAGCCAATCCCGACGAGCCGACACCGCAAGAACGGACACCTGAAACCGCACAGCAGATGCAGGCGCGCGGAAGCAAAGGGCCAGCCGCATCGCCTGCCTCGACGGATCAAGCCACGACGCAGGCCCCGCCAAGCCAAGCGGGCGCGGTGTCGAGCGAAACACAGAACGAGGCCCCTCCCGAGTCCAACTCAGAAGCGACCGACCAGCCGATCGCACAAGCCCAGCAAGTGCCTGTCGATCCCGAGCAGGATCAGGCAATGAACCAGTGGCTGCGCAAGATTCCGGACGATCCCGGCGAGCTGCTAAGGCGCAAGTTTCTTTATGAACAACGCAAACGGCAGGGATTGAATCGATGATGCGCTGGATGACATTGGTGTTTCTGCTCCTGCTGGGCCTGCAGACGAACGCGGCCACCTTGCTCGCTCGGGTCGACCGCACCGAATTGAGCCTGGACGAAACGGTCGAACTCACTCTGGAAACGGCCGACGGCACCGCCTTTGGCAAGCCCGACTTGCAGCCGCTCGACGGGCTTTTCAAGGTGTCAGGTACTCGCCAGAGCAACCAGCTTGCCGGCGCCAATGGCGAGGCGAAGGCGATAACCCAATGGCAGGTCACGCTCCAGCCACTGCAGACCGGCTATGTCGTCATTCCGCCGCTGCAACTCGGCGATGCCCGTAGCGAACCCATCACCTTGCATGTCACCGAGCCCAGCGCTGGAGATAGCGATCTTCTTGCTCCGATTTTCATCGACGCCAGCCTCGATCAGGAAGTGGCCTATGTGCAGGCACAGGTGCTGCTGACCCTGCGTATCTACCATTCCGTATCGCTCTACGACGACAGCACCTTGTCCCCGCTGCAAATGAGCGACGCGCTGGTGGAGCGACTGGGCGAGCCCCGCACCTATGAAAAAGACATCAATGGGGTTCGCCACGGCGTGATCGAAATCCGCTATGCGCTGTTTCCGCAGAAGAGCGGCGAGCTGACGATCCCCGCACAGCTGTTCGGCGCCACCACGGTCGCACCGGCGACCGGTGATCAGTACGGCTCCAGATTCGGGCGTTCGACCCAGGTGAAATCTCCCACTATTCCGTTGACGGTCAAAGCCAAGCCAGCTGAGTATCCCGCCGACGTCCCCTGGCTGCCTGCCCGAAGCCTGACGCTGGTCGAAGCCTGGAGTCCGGAGCCGGCGGACGCTCAACTGGGTGAAGCCCTGACCCGCAGCCTTTTGCTGAAAGCCGACGGATTGACCAGTAGCCAGCTGCCACCCATCGGCTCGACCGAGGTTCCAGGCCTGCGCAGCTACCCCGACCAGCCGACCCTGAACAACGAAATCACCGCCAACGGCGTCAGCGGCAGTCGCGAGCAGCGCGAAGCCCTGGTCGCGACGCGCACCGGTGATTTCCAGCTCCCACCCGTTGAAGTGGTCTGGTGGAACACCCTTGACGATCGCCTGGAGCGCAGCACTCTGCCTGGGCGGAACCTGCTGGTGGCCGACAACCCGAACCTTCAACAGCCCGCCATCGACGCACCAGACGTGCCTGAACAGCGTGAAGCGCGTCGGCTGTGGCCCTGGCAGCTGAGCAGCGCCTTGCTGGCGCTGACCACCCTGCTCGGCTTTGGCCTGTGGCTACATGCGCGTAGCCAACCTGCGGTGATCCGCACCGTGCAGACCGGCCCGACCCCGCGCAGCCTGCTCGATGACCTGAAACGGGCCTGCCTGGCCAATGACACTCAGGCTACCCGCCATGCACTTGATGCCTGGGCGCGTCAGCAGCCCGAGACGCTGGCCGATATGGCGGCGCGCTTCGAGCCGCTGTCCGACGCACTCGACGGGCTAAACGGTGCGCTGTACAGCGAGACCGGTCAACGCTGGCAAGGCGAAGCCTTGTGGCAGGCCATTCAGAGCCTGCCGGCAAGACAGGCTGGCGATGCAGAACGGGAAGCCAGCGCACTGCCGCCGTTGTACCCGCGCTGAATTGGGGGTCCCAGTTCCGGGGTTACGACCAGTCCATTCGCCGCTGCCGCTGGTTCGTGCGCCAAGTAGCGAGTAGATAGACGCGTCGTGTCCTGCGCTTGGCATGTGGCTTGCTAAACCTGAGTCAGGTATCCCGGCTCGCACCGAACCCCTTCCGGACGGTGTGCGCTTCGCATGGCAAAGGTTCCCCTCAGCATGACCGACCCCACCCCTTCGCTCCGTCCTGACGCCAAAGCCTGGGTCGCCGGCAGCGACGCGCCAGAAAAGCATGTCGTGAACCTTGGTTTCATGGCGTTGACCGATGCTGCATCACTGATCGTCGCCGCCACCCAGGGCTTTGCCCAGCCCTACGGCCTCACGCTCAACCTGCAACGGCAGAGTTCCTGGTCCAGCGTGCGAGACAAACTCGTCGAAGGCGAACTGGATGCCGCTCATGGGCTTTACGGGCTGATATACGCCGTGCATCTGGGCATCGGAGGCGGTGCACCGAAGGACATGGCGGTGTTGATGGGGCTGGCGCAAAACGGTCAGAGCATCAGCCTCTCCCGTGAGCTGAAGGCCGCCGGCGTGACCGATCCCGATGCGCTCGGCAAATGCGTGCGCCAGAGTGGTGCAAAACTCACCCTCGCGCAGACATTTCCAACCGGTACTCATGCGCTCTGGCTCTACTACTGGCTGGCCGCCTACGGCATTCACCCGCTGGCCGACGTGCGCACGCTGGTGGTGCCGCCATCCCTGATGGTGGCCCATTTACGGGCGCGTCGCATCGATGGCTTCTGCGCCGGCGAGCCCTGGGGCGCGCAGGCCATTGAAGAAGACATGGGCTTCACCATCGCGACCAGCCAATCGATCTGGCCGGACCATCCGGAAAAAGTGCTCGGCTGCACGCGCGAATTCGTCGATCAGTACCCCAATACCGCCCGTGCGCTGGTCATGGCCATCCTAGAGGCCAGCCGTTTCATAGACGAGAGCCAGGAAAACCGCCGCAGCACCGCGCAGCTGATCGCCGGTAGCGACTATGTCGATGCGCCCGTTGCGGCCATCGAGCCCCGCTTTCTCGGTCAATATGAAGACGGCCTCGGCCATGCCTGGCTGGACAAGCACCCGCTGCGCTTCTTTGGCAACGGCGAAGTGAACATGCCCTACCACTCCGACGGCCTCTGGTTCATGACTCAGCTACGCCGTTGGGGCCTGCTGCGTGAAGATCCGGATTATCTCGCCGTGGCGCAAAGCGTGCAGCAGACCAGCCTCTACCGTGACGCGGCAACTGCCTTGAACATCCCTGTGCCCGACTCACCCATGCGCAACGCCATTCTCATGGACGGCAGTCGCTGGGATGGCAGCGATCCTGCGGGTTACGCACGCAGCTTCGCGTTGCATGCACTGGCTGATACCGCACTGCGCCCCAAGCCTTGAAAAGGGAGACTGTCATGCTTCGCGTTCTCCTGATCGACGATACCCCACGCAAGGTCGGCCGCTTGCGCAGCGCTCTGATCGAAGCCGGATTCGAGGTGATAGAGGAATCCGGTCTGACCATCGACCTGCCCGAACGGGTCGAGGCGATTCGCCCGGATGTGGTGCTGATCGACACCGACTCCCCCGGCCGCGACGTAATGGAGCAAGTGGTGATGGTCAGCCGTGACCAGCCCCGTCCGATCGTCATGTTCACCGACGACAACAACCCCAACGCGATGCGCCAGGCCATCCGCGCCGGCGTCAGCGCCTATATCGTTGAAGGCATCCAGGCCCAGCGCCTGAAACCGATCCTCGACGTGGCCATGGCCCGCTTCGAAAGTGACCAGGCGATCCGTGCGCAACTGCACGCGCGCGACCAGCAACTGGTCGAGCGCAAGCGCATCGAACTCGCCAAGGGCATGCTGATGAAGATGCGCAGCTGCAACGAGGAAGAGGCCTACACCCTGATGCGCCGCCAGGCCATGAGCCGCCAGCAAAAGCTGATTCAGGTGGCTGAACAGATCATTGCGATGAACGACCTGCTGGGGCAGTAACCTGCGGCGGCGTTTCGGCCCTCTCCTAGCGTTAGCCTAGCCAAATGGCCGGATACATTCGGCCGTTCAAGACCATGCCAGGTGTCAGGTAAGGGCCCAGTGCTGAGGCTTGCACAATGCGTCCCTCGTAGCGGATTTGTTCGCTTCTCAAACCACGCGGTTCTGGGCCGAACCGTACTGCCCTCGCCCCCGCAACAACGCCTAGACAGCCAAGCCCACTTTTCGCCTCATGAGCAGCACGCCTGCGCTCCGTTCAAACGAACCAAAACGGAGCCAAGGGGTGCGCTGGCTGCACGCCTATCGCGCCGAACCGAGTTGCAGCGTGCCGAGACCGCGGCAACCTGCCCATGACTCGCTCGATACGCAAGCCATTGTATTG
Source organism: Pseudomonas sp. 10B238 (assembly GCF_000970615.1). Classification (NCBI taxonomy): domain Bacteria; kingdom Pseudomonadati; phylum Pseudomonadota; class Gammaproteobacteria; order Pseudomonadales; family Pseudomonadaceae; genus Pseudomonas; species Pseudomonas sp. 10B238. The sequence goes on from NZ_KQ033930.1 coordinate 48,675, forward strand.
ATGTAGCTTTTTTATTTTTAGCCGCTGCAAATCCCGGCATTGCGCGAACTGGCAAGCCCCTTGCAATCCCTCCAGTACCACGTCTTCGGGTCGCCAACGGCGGTGATCGGGACGAATTGACAAAGGCGTCAACGGTGCTCGCTCTGCTCATGCAGAGGGTGCGTCCGTTACGCCTTTTTTTCGTTTCGCGATTGAGGGAAGAATCATGCGCAAGACTCGCCGTACGCTGCTGAAAACACTGGTTGCCAGCCTCGGATGCTCTGCCCTGCTGCAATTGGTACCGATGACCGCCTGGGCTGCCGAACCGGAGAAAGAAGAGCTGAAGCTTGGCTTCATCAAGCTCACTGACATGGCGCCCCTTGCCATCGCCTACGAAAAGGGCTTTTTCGAAGATGAAGGGCTCTATGTCACGCTCGAAGCTCAAGCCAACTGGAAGGTGCTGCTGGACCGCGTGATCGATGGCGAGCTGGACGGCGCGCACATGCTCTCTGGCCAGCCGATCGGCGCCACCATCGGCTTTGGCACCAAGGCCGACATCATTACGGCCTTCACCATGGACCTCAATGGCAATGCCATCACGATGTCTAACGCCGTCTGGGAGCAAATGAAGCCCAACGTGCCGATGGTCGATGGCAAACCGCAGCACCCGATCAAGGCCGACGCGCTGAAACCTGTGATCGAGCAGCTCAACGCCAGCGGCAAGTCGTTCAACCTGGGCATGGTGTTCCCGGTCTCCACCCACAATTACGAGCTGCGCTACTGGCTCGCCGCTGGCGGCATTCATCCCGGCTACTACGCACCGAACAAGGGCGACATCAGCGGCCAGATCGATGCCCAGGCATTGCTCTCGGTCACTCCGCCGCCACAGATGCCTTCGACCATGGAAGCCGGCACCATCCATGGCTACAGCGTTGGCGAGCCGTGGAACCAGCAGGCGGTGTTCAAGGGTATCGGCGTGCCGGTAGTGGCCGACTACGCGATCCGCAAGAACATGTCGGAGAAGGTCTTCGGCGTCTCCAAGGCCTGGGCCGAAGCCAACCCGGAAACTCACAAACGGCTGGTCAAGGCGCTGATCCGAGCCGGCAAGTGGCTTGATGAAAACAACAACGCCAACCGCCAGGAAGCGGTGGAGATTCTCGCGCGGCCCGAGTACGTGGGTGCCGATGCCAAGGTCATCGCCAATTCCATGACCGGCACCTTCGAGTTCGAAAAAGGCGACAAGCGCGAGGTACCGGACTTCAACGTCTTCTTCCGCTATCACGCCACCTACCCCTACTACTCCGACGCCATCTGGTACCTGACGCAGATGCGCCGCTGGGGCCAGATCGCCGAAGCCAAGCCGGACAGCTGGTATCTGGAGACCGCCAAGCAGGTTTATCGCCCCGACATTTACCGCGAAGCCGCCGCCGCGCTGATCGAAGACGGCCTGCTCACTGCGGACGACTTTCCCGCAGCCGATGAAGACGGCGTCCGCGAGCCGCTGGCCGACACCATTGATGGCATCACCTACGACGGACACACGCCCAACGCCTATCTCGAACAGTTCGCGATCGGCCTGAAAGGCGATACCACCCTCTGATCCCGCCACCAGGGAGCCGTTGCGGCTCCCGATACCCGGAGAGGACACGTCGATGAGCAATCCAGCCGTCGCAAAAAACATCAAGCAAACGCTCGAGGCCGGCCGCCAGGCCCGGCTCAAGCGCTGGCTACCGCAGGTAATCATGCCGCTGGTGGGCATTCTGGCCTTCCTGCTGTTCTGGCAGCTGGTGGCGACCAATATCCAGACTAGCCTCGGCCAGTTTCCAGGGCCCAGCCAGGTAGCCGAGCAGTTCAACGGGCTGGTCGATGCCCATGTCCAGTCGCGGGAGAAAGCCGATGCCTTCTACCAGCGCCAAGAGGAACGCAACGCCGCCAAGCTGGCGAAGAACCCGGACGCCGAGGTGAAGATTCGCTCTTACACCGGCAAGCCGACCTTCTTCGAGCAGATCTTCACCAGCCTCTACACGGTGATGACCGGCTTTGCCATTGCCTCGCTGATAGCCGTGCCGCTGGGCATCGTCTGCGGGCTGAGCAAGACGGTGTACAGCGCGATGAACCCGCTGATCCAGATCTTCAAGCCGGTGTCGCCGCTGGCCTGGCTGCCGCTGGTGACCATGGTGGTCAGCGCCGTCTATGTCAGTGAGGACCCGTTGATGGCGAAGTCCTTCGTCACCTCGGCGCTGACCGTCGCCCTGTGTTGCCTGTGGCCAACGGTGATCAACACCACCGTCGGCGTCGCCAACCTCGACAAGGATCTGCAAAACGTCAGCCGCGTGCTGCGCCTGTCGCCGCTGAGCCATGTGCGCCGCATCGTCCTGCCCGCCGCCATCCCTATGATTTTCACCGGCCTGCGGCTGTCGCTGGCGACCGGCTGGATGGTGCTGATCGCCGCGGAAATGCTGGCGCAGAACCCCGGCCTCGGTAAATTCATCTGGGACGAGTTCCAGAACGGCAGCTCCAACTCCCTCGGCCGAATCATGGTCGCGGTGATCGTCATCGGCCTGATCGGCTTCGCCCTGGATCGCATCATGCTGATGCTCCAGCGCCGCGTGAGCTGGGACAAAAACGCAGACCTGCGCTGAGGAAACCACGATGAACCCTACCCATCTCGAACTCACCGGCGTCGGTATCAGCTTCCCCACCGACAAGGGCCTCTACTGCGCCCTGCAGAACGTCAATCTGCGCATCGCCAAAGGCGAATTCGTTTCGCTGATCGGTCACTCCGGCTGCGGCAAGTCGACGGTGCTGAATATCGTCGCTGGCCTCTATCAGGCCACCACCGGCGGCGTGATCCTCGACGGCCGAGAGGTCAACGAGCCCGGCCCGGAGCGCGCTGTGGTGTTCCAGAACCACAGCTTGCTGCCCTGGCTTTCCTGCTATGAGAACGTCGAACTGGCGGTGCGCCAGGTCTTCAAGGGCCAGAAGAACAGACGTGAAATGCGCGACTGGATCGAGCACAACCTCGAACTGGTGCACATGACCCACGCCCGCGACAAGCGCCCCAGCGAGATCTCCGGCGGCATGAAGCAGCGCATCGGCATTGCCCGCGCACTGGCCATGCAGCCCAAGGTACTGCTGATGGACGAGCCCTTCGGCGCGCTCGATGCGCTGACTCGTGCGCACCTGCAGGACTCGCTGATGGAGATCCACTCCGACCTCGGTAACACGGTGATCATGATCACCCATGACGTCGACGAGGCCGTCCTGCTCTCCGACCGTATCGTGATGATGACCAATGGCCCCTCGGCCACCATCGGCGACATCCTGCGCGTTGATCTCCCGCATCCACGCGACCGCATGACGTTGGCACACGACGCTCAGTACCACGCTTACCGCGCGCAAGTCCTCGAGTTCCTCTACCAACGCCAGCAGCGGCCCGCGGCATGACCACCACACGGCTCAGTTTTGCCTTGCATGGCGCGCCGTACCGACACTTTTCGTATCAACGAAGTTGCTCGCGAAGCGTGTTCAGTTCGAGCTCGCACAGCCCTCAGCAAATCGAACCGGAATCAACGACATGGACAGAGCATTGATCGGGACCAGCCAGACGACAGAAGCCTTCAAAGCCGAGCCAGGCACTGCGGTAAGCCAGCACCTGGACTGGCTGCTGCTTGCGGCCTGGGCGGGCGCCTGTCTCGCAGCCCTCTGGCAGCAGCCGCTGCTGTCGCTGATGCTCGGTTGCCTTGCCGGAGGCATGCAACTCAGCCAACAGCGCAAACGGCGCGCAAGCCAGCGTCATAGCGACCACCTGTTGAGGCTGCTTGGCCGGCAACAGCACCTCAGCGAGCCGCGCGAGGATCTGGTTGCTGCTTTCAGTGCCCAGTCGCTGCGCAGCGAACGTCTGCGCAGCGAGGTGCAATTCGCCAGCGATGCCCTGGAGCGCATGGCCGGTGCAGCCGAGCACAGCAGCATCGACCAGGGTCAGCGCGTCCTGGCAATCAGTGACGCCAGCAAAGCGCTGAGCGACAACCTCGCGCGTGTCGACACGCTGGGCCAGCAAGCCATGCAGGCCTTTGCCGAAACCCATCGTGACAGCCAGGCCGGTCGCGACAGCGCTCTGACTGTCAGCCATTCGATGAGCGATGTCCGCGAAAGCATGCAACGCACCGCCGATGCGGTCGGCCAGCTGCTTCTGGACACCGCCGCGGTGGGCAACGCCGCGTTAAGCATCCAGAACGTCGCCAAACAAACCCAGCTGCTCGCCTTGAATGCCTCGATCGAAGCCGCGCGCGCCGGCGAGCATGGCCGCGGCTTTGCAGTCGTCGCTGACGAGGTTCGTCAGTTGGCGCTGACCAGCGACCGGGCCGCTCAGGACATCACCCGTGTGGTTGCAACCACAGGCGCTGCTGTCCGCCGTGTGGAAGTCGAGGTCGTTCAGCATCAGCAGTTGCTCGAGCAAAGCGGCCAGCAGAGCAGCGCGCTGGCGACCGAACTCGATCAGTTGGCGCGACGCAGTCAGCAGAGCCTGGCCGAACTCGACCATTTGCATGCGGCCCTCGACGAACAGCGCAACAGCAATCACCTGCTTCGCGTCCAGCTCGAGCACGTCGAAACAGGCGTCGATCAGCAGCGCGCCCAGGCCGAAGAACTGCACAGCCTGACCCTCTATCTCACCCGCCTCAGCCGTACGGAAGCCTGACCATGGAAGTATCAATCGCCCTGACCCTGGCCGCCTGCCTGGTCCTGCTTGGCAACCATCTGAGCCGCGTCGCGGCCGAGCGGCATCGCAAGCGAATCAGCACCACCGACGTCCAGGCGCTGCAGCAGGCGCTGGAAGTTCTACAGTTCATCCAGAAACATCGTGGCCTCGGTGGTCAGCGCAATGCCTCGGCAGCAACGCAGCGCCTGGAAGTGGCTGGCCGTCTCGACCGGCTCTGGCAGGAATGGAATGGCGACGAAAACCGCCCCGCGATGCGCGCGCTGTGGCAGCAGGTTCGCCAGAACCCGGCCGACTTCGAGCCGCACTGCATCCTCATCGAACAGGTGCTCGAGAGCATTCACGTACTGGAGCTGCGCCTGGCCTACCAGGGCAATCCACAGGTCACCGGCCTATGCGAAGCCTGCCGCGCACTGGAAGACCTTGGCCGGTTGCGCGGCCTCGCGGTGCGTGCGGCCAATTTCGACACCTGCCCGCTGGATATGCAGATCCAGATGCGTTACCTGTGCCAGCGACTGGCCGACCCGATTGGCGGCAAGACGCTGAGCAGCCTCATCGAACACCTGGAGCAGAACCTGATCAATGCGCCGCGCATCAGCCTCGCGCCGGCCGAATGCTACGCGTTGATCACGCCGATTATTGATGAGCGCCTGCAGGGTATTCGCCATAGCATCGCTTAATGGGTATGACAGCAAAGGGCGCAGCCACTTGAGACGATTGTCGGACTTGGGCCTGCTCGGCGGACGCGTACAATCCGCGTCCCGCACGTTGCGCTGAACCGGCGCCACGCATCCAGTCCACGAGAGCACCATGGCCCGTCTGACCCTGCAGTTCCCAGAAGACCAGTTCTGTTTCACCACCCAACTGACGGTACGTATCACCGATATCAACGCCGGCAACCATCTGGCGAACGACTCGATGATCTCGATGATTTCAGAGGCCCGCGCGCGCTTCCTGTTTGCCTATGGCATCGCAGAGACCAACAAGGACGGTGGTGGAATTATCGTCACCGACCTGGCCACCACCTACAAAGCCGAAGCCCATGCACGGGATGCCTTGTTGTTCGAGGTCGGCGTCATGGATTTCAACAAGTACGGCGGCGACATCACCTTCCGTATTACCCGGCCGGCCGATGGCACCCTGATTGCCATGGCCAAATCCGGCTTCGTTTTTTACGACTATTCGCAAAGCCGTGTCGTCGCCATGCCTGACGCATTTGCCGCGAAATTCCCGCGGGTCAACCGGATCAATTAGCCCAACATTCGCCATCGCCGAGCTGCAGCAGTCGCTGCACATCCTCGCGATGGCAGAGTTCGGTACCGGGGCGCATCACGGTTGCGCTCCCGGCGGCGATACCGAAGCGCGCAGCCTCATCAATGCCGCGCCCCTCGGCCAGCGCCAGCACAATGGCACCGAGCATACTGTCGCCGGCGCCCACCGCACTGACGACTGGGACCTGTGGCGAGCGCAGCCGGTGTAGCTGCTCGCCATAGGCCACCAGCGCCCCTTCCGCGCCCAGCGAGAGCACAATTATTTGCGCACAACCGTTCGCCATCAGGCCGCGTAGCGCTTGCTCCTGTTCCACTTCGCTCGTGATCGCGCGACCCACCAGAGTCGACAGCTCGTTGAGGCTCGGTTTCAGCAGGTATGCACCGCCCCGGCGGGCAGCGTAGGCCAGGGGCTCGCCGGACAGGTCGACGACCAGCCTGGCACCGATGCGTCGCGTCAGTCTGAGCAGATCATCGTAGAACGTAAGCGTCACACCCGGCGGAAAGCTCCCGCTCAGCACCAGATACCTCGGCGCTGGATCCAGCGAGGCCAATACGTCGAGGCAGCGGGTCAGCTCATCTGAGGACAAGGAAGGACCAGGCAGCACGAAACGGTACTGCAGCCCAGTCTCGAATTCGTCCACCGTGAAACTTTCACGCGTGTCGCCAACGATCGGAACGGGGCGGTGCGCCAGGCCCAGCTGATCCAGCGCACGCGTGAGCAGATCACCGAACGGACCGCCTGCGGGATAGATGGCCACCGCATCGCCCCCCAGCGTATCGACCACCCGCGCGACATTGATCCCTCCGCCGCCCGGGTCATGCCGCGGCAGCGAGCAGCGCAACTTCTCGGTGCTGGTCACCCGCGCAGTGCTGACGGACAGATCCATTGCCGGGTTCAGGGTCAGGGTGGCAATAACGGGCATCGATCACTCCTCAAAGCTTTGCAGGCCAAGCCTAGCAGCCACCGAGAGGATAAAGACATTCACCAAAGCACTGCCCCGAAATGGCGCTCATCGCACAACGGTTGTGCAGCCGACGACGTCCGGTTGTCCGTGCCCAGCATCACTGCTGCGTAAAACGCGGCCGGCAGCAGACTGGCACGCTAGGTGCTTGGCTCTCGGCACGGTAGGCCAACGGCGGTCTCCACATTAAGACAAAGGCGTCGCAACATTCCTGCTCCGGCAGGCGTGGTGCGGCGCCTTTTTGTTTTCGCCTCGAAGCTGGGGCGGCCTCTTTTGCACTAGATGAATGCCTGGAGCCTACCCGATGAATACCAGTTTCTGGAAAGCCGGCCACACCCCGACACTGTTCTCCGCCTTTCTCTATTTCGACTTGAGTTTCATGGTCTGGTACGTGCTCGGCCCCATGGGCGTGCAGATCGCCGCCGACCTGGGGCTGACTACGCAACAGCGTGCCTTCATGGTCGCCACACCCATTCTCTCCGGCGCCGTGCTCAGACTGGTGCTGGGCATGCTCGCCGATCGCACCTCGCCGAAGACCGCTGGGTTGTTCGGCCAGGTCGTGGTGATCGCCGCCTTGTTCATCGCCTGGCTGCATGGCATTCACAGCTATGAGCAAGCGCTGCTGCTCGGCCTGTTCCTCGGCATGGCCGGCGCTTCGTTCGCCGTGGCGCTACCCCTGGCCTCGCAGTGGTATCCGCCGCAGCATCAGGGCAAGGCCATGGGCATTGCCGGTGCAGGCAACTCCGGCACGGTGCTCGCGGCGCTGTTCGCACCGGTACTGGCCACGATGTTCGGCTGGAGCAACGTGTTCGGTCTGGCACTGATTCCCCTGGTGCTGACGCTGATCATCTTTGCCTCGCTCGCCAAGAATGCGCCGAACCGCCCTGCGCCGAAGTCCTTCGCCGATTACATGAAGGCGCTTGGTGATCGCGACAGCTGGTGGTTCATGTTCTTCTACAGCGTGACCTTCGGCGGCTTCCTTGGCCTGGCCAGCACCCTACCCGGCTATTTCCACGATCAGTACGCCTTCGATCCGGTCAAGGCCGGCTACTACACCGCGGCTTGCGTCTTTGCCGGCAGCCTGCTGCGCCCGTTGGGCGGTGCACTGGCGGACCGCATCGGCGGTATTCGCTCGCTGCTGGTGATGTACACCGTCGCCGCGGCGTGCCTGTTCGTGGTCGGCTTCAACCTGCCAAGCTCGACGGCGGCGCTGGCGCTGTTCGTCGTTGCCATGCTCAGCCTTGGCGCAGGTAACGGCGCGGTGTTCCAGCTGGTGCCACAGCGATTCAACAAGGAAATCGGCGTGATGACCGGACTGGTCGGGATGGCCGGTGGTATCGGTGGCTTCCTGCTGACCGCCGGTCTGGGTGCAGTCAAGCAGGCCACCGGTGACTACCAGATGGGTCTGTGGCTGTTCGCCAGCCTCGGTGCGCTGGCGTGGTTCGGGCTCTATGGCGTGAAGCGTCGCTGGAGGACCACCTGGGGTTCCGCCGCGATGACCGCCGCACGCGTCTGAGTTCGAATACGCTAACCACAAGGCAGGCCATAGGGCCTGCCTTCGCCGTCCATTCCCGCTTAGCCCCATCGGAGCATTGCCTCATGCCGTTGCAGCTGTCGTTTGGCGAAGCCACCGCAACCGGCCCCCGTGAGGAAAATCAGGACGCGCTGCGGATCGTCACGCCAACCCCCGGGCTCGCCGCAAGCAAGGGCGCGCTGTTTGCGATTGCGGACGGCGTCAGCCAGTGCGCCGATGGCGGCCTGGCGGCACGCGCGACCTTGCAGGCGCTGGCCACCGATTACTACGCCACGCCGGAGACCTGGACCGTGGCGCAATCTCTCGATCGACTGCTGGTTGCTCACAACCGCTGGCTGCAGGCCAACGGGGGTGGGCAACCGCTGCTGACCACAATGACCGCGTTGGTGCTGCGCGGCCGTCGCTTCACCCTCGCCCATGTTGGTGACTGTCGCGCCTATCGCTGGCTCGATGGCGAGCTGCAGCGGCTCAGTGAAGACCACGTATGGGAACAGCCGAACATGCAGCACGTGCTCAAGCGTGCCATGGGCCTGGACCAGCATCTGGTGGTGGATTACCTCGACGGCGAGCTGCGCCTCGGCGAATCCTTTTTGCTGCTGAGTGATGGTGTCTGGGCCAGCATTACCGAAGGCGATATCCGGAATGTGCTCAGCGCCGAACCTGATCTGTCCGGCGCGGCCAGAACACTGGTCCATCTAGCCCACCAGACCGGCAGCCAGGACAACGCCAGCGCCCTGCTGCTGCGGGTCGACGAACTGCCGGAAGCGGCACTAGCCGATTCGCTCGCACAGCTTGCAGATTGGCCGTTGCCACCCAAGCTACGCCCCGGACAGGTGTTCGAAGGCTGGGCCGTCGACTCGCTGCTGGCCGAGTCGCGCCAGTCGCTGGTCTACCGCGTGAGTGATCAGCAGGGTCAGCCCTGGTTGCTGAAAACGCTGCCGCCCAGCCGCGACGATGAACCCGAAGCCGGGCCAGCCCTGCTGCAGGAAGAGTGGTTTCTGCGCCGCGTCGCCGGCCGTGCCTTTCCCGAAGTCCACGGACTGCCCCAGCGCCAGCACCTGTACTACGTGCAGCGTGAATACCGTGGCCAGACCCTCGCCCAGCAATTCACTCAACAGGGCCCGATGGCACTGACCGATTGGCTGCAGATGGCCCCATGCCTGGTCCGAGCATTGGGCATGCTGCACCGGCGCAACATCCTGCACCGCGATATCAAGCCCGAGAATCTGCATCTGGATGACAACCGCGAGTTGCGCCTGCTGGATTTCGGCCTCGCCTATTGCCCAGGTCTGTCCCGTGACCTGCCGCATCATCTTCCGGGCACCCCAAGCTATATCGCGCCCGAGGCCTTTAGCGGCGAAGCGCCGAGCCGGGAGCAGGACCTCTATGCGGCAGGCGTCACCCTCTACTTCCTGCTGACCGGCCGTTTTCCCTACGGCGAAGTCGAGGCTTTCCAGCGGCCCCGTTTCGGCAGCCCTGTGCCAGCAAACCGGTATCGCCCTGATCTGCCCCAGTGGCTGGATGACATGCTCAGGCGCGCCGTCGCGGTTGACCCCTCGCAGCGCTTCGAAACCGCGGAGGAATGGCTGCTGACCTTGGAACAGGGGGAGCGGCTGGCCAGCAACACGGCAACACTACCGCTGCTGGAACGCGAACCGCTGAAGGTCTGGCGTGGGCTGGCCCTGATTTCACTGCTGCTAAATCTGATGCTGGTGGTCTGGTTGGCGAAAGGCAGCTAACCAATCACCTTGCGATCAGACCGACACGCGCCGGACGATCAAACCTTGCCGGGCCACACGCGTCAGTTGCCGCACGCAGTCTTCGAGACGTTCAGCGCTCGGCGCCTGGATCACGGCCATATCGAAACTGTTCGATGCAAAGTGCGCCAGCGACTCATCGACCCCGGTGAACTGAACCTGAAAGGCACGCGGCCTGCCCCAGCGCTTCGGCCAGCCGTCTAGATAACGTAACAACGAAGGTTGATGGCTACCGCCAAGGAGGATTTTCGGGTTGCTGCGGACAAGCCCACTGGTGATAGGGGCCAAACGTAGAGGGGCGCGTTGCAGTGCATTCATTGGGAGAAGTCCCGCCTCGAGAATTCCGCTGGGCAGCGGTGGGAGGCGACACCGAACCAGCGCTTTAGCGGTATTTCGAAGCCTTGGCTCCAGGCGCCCCGCAAGTAGCTGACTAAATCGGCGCATGGGCGAAACAATAGAAAAGCGGGCCGGCGGCTGTCAACGGTCAATTTCGCCATGCAGCCCGCGACCTCCTCCGTAATGGTGGGCTGAAGCCCACCCTACGGGTGCAGCGGAGCTGCCACCCGGTTCACCTACGGGTCTCAACCACCAAGAGCCGTCACGACACACGGCCTCATTGCGTAGGGTGGGCTTCAGCCCACCAAAAAGACTCGCAGCAGTCCACCGACGCACCAGTACTGCGCAGCTTGCTATATAGGGGTGCAGCTGCAAGTCGCTTCGGCCCGGTTGCGCAGGCTTGGCGAAACGATAAGACAGCGCAGCATTACGTGCGCCTGTACCGGTTCGCTCCGTGCCAGGCGCCCGTCAGTGCTGGGCTGCGCGACGAAGACGTCGCGCAGGGCGACATGCGCGCTACGGCTGACCGCGGCCAGCCGCTGAACCGCGATCAGGTTGGCACAGCCTCTGCATTGTCAGGCTTACATCAAGCCGGACCTTCAACGTGGAGGGTCAGGCTCCGAATACGGAAAACAAGGACAAAGGCGTCCTCACTGGGAGATCAGTGGGACGCCTTTTTCGTTGTTGGATATTTCAACGGCATGGCCCGACAGCATTCAGCGCGCCGGCCCGGCACGGAGAACAGCATGAAGAAACTCAAGCTGGTGATGATTGGCAATGGCATGGCCGGGGTTCGCACCCTTGAAGAGCTGCTCAAGCTCGCCCCTGAGCTCTACGACATCACCGTGTTCGGTGCTGAGCCCCATCCGAACTACAACCGCATCCTGCTTTCCCCCGTGCTGGCCGGTGAGCAGACCTTCGAGGAGATCGTGCTCAACGACCTCAGCTGGTACGCCGAAAACAACATTCGTCTGATGCTCAACCGCAAGGTGGTCGAGATCGACCGCGCCAAGCGCCGCGTGATCGCCGAAGACGGCAGCGAGGCCGAGTACGACCGCCTGCTGATCGCCACCGGCTCGAACCCCTTCATCTTGCCGATCCCGGGCAACCAGCTCGACGGCGTGATCGGCTACCGCGACATTGCTGACACCCAGAAGATGATGGACACCGCCAAGACCCACAAACACGCCGTGGTCATCGGCGGTGGCTTGCTCGGACTGGAAGCGGCCAATGGCCTGAAGCTGCGCGGCATGGAGGTCACCGTAGTGCATATCGGCGAATGGCCGATGGAGCGCCAACTCGACAAGACAGCCGGCACCCTGCTGCAGCAGGCACTGGAAGCCCGTGGCCTCAACTTCAAGATGCAGAAGCAGACCGCCGAGCTGATCGGCAACGATGAGGGCCGCGTACGAGCCGTGCGCTTCGCCGATGACGAAGTGATCGACGCGGATCTAGTGGTGATGGCCGCAGGCATCCGTCCCAACAGCGAACTCGCTGAAAAGTCTGGAATACCCTGCAACCGCGGCATCCTGGTCAACGACACCCTGCAGACCTACGACCCGCGCGTCTATGCCGTCGGCGAATGCGCCAACCATCGAGGCACCGCCTACGGCCTGGTGGCGCCGCTGTTCGAGCAGGCCAAAGTCTGCGCAAACCATCTGGCGATGCTGGGTTTCTCGCGCTACCTGGGCTCGGTGACGTCGACCAAGCTGAAAGTCACCGGCATCGACCTATTCTCCGCGGGCGATTTCCTCGGCGGTGAAGGCACCGAAACCATCACCCTCTCCGACCCTATCGGCGGCGTGTACAAGAAGCTGGTGATCAAGGACAACATCCTCGTCGGCGCCTGCCTGTACGGCGACACCGCCGATGGTGGCTGGTACTTCCGTCAGGTGCGCGAGGGCCATAACGTCAGCGAGATCCGCGACCACCTCATGTTCGGCGAAGGAGCCATCGGCGACACCGGTCACCAGGGCCAGAACAAGGCCATGGCGATGCCCGACAGCATGGAGGTCTGCGGCTGCAATGGCGTGTGCAAAGGCACCATCGTCAAGGCGATACAGGAGCACGGGCTGTTCTCCGTCGACGATGTGAAAAAGCACACCAAGGCCGCCAGCTCCTGTGGCTCCTGCGCCGGGCTGGTGGAACAGATCCTGATGAGCACCGTCGGCGGCGCCGCGGATGTGAAGCCGAAAAGTGAAAAAGCCATCTGCGGCTGCAGTGACCTGAACCACGGCCAGGTGCGCAAAGCCATTGTCGACGAACACCTGATCAGCATCCCGGCGGTGATGAGCTACCTGAACTGGCGCACGCCCAACGGCTGCGCCACCTGCCGCCCGGCTCTGAACTACTACCTGATCTCTTCATGGCCCGGCGAAGCCAAGGACGATCCTCAGTCGCGCTTCATCAACGAGCGCGCCCACGCCAATATCCAGAAGGACGGGACCTACTCGGTCATTCCGCGGATGTTCGGCGGCGTGACCAATGCCGCCGAGCTGCGCCGCATCGCTGACGTTGCCGACAAGTACCAGGTGCCGATGGTGAAGGTGACCGGCGGACAGCGCATCGATCTGCTGGGCATCAAGAAGGACGACCTGCCGAACGTCTGGAAGGACCTGGACATGCCCGATGGCCACGCCTACGGCAAATCCATCCGTACGGTAAAGACCTGCGTCGGCAAGGAGTTCTGCCGTTTCGGCACTCAGAATTCGACCGGGCTGGGCATCGATCTGGAGAAGGCACTGTTCGGCATGTACTCGCCGCACAAGGTCAAGCTGGCCGTCTCCGCCTGCCCGCGCAACTGCGCCGAATCCGGTATCAAGGACGTCGGCATCATCGGCGTCGATTCCGGCTGGGAGCTGTACGTCGGTGGCAACGGCGGCATCAAGACCGAGGCCGGCGAGTTTTTCGTCAAGGTCAAGACCGCCGAGGAAGTCGCCGAATACAGCTTCGCCTTTCTCCAGCTCTACCGCGAGGAAGGCTTCTACCTCGAACGCACCGTGCACTACATGCAGCGCGTCGGCTTGGAATACATCAAGAAAATAGTTCTGGAAGACGAAACCCGGCGCAAGGCACTGGCCCAGCGGCTGATGTTCTCGCTGAGTTTCGAGGGCGATGGCTGGAAGAAGGCCATCGCCGAGCAATCGCTGAAGAAAGAATACGAAACCATTCAGTTGGCCCAGATCGAGCCCGCGTGACGATTCGCCGCTACCGGAAAGCTGCTTGATCAACCGAATTGCGAGGAAACAACCATGAAATGGTTCGACATCTGCTCCCTGGATGAGATCAACCCACTTGGCGCACGCATCGTCGCCGGGCCGAAGGGTGACATCGCGGTCTTCCGCACCGCCGACGATCAGGTGTTCGCACTGGACGACCGCTGCCCGCACAAGGGCGGCCCGCTGTCCCAGGGCATCGTCTTCGGCAAGCAGGTCGCCTGCCCGCTGCACAACTGGCAGATCAATCTCGACAGCGGCGAAGCCGTGGCGCCGGATGTGGGCTGCGCACATCGACACGAAGCGCGCATCGAGAACGGCCGCGTATTGCTTTCGCTTAACAGCCAGACAGGTGGCTAAAGCGGAGCGCCGCCCGGCCCACCCTACCCGACAACGGCGCCCCCAAATCATAGGGTGGGCTGCAGCCCACCCTATGAACTGGCCCGAACACCGCAGGGTTCCCCGAAGGACGCGAGCTCGGGCAACGATGCACCGCTGTACCAATAAATAACGGTGGGCTAAAGCCCACCCTACGAAGCCACACTTCCTAGGAACCGACGCCATGCGCCAGACAACCGCTTCGACCTGCTGCTACTGCGGCGTGGGCTGCGGCGTACTGATCGAGCACGACGGCGAGCGCATTTTCGATGTCGCCGGCGACCCGAACCATCCCGCCAACTTCGGCAAGCTGTGCAGCAAGGGTGCGACCCTGCACCTGACCGGCGACCTGGACGCCCGCGCGCACTATCCGGAACTGCGGCTGGCCAAGGGGCTGGCCCGGGCACGCTCGGATTGGGACGCCGCGCTGGACCACGCGGCCAACGTATTCGCAGAGACCATCGCCGAACATGGCCCGGACAGCGTCGCCTTCTACATCTCCGGCCAGTTGCTGACCGAGGACTACTACGCCTTCAACAAGCTCGCCCGCGCCCTGGTCGGCACCAACAACATCGATTCGAACTCGCGGCTGTGCATGTCATCCGCCGTAGTCGGCTACAAGCGCAGCCTAGGCGCCGATGCCCCGCCGTGCAGCTACGAGGACATCGAACAGAGCGATTGCCTGCTGATCGTCGGCAGCAACATGGCCTACGCCCATCCGGTACTGTTCCGTCGCCTCGAAGAAGCCAAAGCCAAGCGCCCGGAGATGAAGGTCATCGTCGTCGACCCACGCCGCACCGACACCTGCGACCTGGCGGGCATGCACCTGGCGATCCTGCCGGGGACTGACGTTGCGCTGTTCCACGGCATCCTTCACATCCTGCTCTGGGAGGGCTGGATTGACCGTGACTTCATCGACGCTCATACCGATGGCTTCGACGACCTCAAGCGCATGGTGCGCGACTACAGCCCGGCCATGGTGGCGGACCTCTGCGGCATTGGCGTCGATGAACTGCAGTCCACCGCCCGCCTCATCGGCACGTCGAAGCGCTTCCTCTCGCTCTGGTGCATGGGCGTCAACCAGTCCACCGCTGGCAGCGCCAAAAACAGCGCGCTGATCAACTTGCACCTGGCCACCGGCCAGATCGGCAAGCCCGGCGCCGGGCCCTTCTCCCTGACCGGTCAGCCCAACGCCATGGGCGGTCGCGAAACCGGCAGCCTGTCCAACCTGTTGCCCGGCCATCGCGAAGCGGGCAATGCGGGGCATCGAGCTGAAGTGGCTGATTATTGGAACGTACCGGCATTGCCGGAAGCGCCAGGCCTGTCCGCCATCGAGCTGTTCGAGGCGGTGCGCAGCGGTAAGGTCAAGGCGATGTGGATCGCCTGTACCAACCCAGCGCAATCCATGCCGGACCAGCAGAAAGTTTGCGAGGCCTTGGCCGCCTGCCCTTTCGTAGTGGTGCAAGAAGCCTTTTTCACCACCGAAACTTGTCGCTACGCCGATCTCCTGCTGCCCGCCGCCAGCTGGGGCGAGAAGGAAGGCACGGTGACCAACTCGGAGCGCCGCATCAGCCATGTGCGCCCCGCCATCGCCGCACCGGGCGAGGCGCGGGCCGACTGGGCGATCACCTGCGACTTCGCGCGTCGGTTGGAAAAGTTGATGCGCCCCGGCCAGGCCAGCCTGTTCGCGTTCGATACGCCGTCGGCGATATTCGAGGAATACAAGTGGCTGACCGCAGGCCGTGATCTCGACCTGTCCGGCCTCAGCCATACGCTGATCGACCGGCTCGGGCCGCAGCAGTGGCCCTTCCCCGCCGGCAGCACAGAGGGCACCACGCGCCTTTATGGCGACGGGGTCTTCCCTACGGACAACGGCCGCGCACGCTTTCTCACCGAGCAGTACCAGGCGCCAAAGGAACGACGCGAGGCGCGCTTCCCGCTCACGCTGAACACCGGTCGCTTGCGCGACCATTGGCACGGCATGAGCCGCACTGGCACCGCGGCGCGCCTGTTTGGCCACGTCGAGGAGGCGCTACTGAGCATGAGTGGTGACGACATGCGCCGTCGCCGTCTGCTCGATGGCCAGCTGGTCAAGGTCCGCAGCCGTCGCGGCGAGCTACTGCTACCGGTACAGAAGGACGACTGCCTGCGGCCCGGCCAGGCCTTCATGCCGATGCATTGGGGGGATCGCTTCCTCAAGGGAATGGGCGTGAACGTGCTGACACTGCCGGACTTCGATCCAGTCTCCAAACAGCCGGAGCTCAAGCACGCCGGTATCGAGGTGGAAAAGGTCGAACTGCCCTGGCAATTCTTTGCCCTGGTAGAAGGCAGTGTGCAGAAACGCTTCGAGGCATTGCGCCCATTATTTGAAGGCTTCGCCTATGCCAGTTTCAGCCTGACCGGGCGAGACCGTTCGGCGCTGGTCATCCGCGCCGCCTGTAACGAAGCCCCGGATGCGACACAACTGGCGCAGATCGAACAGCTGCTGGGGCTGAATGAAGGCCCGGTAGTGGCTTACGACGACCCACGACGTGCTGTCGGTAAGCGGGTGCGTATCGAGGAGGGGCGCATCGTCGCCCTCAGCCTGTCCGGCGAAACCGCCGCACGCGACTGGCTGAAACAGCTCTGGCACGACGGCACGGCCGATCAGGCACTGCGTCGCTGGCTGCTGGCGCCACTGAGCACACCGCCGGGCGGTGGCGTCCGCGCGGCCAAGACCCTGTGCAACTGCATGAACGTTGGCGAGGCCGCGATCTGTGCGGGCATAGACCGCGGCCTCGACCTCAATGGTTTGAAGCGGGAGCTGGGTTGCGGCACCAGCTGCGGGTCCTGTGTACCGGAAATCAAACGGTTGCTGGTAAAGCAGCCAGCGGTGGCCTGAACGGCTCCACCAATAGACAGCTGGCGATGCTTGGCGTGTCGCCGACACCATTACAGCAGCATGAGAGGTAGAGACATGAGCGCAAAAGTCTGGCTGGTGGGTGCAGGGCCCGGTGATCCGGAACTGCTGACGCTCAAGGCCGTACGCGCCATGCGCGAGGCGCAGGTGGTGCTAATCGATGATCTGGTCAACCCTGCAGTACTTGAGCATTGCCCGAACGCACGGGTAATCCCGGTTGGCAAGCGCGGCGGCTGCCGCTCGACGCCACAGGCATTCATCCATCGGCTGATGCTGCGCTACGCACGACAGGGCAAATGCGTGGTGCGGCTCAAAGGGGGTGACCCGTGCATCTTCGGCCGCGGTGGCGAGGAAGCCGAATGGCTGGCGGAGCGCGGCATCGAGGTCGAGCTGGTCAATGGCATCACCGCAGGCCTGGCCGGCGCCACCCAATGCGGTATCTCACTCACCCAACGCGGCGTAGCACGCGGCGTCACCCTCGTCACCGCACATACCCTGGACGGCAGCAGCCCCGAATGGCATGCCTTGGCCAAGACCGGCACCACGCTGGTCGTCTACATGGGCGTGAGCAGCTTGCAGCAGGTACAGGCCGGCCTCATGGAAGGCGGCCTGCCTGCCAGCACTCCGGTGGCGATGATTGAAAACGCCTCGCTGCCGCAACAGCGCGAATGCCGTTCGCAACTGGGGGCTATGTGCACCGATGCTGCCGCGTTCCGGTTGAAGAGCCCCGCGATCCTGGTCATCGGCGAAGTCGCCGCGCAAGCCGTTACGCAGGGGCTAAGCCAGATTGCGTGATAGGTAGCTGCTGATACGTTGGACCGGATGGTCGAAGCTGGAGCTGACACTCAGCACGTAGGGGTCCATATCACCGAACCGTCCTACCGGGGAACGGTGGGCTGAAGCGGAGCGCCGCCCGGCCCACCCTACTCTGAGGTTCGGGCAGCGAATGCCCAGCAGGGCGTGCCCCTAAGGTAGGGTGGGCTTCAGCCCACCAGACAGCCCGCGATGGTAGAGCGACGTGATGGCAGACTCCGCGTCCCCAACGCTAGATACTAAGAGCCCCGCTTTGCGGGGTTCTTAGTTTAGCGCCTGGCTATGTCACGCTTTCTGCCGCAGCTTCTCCGGCTTGATCAGGAAGCGCGCCAGTGCAGGCAGCAGCCAGATCGCGCCGACCATGTTCCAGAGGAACATGAAGGTCAGCATCAGGCCCATGTCAGCCTGGAACTTGATCGCCGAGAACACCCAAGTGAACACGCCGATTGCCAGGCAGATACCGGTGAAGATGACCGCCTTGCCCGTCGATTTCAGGGTCTCGTAATAGGCATCCTGCAGCGTCATGCCTTGGCGCAGGTAGGATTCCAAACGGCTGTAGATATAGATGCCGTAGTCCACACCAATACCCACCCCGAGTGCGATCACCGGCAACGTCGCGACTTTTACGCCAATCCCCATGAAGGCCATCAGTGCATTGCCGAGAATGGAGGTCAGCACCAGCGGCAGAACGATACACAGAGTCGCTGCGACGGAGCGGAAGGTCAGCAGGCACATGAAACTCACCGCGGCGTAGACCGCAATCAGCATGGTGGTTTCAGAAGCGGCGATGACTTCGTTGGTCGCTGCTTCAATACCGGCGTTGCCCGCAGCCAGGACGAACTCCAAACCTTCGCGGTTGTTTTCCTCGGCGAATTCACGCGCCGCGGACACCACATGCTCAAGCGTCTCGGCTTTGTGGTCATTGAGGAACACCAGCACCGGCGCCAGAGAGCAATCGCTGTTGTACATGCCTTCGGCACGAGCAATGGAACTGTTCAGTACGAACTGGTTACGCGACAGCGTTTCCCACTTCAGGCTGCCCTCGTTCATGCCCTTGATGCTTTGCCGCGCCACGGTGACCATCGAAACGGCCGACTGCACGCCCTCGGTGTTTTCCATTTTCCACATCAGCTCGTCCATGGCGGCGAGCGTGTCGTAATGGGCGCAGCCCTCGGGCGCCGTTTTCACCATCACCACCAGCACGTCCGAACTGGTCGAGTAGTTGCTGATGACGAAATCGTTGTCGAGGTTGTAGCGCGAATCCGGGTGCAGTTCCGGTGCGCCCTGGTCAAGGTCGCCGATCTTCAGGTTCTGGCCGTACCAGAGTCCTCCACCCACGGCGAGCAGCGCGATGACAATGGATATCGGCGCGACGATCGGGTTGGCAAAGTTGGACAGCAGGCGCCAGAACGGATGGTTACGCGCGGCCTCATCTCTAGCCTGCTTGACTGCGCGCTGGCTGATGCCCATGTAGGAAATCGCCACCGGCAACAGGATCAGGTTGGTCAGGATGATGACCGCCACACCCAGCGAAGCACCTATCGCCAGTTCGCGGATCACACCGATGTCGATCAGTAGCAGCGTCACGAAGCCAACGGCATCGGAGGCCAGCGCCACCATGCCTGGGATGAACAGTTGACGGAATGCCATCCGCGCGGCCGCAAGCGGATCATCGGTTTCGCCGGAAGCCATGGCGATGCCGTTGATCTTCTGCACGCCGTGGGAAATACCGATGGCGAATACCAGGAACGGGACCAGCATCGAGTAAGGATCGAGCCCGAAACCCAGCGTGTGCAGCAGACCGAGCTGCCAGGCAACGGCGATAAGCGTGGTGACGACGACCGCGATGGTGCTCTTGAAGCAGCGGGTGAACCACAGCAGCAGCGCCAGGGTGATGCCGATGGCGACAAAGAAGAACAGCGCAACGCCGACCAGACCGTCAATCAGATCACCGACCTTCTTGGCGAAACCGATGATGTGAATCTCCACATTAGGATTCTGAGCCTCGTACTTGTCGCGAATCTTCTCTTCCAGCTCGTGAGAAAATTTCTGGTAGTCGAGCTTGATCTGCTTGCCGCGGTCTTCCGGATCCGAATATGACTCCATCAGCGGCACGTCGATGATGCTGGACCTGAAGTCGTTGGCGACCAGACGACCGACCTGCCCGGACTTGAGAATGTTGCTGCGAAGGTCATCGAGGCTTTCCGGGGACCCGTCATAGGTCTGCGGAATGACCTCACCACCGGCAAACCCTTGCTCCGTCACCTCGGTCCAGCGAACGCTGGGGCTCCACAGCGACTTCATGTTGGAGCGATCGACACCCTGGATATAGAAGACTTCGTCATGGATCTGACGCAGGGTTTCCATGTAGTCCTTGGAGAAAATGTCACCATCCTTGGCTGCCACGGAAATCCGAACCGTGTTGCCCAGGTTGGCCAGATCGTCGCGATGCTGGAGCATGTTCTGAATGTAGGGATGCCCCAGCGGGATCATCTTTTCGAAGCTGGTCGAAGGACGAACCTGGGCAGCCTGATAGAACAGGAACACGCTGATCAACAGGCAGACAAGGATCACTGCCGGTCGATTGTTGAATATCAGGCGCTCGAGGAAAGACGCCGGCTTCTGCTGATGCTTGGTCATGTTGGCTCCGGCTTATTGTTGTTGTACGGGCAGGTTGGCGCCGGTCGGCGAAACGATCCGGACGCCGCTCTGCCCGACGAGGACCAGATTGCCATCCGAGTTGCCGACGACGCCCGACAAGGAGCGTCGGTCAGGGCGGCTGAACAGCTTGAAGCTTTGTCCGTCGTCCTCGCTGCTGAGCACGGTGCCGCCATGGCCGACCACGACGATGCGTCCATCGGCCAACCGGTTGCCATCAGCCAGACCCGATTCCACGGCATCACCGTCATCCAGCAGCTCGATCGCCTGCCAGCTGTCGCCGAAATCGGTTGAGCGGAACAGATTGCCACGCAGGCCAAACGCGACGACGACGCCCGGCTCGCCGCCGCCAACAACGCCGAAGAACGAGCCCTGATAGGGCGACTCGACGCGCTCCCAGGTTTCGCCCATGTCAGCGGAGCGGAACATGCCACCCATCTCGCCGACGATGAACAGGCCGGACCCGGGAATCTCGGCAATGGCGTTGAGGTGGAAACCGTCCTCGTTATCGAGGCGATCAGCTACGTCTTCCCAGTTTTCCCCGCCATCGGTGGTTTCCAACAGGACGCCGTAAGCGCCGGTGGCAAAACCGTGCTGGGCATTTTCGAACCAGACGTCGAGCAGCGGCACTTCGCCTTCGCGGTTTTCGTACTGCTGCGTCCAGGTCTGGCCGCCGTCCGTCGTGCCGAGGATCAGCGCGTCATGCCCCACCGCCCAGCCATGTTTGTCATCAGCAAAATACACCGCCGTAAGCAGCTGCCGGGTGGGCACCTTGGCCTGGGTCCAGCTGGCGCCACCGTCGTCGGAGTAAAGGATGTGACCGCGATCACCGGCTGCAACCAGACGTTTGCCAGCATGGGCAATATCGAGAAGCAAGCTGGTTGCGGCTTTCTGCGATTCGATCGCATAGCGAACGCCTGGCTCGGCAGGGCTTTGGGCCTGAGCAGGCGCGGCTAGAAATAAAATGGAGAGAACACTGCAGAGCGAGAGCGTTCTTGCCAGCGGCGATTGACTACTAAACATCGGCGTGCGGGAAGTTTTTTTCGCGCGGCCAACCGGTGTGCGCCACATGACGGGCTCACTCATACATACCCCCTTTATTTTTATTAGGTAGGGCCTGCGTATGGAGACAGGCGAGGCCATGCTATAGGGCTTTCGAAAGCGGCGGCAATTGCTTGGACGTTATGTTTTGTTAAGCATGGCTCAATGATGTTGCGTGATAGGTGGGCCTTATGGCATGGCGCTTTGCGTCCTTCACGTCACGCATCGGAAGGGGGCGTCTGACCAGACCTTCTCAGTCTTCTGAAAGCGAAAATCCCGCAGCAAGTGAGGGATTTTCGTCTGTCACGGTCTAGCGTCGCAGGCCTGATCAGGCAAGGCTTTTGCTGACCACCTCGTACACGTCGCTCGACAACTCACCGGACGCCAGAATCCGCTCCAGCTCGGTCTTCATCAGTCCCTGACGGCTTACGTCGTATTTGCGCCAGCGGGTCAAGGGCGCCAACAAGCGCGATGCAATCTGTGGGTTGAGCTTGTTGAGCACAATGACCTGGTCGGCCAGGAAGCGATAACCAGCGCCATCAGCACGGTGGAAGTTCACCAGGTTCTGGTTGGCGAAGGCGCCGATCAAGGCGCGAACCTTGTTCGGATTCTTCAGCGTGAACGCCGGGTGCTGCATCAGATGTTGAATGCGCTCCAGACCACCCGGCTGGGTGTTACCAGCCTGCACGCTGAACCACTGATCCATGACCAGCGGGTTATCCTTGAAGCGCTCGGCAAACGAGGCCAGCGCCTTGGCACGCTCGGCTTCAAAGCCCGAGTTGACCAACACTGCTAACGCCGTCAGCCGCTCGGTCATGTTGTCCGCGTCCTCGAACTGCTCGACGCAGGCGGCGACCACTTCGGGCTTTCCGCTGAGCATCAGGTACGACAAAGCGATGTTCTGCAGGGCACGACGAGCGAAGTGGCCCGCCTCGGCAACATAGGGCGTCTGCCGCGAAACCTCGCGATTGGCCTGGTAGCGCTTCCAGAACAGCTCGAACAATGCGGTGGCGATGCTCTGGCGAGCGAAGTCACGCGCGGCGTGAATGGCATCGACATCGGCGATCTCGCTGATCTCGGTCAGGTAGGCCTCGCTCGGCAGCGACAGCATTTCCGCGACCATCGCCTGATCGAGGCTTTCGTCCTCGAGCTGGCTGCGCAGTGCAGCGACCAGACGCTGATCCAGCTGCAGCGCTTCGCCGCGCTGATGCTGCCCGATCATCTCTTGCAGCACCTGGACCGACAGCTGCTGCCCCGCCTCCCAGCGGTTGAACCCGTCGGAATCGTGCTGCATCAGGAACATCAGCTGATCACGGCTGTAGGGGAAGTCCAGCTTCACCGGAGCGGAGAAACCACGCAGCAGCGAAGGCAATGGTTGCTCCGGCACATCGACAAAGGTGAAGGTCTGCTCGGGCTGGTCGACGGCCAGCACGCGGGTGGTACCGACCGGTGCGTCTTCACCCTGCAGGCGTAGTGCAATCTCGTTGCCCTGCCCATCCAGCAGGCCCAGCGAAACTGGGATGACAAACGCCAGCTTCTCGCTTTGCCCCGGCGTTGGCGGGCAGCTCTGGCGAAATGTCAGGCTGTAGGTTTTTGCGGCGGCGTCGTACTGCTCACTGACGGCCAGTCGCGGCGTGCCCGCCTGGCTGTACCAGCGTTTGAACTGCGTCAGGTCGGCACCATTGGCGTCTTCCATCGCCTTGACGAAATCATCGACGGTCACCGCCTGGCCATCGTGCCGCTCGAAGTAGAGATCGCTGCCTTTGCGGAAGCCCTCCTCACCCAGCAGCGTTTGGATCATGCGCACCACTTCAGCGCCCTTCTCGTAAACGGTCAGGGTGTAGAAGTTGGAGATCTCGATGAAGGATTCCGGGCGCACCGAGTGGGCCATCGGGCCGGCATCCTCGGCGAACTGGTGAGTACGCAGGTAGGACACATCCTCGACGCGCTTGACGGTCGGCGAGTTCATGTCAGCGGAGAATTGCGAATCGCGGAACACGGTGAAGCCTTCCTTGAGCGACAGCTGGAACCAGTCGCGGCAAGTCACGCGGTTACCGGACCAGTTATGGAAGTATTCATGGGCGACGATCGCCTCGACGCGCTGGTGTGCAGCATCGGTGGCCGTTTCAGCGCGCGCCAGCACAGCGCTGGAGTTGAAGATGTTGAGCCCCTTGTTTTCCATGGCGCCCATGTTGAAGTCGTTGACCGCGACGATCATGAAGATGTCCAGGTCGTACTCGCGACCGTAGGCCTCTTCGTCCCACGTCATCGATTTCTTCAGGCTGTCCATGGCGTGCTGGCATTTGTCGATGTTTTCCGGCTCGACATAGATGCGCAGCGCCACGTCGCGACCGCTCATGGTGGTGAAGCTGTCCTCGACGCACCAGAGATCACCGGCGACCAAGGCGAATAGATACGCGGGTTTCTTGAAGGGATCTTCCCAAGTCGTCCAATGACGCCCATCGTCTTCTTCGCCGCTGGCGATCGGGTTGCCGTTGGAGAGAAGGATCGGATAGGCATGCTTCTCGGCGCTGACGGTGGTGGTGAACTTGCTCATCACGTCCGGGCGGTCGAGGTAATAGGTGATCTTGCGGAAGCCTTCGGCCTCGCACTGAGTGCAGAACATGCTGCCCGACTTGTACAAACCTTCCAGCGCGGTGTTGCTCTCCGGATGGATTACCACGGTGCTGTCGAGGGTGAAGCTGGCGCAATCGGGCTGCAGTGTCAGGCTTTCCTCGGCCACTTCGTAGTCGCCCAGGCCGAGCTGGCGGTCATTCAGCGCCAGCGAAATCAGCTCGAGATCCTGACCGTGAAGCTGCAAAGGCGGCAGCCCGGCACCGGCCTCCGGATTGCGCCGCATGACCAGCTGGGCATGCACCAGGGTGCGGTCTTCGTACAGCTCGAAGGTCAGGTGGGTTTCATCGATCAAGTAGTCCGGAACTTGATAATCCTTTAGATGAATGACTTTCGGTTGTTCGGTGCGCATGGAAACCTCGTCGGCTGAGCTTCAAGCGGCAAGCTTCAAGCTGTAATGGGGCAATGGACTGCCCGCCCGGAGGCCGGGCGGAGGATGACTTCGAGCTTAGCGTCTGTCGCGGCTGACTTGTAGGGTGGAAAACGGCTTAGGCTTTTCGACGCGTTTGTTCCAGGCCGTGCATCCTTGAACCTGGTGTTGGCAGCCAGCGCTTATCGGTGGACAAGGCCGCGCAGTTGTCCACCCTATCCCCGCTACCCGCCTTGCATTTAGGCCGTGCTGCTGGCTGCGATCTGATACGAGGTGAACTTGCGGATATTGATAACCCCCGTATCAAGGATCAAATATTGACCTTTGATACCGCGCAGGGTGCCTTCGACGACCGGAGTCTTTTCAAGATCCAGGCTGACGATCTTGGTCGGATAGGCCTCGACCGGATAGCGGATTTCAAGCACCTCGGCATCGGCCACTGGCTGGATCGCTTGCAACCCGTAGCGCTGCTGTAGTTCTCGCAACCCCTCAGCGCAGGCATCGAAGATCTGTTCGCGGATCTCGATCAGGTCGATGGGTTCGGCATCGCCCTTGAGCAAGGCACGCCAGTTGGTGCGATCTGCCACTTGGCTGCGCAACAGGTCTTCTACCATTCCTGACTGCTGGCGAGTCGCAACGCGCATGATCGGCAGCGCCTGGCTGGCACCCTGATCGAGCCAGCGCGTGGGCAGTTGGGTGGCGCGGGTGATGCCGACCTTGATACCCGAGGAGTTGGCCAGATACACCACGTGGTCGGTCATGCAGAAATCCATGCCCCACTGCGGGTCACGGCAGGTGCCGAAGTCGTGGTGGCATTTTTCCGGGCTCATGATGCAGATATCGCACTGCGGCAGTTTCTTGAAGCAGGGGTAGCAATAACCCTGGCTGAAACTCTTGTTGGTCTTGCGTCCACAATGGCTGCAGTGAATGGCACCCAGATATTCCAACCGTAGGGTCTTGCCGATCAGCGGATTGACCGGCACCAGCTGGTCGTTCAGACGGAATGAATACTGTGCCTGCTCACCCAGCTGAATCGACATCTTGCTCAGCGCGCCGCGTCCCAGCTCAAGCATCAGTGACGCGTTCCCGAAGCGGGTGAAAACAGACTGGTGTCGATAGGCGCCTTGTTCTTGCTCTTGGAGGCGCACTCCTGGCCGCCCATATAGCCAGTGCGCTCCTCTTCCGGCAGGTTCTTCATCTCCCAGGCGATCATCGCACCGAGGCAGGTCTCTTTCTGCTCGGGCGTCAGCTTGCGCCCGTCGCTCCACTTGCCCAGCTCGACGGCGGTTTTGAGGTTTTCGTAGATTTCGGGGGTGATATTTTCGATGGCTTCGATAAAGGACGACATGGCCGGCTCCCAGGGAATCAAGCGCGCATTCTACCGAGCAGCGCAGCTTTAGGGAAAAACCGATCAGCCTTTCAGTCGCCCATTCGCACCGCTCTGCGACGGGACAGCAGCCCGCCGAGAACGCCGGTCAAACAGCCGGCAACCAGACCGCCAACATGCGCCGCGTTGGCGATCGCCAATGCGCCGAAGCTCACCACTTCGATCACGCCCGTCAGGCAGACCACCAGCCAGACCAGCATCAGCACCACAACGCCGGGCGGCAGCCGATAGGCCTCATCGGGAGAGAGTTTTTGGAATAGCCAGCAATGCCCGAGCAGCCCGTACAGAACGCCGGATAATCCTCCGAAAATGCCGGGGCCACCGTAGGTGTATTGAGCCACATTGGAAACGACGCCGAACACCAGCGTCAGGCCAAGCAACATCAGCGCGCCTTGTCGATATTCGATGCGCCGCCCAAGTTCCCAGTACCACATCGAGTTCATGGCCAGGTGCAGGAAGCCGAAATGCACGAAGATTGGCGTTACCAGCCGCCACCACTCCCCTGCCGCGAGGGTTTGTTCGAGCGTCGCAAAGTAGGCGTACTCACCGTCGATGCGGAAGTCACCGAAGCTGAACCAGCGAATGGTCTCGAAGTTCTCGCCAAGCATGGTGATGGCGGCTGCGATCATCGTCAGCAGCAATACCGCTGCAGTCAGCGGGCTGCGGCGAAGGCTGGCGACAAAACCGCCGCCGCGCCGTGGCGGCTGTTCGGCCACCACGGCGCCGTCGCCCCGGGGATAGCGCTGGTAGAGCTCGCGGACCTGCTCGGCCGTCTCTGCCGGCACCCGCAAGACCTGCTCGCCAGACTCCTCGGAGACGCGGCAAGGCACCTGCAACCGCTGCAACAAGGCGATGAAACCGCTTAGGTCCTCTGACAATGGCAGGCGCAACGCCTCGATGATGGCCATCTATCGCTCCACGTCCACCCAGACGAACTTCGCCGGGTCGAGTCTGGTTTCCTCATCGAGCCGATAGGCGACGAGCTTGCCGTATTTCACCGCGCTGTAATCGAGACAGGCGAGGTTGGGTCGGATCGGCGCGGGTGTTCCGCTACGCCAGTAGTGCCCGACGAACAATAGCGGGTCATCCGGTCCATAGAGAAACAGTTTGCTCTTCTGGCTATCGCTGAGTGGCACCCGTGCGGCCTTTTCCGGCAGGCCGTCGGGTTGGAAGACGATGTCGCCGTAGGTCTGGGGATTTTCTTCCCAGAATTTCGTCCGGAAGAAGCTGCGGGTGAAGCCCTCCGCGCTGGTCAGCGTCAGCCCTTCGGGCAACGGCATGTCGGTGCCGCGCAGCAGGCGGTCCAGTGCTTTGGCAGCGAAGCCTTGGGCGAACGCCGCGTCCCGCAAGAATGCGGGATCAACGCATCCATTGACCAACCGCTCGCGCAGCTGACTGATCACCGCATTGTCCCAGCAGGCATGAACGACCCGAAAACGCTCGTTTTCAAGGTACAGCGGCAACGTCATGAACCATTCACGGAAGTCGGCCCATTCTTGCGGATAGTGCTCGAACTGCTGAAAGGTATGCTGCAACAGCATGGCGTACCGCGGCGTGTGATCGCGAACGAAGGCCTTGCCGCTCTCGGGGGGCGCCGGGGCGTACCAGCCCAGTGCGTTGAACTCGTGATTGCCCATGATGCAATGCGCCTGCCCCGCGTCGACCATTGCATGGACCAGGTGCAGCGCTTCGCGAATCCGTGGACCGCGATCAATGATGTCGCCAAGAAAGATCACTTGCCGACGAGGATGCCGCCACACGTCGCCGTGCCGGCTATAGCCCAGCTGTTCCAGCAGACGAGCCAATGTGTGGGCGCAACCATGCACGTCCCCAATCAGGTCGTAGCTGCGCTCCGGGTCGACAAGCACTATTCCCCTCCACCGAGGCGACTACCCCAGCCAAGCTTGGTACGGCAGACCTCGTAATAGTTGTGGTCAAGCGGGTGGATCAGGTGAAGCTTCTGCGGTTTCTTGCGCACCGTGACGGTATCGCCTGGCGCGCAGGTGAAGTGGTTCTGGCCATCACAGGAGACCTGCGGGTAGATCTGCATATTCGGCGAGACGACGATTTTCAGTTCGCTGTTGCCATCCACCACGATGGGCCGGCTCGACAAGGTGTGCGGATACATCGGAACAACCACGATCGCATCCAGTCGGGGGTGCATGATCGGCCCGCCAGCGGAAAGTGCGTACGCAGTTGAGCCCGTGGGGGTGGCGATGATCAGCCCGTCGGCCTTCTGACTGCAGACGAACTGACCGTCGATATACAGCTCGAATTCGATCATCCGGGTCGACTTGCCGGGATGCAGCACCACGTCGTTGAGCGCGTCGCCTTCGCCAATGGACTCCTCGAAGCGCCGCACTTGGGCCTCGAGCAGGAAGCGATTCTCCAGCGTGTATTGTCCGCTGAGCACCTCGGCGACCTTCTCTTCCAGCTCATCCGGGCGAATGTCGGTCAGGAACCCGAGGCTGCCCCGGTTGATCCCCAGCACTGGCACCCGATGCTTGGCCAGCGCCCGCGCCGCGCCTAACAGGCTGCCGTCACCGCCCACTACGATCACCAGATCGCAAGAGTCGCCGAGGCGCTGCCGCGAGGAGGTTTGCATGCCATGGCCAGGCAGCACCTCGGCGATGTTTTCTTCGAGAATCACGTGCAGGTGGCGCTCCACGAGGAATCTCTTCAACCGGCGGATGGTATCCAGCACCTGGGAGCTGCCCAGGCGACCGATGATGCCGATATTGCGGAACTGGTCCATTGAAGCTCCCTGTAGGCGAGACGGGTGAAAGCGGTTGCGGGACAGGAGAAACACCAATCGGCCGAAACGTATCTGGCATCAGTTTGGTGTCGCGCAGGCACGTTCGAGTTCAACAAACTGGTCGGCTCGGATTCCCCGTTGCAGTGCGGCCGGCGGATTATGGGCGAAAGCTGGAAGTGGCAGCAAACCAACCTCGGCTATGCTGCTTGCATGAACCTTCCCTATCTTGGCGATTTGCTCCCTAGCCTGATGCACCCGGCCGTGCGGGATCTCGCTTGGACGCTGCTCTCACCACCGTTGCTGAGCGAGGCCCCGGCGCAACAACGACACCCTTTAACGGTCAGCCGCTGGGCTGAGCACCCTGAAGAACTGGCCGACTGGCTGCGCCTGCTCGACACGCAGCCGGGGATTCTCGAGGCCTGGCTCGCGCAACGCAGCATCAGGCGGTTGGGGCTTTATTACGAGCGCCTCTGGCAATTCGCCCTGTGTCAGGCGCCCGATGTCGATCTGCTGGTGGCGAACCTGCCCATTCGCCATGGCGGCGATACCTTGGGCGAGATTGACCTGCTTCTGCGTGACCGGGAAGGTGTCCATCATCTGGAGCTGGCCGTCAAGTTCTACCTCGGACTGGGCGACGACAGCGCGCGGCACGATCGCTGGCTGGGCCCCGGCAGCCACGACCGACTCGACATCAAGCTGAGGCGCCTCTGTGACCACCAGTTGAGGCTGCCCTCGGTGCCCGCCGCGCAACTATTGCTCAGCGAACTGACCAGCGCCCCGATCAACAGCGCGCTGTGGCTAGGCGGCTATCTGTTCCAGCCGCTAGCAAGCGCCTGCTCCCCGCCTGCCGGCGCCAACCCCCAGCACCTAAGCGGGCGCTGGCTGCGTCACCACGATTGGCCGACGTTCGCTGAAAGCGACCACGAAACAGTCTGGCAACCCTTGCCCCGCCATGCCTGGTTGGCTCCTGCTCGCGTGCCGTGGAGCGCCGTCTGGCAGCGGCGCGATTTCGATCGGTGGGTCATCGACGTCGAGGGCCAACGCCAGGCGAAAATGCTGGTGCGCCTGGAGGAGCACGCAGATGGACACTGGCTCGAACAGGAGCGTCTGTTCCTGGTCCCAAGCGCCTGGCCGGCCCGCTGAACTGCACCTGACGTGAAAACGTCATCTGCATCCGGCAGACTTGTGCAGCCAACAGCACCTTCTTCCACCGCCAGGGTCAGCTCGATGAATTCGGACCAGGTCCAGTCATTCGCACCGGAACAATCGAGTCCGTGGACAATTTTCTTGCTATTCCTGCGCCTCGGGCTGACGTCATTCGGCGGTCCGGTGGCCCACTTGAGCTATTTTCGTGAAGAGTTCGTTCACCGCCAGCGCTGGCTTGACGAGCAGGGCTATGCGGATCTGGTAGCCCTCTGTCAGTTTCTACCCGGCCCGGCGAGCAGCCAGGTCGGAATTGCCATCGGCCTGCTGAGGGGCGGCTATCGCGGTTCGCTGGCGGCCTGGACAGGATTCACGCTGCCGTCAGCAATCGCCTTGGCGTTGTTCGCGCTGGGCATCGGCCATTTGGGCGATGGTTTGCCCGAGGGGCTTCTCCACGGCCTTAAAATCGTCGCGGTCGCCGTAGTCGCTCAGGCGGTATGGGGAATGGCGCGTAACCTATGCACCGATGGCCCGCGAATCGCGATCGCACTGCTGGCTGCCTGCGCTGTTCTGCTGTTGGCCAGTGCCTGGGCGCAACTGGTCGTCATCGCAATCGCCGGCCTGGCTGGATTGGTGTTGTTTCGCCCTGCTGCCATGTCCAACCCCACCCCTTTCAGGCCTCGCGTGGGGCAAACCACCGGCGCCTTGGCGTTGCTGCTGTTCTTTGCCTTGCTGCTTGTGCTGCCTGCATTAGCTGCCGCCTCGTCCAACCAGCTACTGGAAATGTTCGACAGCTTCTATCGCGCCGGCGCGTTGGTATTCGGTGGCGGCCATGTGGTGCTCCCGCTGCTGGAAGCAGAAGTCGTGCCCAACGGCTGGGTCAGCAATGACATTTTTATGGCCGGCTACGGCGCAGCCCAAGCAGTACCAGGGCCGCTATTCACGTTTTCTGCCTTTCTTGGGGCCTCGATTCACGGCGGCAGTAGCAGCCTGATCAACGCCGCGCTGTGCCTGATCGCCGTGTTCATACCATCGTTTCTGCTGGTGTTCGGCGCCATGCCGTTCTGGGACCGGTTGCGTGCCAATCGGCGCATGCAAGCAGCGCTGGGCGGGGTGAATGCTGCGGTCGTCGGGCTGTTGCTGGCAGCGCTATACGATCCGGTCTGGACCAGCGCGATTTTTGGCCCAGGCGATTTTGTCTTGGCGGCCATTGCCTTAGCGGCCCTGATGGTGTGGAAGTTGCCGCCCTGGCTGGTGGTACTGGCTGGCGGCATCGCCGGCTGGTTGCTCGCCATGCTGAGCTAGACTCTCGTCGGTTCAGCCGCTGCGTTCGGTTCGCCCGCCGGAACGCGCGAGATAACCGTTGCCCTGCTCACAGAGCAAGATCGCATAATCCTCGGCCGACAGCCCGTCGAGGCCGCCTCGCAGCGGATAAGCGCTGAAGCCCAGCTGCGTCAGCAGGAACACCGCGCTGGCGCTGCGTTTGCCGCTGTCGCAGTAGCAAAGATACAGCCGATCCTGCTTCAGCAATCGCGCCTTGAGCCGCAACAGATGCAGCGGCATCGTCAGCGCTTGCGGAGCATGTCCCTGTTGATACTCCTCCAACAGCCGAACATCCAGCCACTGGGCGCCCTGCTCGATCAGCGCATTCGCCTGTTCCAGGCTGAGCTCATCGACCACCGGCGCCTTCAATAGCGAAACGAAGTTCTCGCGTGCCAGCTTCAGCACACACGCATCCTCGATCAGCGTAACGGTAGCATTGCGCGGTCCGTCGGTAAGCAGCGCCTCTTCACCGAAGCAGGCCCCGACGTCCAGCTCCGCTACCACTTGCCCGGCGCTGCCAAGGCCGATCATGACCTCGGCGCGGCCGCTCTTGAGGAAGTAGCAACAATCACCGGCCTCACCTTCGCGCAACAGCACATGGCCAGCTGGCATATCGATGGCCTCAAGTCTGCCGAGCATGTCGCGTATGTTTGCAGGAGGCACTTTGGCGAACAGCGGATTCTCCAGCAACGTCTCAAGCCAGTCGGTCAACTCGCCTGCCGTCGCCAGCTCCAGCAGCAGATCGGCATTGGCATGCTGCCAGGACACTAGGCGATCGAGCTGCTCACTGTCGATGCACAGCACGCTGACATCTTCCAGCGCGCAGGCTTTGCTCAGCCGGGCGCCGGAAACCAACATATGGCAACTTTCAGACGAGCCAGCAACCAACCGCCGCTCGCCTTCCGGCGTCAGCAGCGAAAGGACGCCACTGAGCAGGAAATAGCTCAAACCCGATGGCGTCTGCTTATCGAACAGCACTTCGCCTGCTGCCAGGGCGCGCGGCACCAATTGATGGCGAATCTCTTGGAGATATCGAGGCGACAGTGTGTTGAGCGGAACCAGGCGGTGGAGTAGATCGGGAGGCAGCTGCTTATTCATCCATGAGTTCCAAAGGGGCGAGAGGTCAGCGCAGCAGCCCGTCCAGCTGCGCCTGGGCAGCTCTCCGGCCTTGCAGACCGCCGGTATGCACGAAGATGAGCCGCGTGCCGCAGGCAAAATAACCGCCCTGCACGTAAAGGCGCAATGCCATCATCGCCTTAGCCGTGTAAACAGGCTCCAGAGGAATACCTGAAACCGCTTCAGTCTCCAGCAGAAACCGAGCCAGCGGCTCGTCGAATCTACCGAAGCCTCCACGACTGGCGTCGACCAGCTGATACCCGGAGTCAGCAGTGCCGGCGTCTCGCAAAAGCCGGCTGACTTCGTCTGCAACGCCGTGCGAAGGCGGGCCTGCCAGCGCTCCGTGGACCATTCTTCTGCGCAGCTGCGCCTCGCCGATCACTAACCCAGCCAAGGTGGTACCCGTGCCCGCGGCAAGCCACCAGCCCTCACAATCATCCCAACCGATGGCGGCCAGGCGAGTTTGCACGTGGTCGACCAGCGGGGTGCAACCCCGTGCTCCAGCAAGCCCGCCGCCGCCTTCGGGTACGCAGTAGTAACCGGGGAACCGCTCCTGCCAGGAATTGAAGAAATCCGCCCGGTGCCGTTCGCGATAGCCGCCATAACCTAGCCAGTGCAGCTGCATGCCGAAGCGCTGCAAGTCTCCGACAGTGGCTGTCTGCTGCGGATTGCCACGCAGTAGCCCGACGCTGGCTAGGCCGTAACGCTTGGCCGCTGCGGCTAGCGCATGCAAATGATTGGAGTGAGGGCCGCCAAGGCTGATCAACCCTGACGCGCCGCTGGCTTGTGCCGCAGTTAGATGATGAGTGAGCTTGAACCACTTGTTCCCGGACAGCTCCGGATCGACCAGATCCAGCCGCAGCACGGCAACCTGAACATCGGCCTTGCGCAGCCAGGGCAGATCAAGCAGCTGCAGCGGCACTGAGGCCAGGCTGGGGATAAATGCAGAAATGATAGAAACCCTGTCAGCTACCGGTACGCAGTCGATCCTGAGACCGGTGCCTGGCGCAACAATTGGACTCGCCGATCACGAAGCGTGCAGGCGAGTCGACTTTGTCCAAGGGCATGTTGCAGCGCTCCCCAGTCGAGAGGCTGGCCACGCAGGTAGGTTGTTGATAATGCTGAACCCACTTGCCGTACTGCTCCTCGGAGACCGCACATTTAGCGGCGGCGTACGCTAGCGGATTCTCCTGATAGCGCGCCATATCCTGAAGCGCGATCGTCAGATGTCCGGCGCCGGGATGATAAGCCATGAACACCACGCCGATCCGCGACAGCCTTTCGAGCACTCGGTCCCCCGATTGCTCGGCCAGCACGCCCACCTGCTTCTGTAGCGCTTCGATCTCTTCCTGCAGTTGCGCATCCAGCTCGTTGCGATAAGCCAGCTCGACGTCCCGAATAGCAATCTGCTCCTTGTATTCAGCAACCGCTGCGGCGACCTGCACCTGCAGCTCGGTGTTGAAGCGCGCCCGTGCAGCATCGGCTTCGTCACGACTGTTCTGCTCAACCGCGCGCAGCTGCTGGCTCATCTCTTCACGGGTCTTCTGGAAGCCCTCGGCCTGTTCTGCGAGCTGGGCGCGAAGGTTCACTGTTTGCTGCTCACGCTCAAGCAGCTGCCCACGCAATCGGGTGATTTCATTTTGCAGCGTTGCCTGCTGTTGGGCGGCCAGATCCCGCAGTTTGGCGAGGTCGGCCTCGCGCATTTGTTCCAGGCTGGCAATGCGCAAACGCTGCTGCTTGATCAACTGCGCAGCCTTGAGCCGCTGTTCCTTTTCGAGCTGCTCGGTACGGCGAGTGGCAGCCTGCTTGGCCGCATCCGGCGCGTACCAAGTGTCTTCAGCCACCATTTGCAGACGCTCGGTGGGCAGGGTTTGTGGTGCCTCTTCTTCCACCAGCAGTCCCAGCTGGTTGCGCTTGATGCGATCACGCAACATGACAAAGTGGTTCTTGCCGGGCGTCAGGTCCGGGTCCCACAAGTGCATCTGGTGCCAGGACACCGGGCACTGGCTGCGACAGGCCAGGCGGATCGGCCCAGCACCGAGATCCGGCC
This sequence comes from Pseudomonas sp. 10B238, assembly GCF_000970615.1. NCBI lineage: Bacteria > Pseudomonadati > Pseudomonadota > Gammaproteobacteria > Pseudomonadales > Pseudomonadaceae > Pseudomonas > Pseudomonas sp. 10B238. The sequence continues at coordinate 83,013 of NZ_KQ033930.1, forward strand.
CGCGCCCGGTGCGTTCGGCAAGGCTGCGCAGCGGGATATTCCAGCCACTGTCGGCTGATCCGTCCTCGTTGAAATCGAGATAGAAGAACACCGCCGCGCGAATCTGCAGGCGTGCATTGACCAGCACATACGCCACCCGCATCTGCTGATCGGCGAACTCCAGCATGCTCACCACCCCATCGAGCATGGCCTCGAACTCTGGGTAGAGCATTTCCTTGCAGACGCCGCCATCATTGAAGAACAGTACGGCTTCGACCGTCTGCGGTTTGATCTGCATGCTCGGTTCCTCAACAACTTGAACGGCCAGCGGGATATCCGCGCTACAGGCGCTCGGCGCTCGCTAGCCCATGGTTGGGCCGAAGTGTAGGGGAAAAAGCGAAACCGGCAATGTGACTGGGTTGGCAGCGACTTCGGCGCCAGGATTGGCTATCGAAACGCCACCGGCAAACTGTGAACGGGTTGGACTAAGCCGGTCGGCCCTTCATTGCCGCAAGCTGAGGTGCGAGACGCCTGCCCATTTCCTCACCGAGCGCCTGCAGCCCACTCATCGGCCGGATCATGACTTCGAAATCGGTAATCAGCCCAGCCTCATCGAAGCGAATCATGTCGATACCCTTGAGCTGACGATCACCGACGCGAGCGCTGAACTCCAACACGACGTCTGTGCCATCGGTGCTGGCCAGCTCGCGGTGATAGGCGAAGTCTTCGAATACCCTGACCACGGTATTCAGGATCAGATTGACCGCCGCAGCGCTCTCATAGGGGGTGAAGGCCATCGGCGAGCGAAACACCGCCTGCGGGTGCAGCAGCTCGGGTAACCGACTGAGATCGCCAGCTGCAATCATCTGATGCCAGCACTGTAAGGTTGCAGCAGCGGCCGGGTGTAGCGGAAGAGATGTGCTCACGTCGTTGCTCCTGTACAAAAAGCCCCGCTTGAAAGCGGGGCTTAGCTATCACACTTCAGCGGCTAGCCGCGAGCCCTGATTGATGGCGCGCTTGGCATCGAGCTCTGCGGCAACGTCGGCCCCTCCGATCAGATGGACCTTGCGCCCAGCCGCCTCCAGTTCGGCTTGCAGCTCCCGCAACGGGTCCTGGCCGGCGCAGACGATGACCGTATCGACTGCAAGCACCTGCGGCTCACCATCTGCCACACGGATATGCAGGCCCTTATCGTCGACCCCCAGATAATCGACAGCGCTGATCATCTGCACGTGCTTGTTCTTCAGCCCTGTGCGGTGAATCCAACCGGTCGTCTTGCCCAGGCCGTTACCAACCTTGGACTTCTTGCGTTGCAGCAGATACACCTGCCGTGCCGGTGCGTGTGGCTCAGGCTGAACGCCGGCCACCCCACCTCGAGCTTCCAGCGCTAGGTCGATACCCCACTCGCGCCAGAACGCCTCTCTGTCGAGACTGGTCGAGAGGCCGTTGTGAGTGATGAACTCCGACACATCGAAGCCGATCCCGCCGGCACCGATGACTGCTACGTGCTGCCCAACGGGCTTACGTTGCAGGATTGCGTCGATGTAGCTGATCACCATTGGATGATCGATACCTGGGATATCGGGCGTGCGTGGCGCAATTCCGGTTGCCAGGATGATCTCATCAAAACCGCCGGCTAGCAGATCAGCAGCGCTAACGCGCGTGTTCAGGCGGACGTCAACGCCAGTGCTCTGCAGCTTGCTCTTGAAGTAGCGTAGGGTTTCGAAGAACTCTTCCTTGCCCGGCACGAGCTTGGCGATATTGAACTGACCACCAATCTCATTGGCGGAATCGAACAGCGTTACCTGATGACCGCGCTCCGCCGCTACGGTAGCAGCTGCCAGGCCAGCCGGGCCGGCTCCCACAACGGCAATTTTCTTGATCGTGGTGGTGGGGATGTAATTCAGCTCTGTTTCGTAGCACGCCCGTGGGTTGACCAGGCAGGTGGTCAGCTTGCCGCTGAACGTGTGATCCAGGCAGGCCTGGTTGCAGCCGATACAGGTGTTAATGGTGTCGCTGCGGTCCGCTGCCGCCTTGTTGACGAAATCTGGATCGGCAAGGAATGGACGAGCCATGGAAACCATGTCTGCATCACCTTCTGCCAAGACCTGCTCGGCGACTTCCGGCGTGTTGATGCGGTTGGTCGTTACCAGCGGGATGCCGACGTGCCCGCGCAGTTTCGCCGTTACCTTGGTAAACGCCGCGCGTGGCACCTTGGTGGCGATAGTGGGAATGCGGGCCTCGTGCCAGCCAATGCCGGTATTGATCAAGGTGGCACCGGCCTGTTCAATGGCCTTGGCCAGCATCAGTACCTCGTCCCAGGAACTGCCGCCTTCCATTAGATCGAGCATCGACAGGCGATAGATGATGATGAACTCGCGGCCTACCGCTTCACGTACACGACGGACGATTTCTACAGGCAGACGCATACGGTTTTCGTAGCTGCCACCCCAACGGTCGGTGCGGTGATTGGTATGAGACACCAGGAACTGGTTAATGAAGTAGCCTTCCGATCCCATTATCTCGACGCCGTCATAGCCAGCCTTTTGAGCCAAACCTGCGCAATTGACGAAGTCACGGATCTGCTTCTCGATGCCCTCTTCGTCCAGCTCGCGTGGGGTAAAGGGGTTGATCGGCGCCTGGATGGCGCTTGGGCCCACTAGCTGAGGGCTGTAGGCATAACGCCCGGCGTGGAGAATCTGCATGCAGATCTTGCCACCTGCCTCGTGCACCGCCTGAGTGACCACCTTGTGCTCTTCGGCTTCCTCGAGGGTCGACAACTTAGCTGCTCCGGCGCGCACCGAACCTTCCTCGTTCGGGCCTACCCCACCCGTGACAATCAGACCCACGCCTCCACGTGCCCGCTCGGCGAAGAACGCGGCCATGCGCTCGAAACCATTGGGCATTTCTTCCAGCCCTGTATGCATCGAGCCCATCAGCGTGCGGTTGCGCAGCGTGGTAAACCCCAGGTCCAGCGGAGCCAGCAGATGCGGAAAAGCAGTCATGTTCGTTCCTCGATCAGGCGGCACAGCCAGTGCCAGAATTCGTCGGTCGGATCGCCGCGCCTCTGTCGGGCGCAGTCGCAATGCCGTGACGATAAACAGCACCCGCCACGCGCTCAATGACCGAAAATCACAACTACATGACTCAAATGCGCAAAACGCTTGGCAAGCGGCTGTGCGATGCCTAGTCTCTGCGGGAACATATCCAGCTCTGTAACCCATGCGCACCTATAGCAAGTTGCTCGGCCTCGCCGTGCTCGCCCTCGTGGCGCTCCTTATCTACCTCGACTGGACCCAAGACCGGGGCAGCGGCCCTCTGCTGTCTGACCTTCGGGTTCTTCCTATCGAGAGCCAGGGCCAGCCGGGTGAAACCGGCAACCTGCTCGGGATCGAAACCCGACTGATGCCGGCGGACTACCAGAGCCGCGAGCGGTTGCAATTGAAGTTCGCCACCTACCTGGACCAGGCGCGAAAAGCCGGACTGCTCAATCCCCGAACGGTTGTCGTGCTGCCAGAGCATGTCGGCACGGGCCTGTTCGCCCTCGGCGAGAAGCCTGAAGTCCAGCAGGCCCGCACGCTGCGCGACGCCGTGCAGTGGATGGCGCTGAGCAACCCTTGGGACTACTTGCGTGCGCTGCTGGGCAACGAAGGGGATGATCACCGTACTGAGGCCGTTCTAAAGATCAAGGCACGGAAGATGGCTGATGACTATCAGCTAATTTTCGGAGGCCTGGCGAAGGCGTACGGTGTGACACTCGTCGCCGGCTCGATCGTGCTGCCAGAACCCTATCTGGACGAGGGTCGACTACGGAGCGGTACCGGGCCGCTTCGGCAGGTCAGCCTCAGTTTCACGCCGGACGGCGAGGTACTGGGGCCACTGCAGTACAAGCAGAAACTGAGTCGTTATGAGCGCCGTTACAGCGAAGCGCTCGAAGGTCAGGCGCCATCGGTACTGCAGACACCGGCCGGTCGGTTGATCGTTTTGCTCGGCTGCGATGCCTATGCCCGGCATGTTGCCGACGAAGCGGAGCTAATTGCAGTACCGGGCGCACGTGACGAACCGCTGGCCACCTGCGGCGAGAACCTGGGCGTAACTGCAAAACTGGCGCGAATGGATGTCCATACGCTGGGGCTGCCCTGGAATCTCGTCGGTTCGCCTCGCAGGCCGACACGACACCATCACGGCGAGCCGGTGCGTTTGCGCAACCAGTGGCTGCCGAATCGACCATGAACCGTCAACGGGTCCGCCTTGGTGATCTCTCGGTTGGCTTCGTGCACAGCCTGGTCAGTGCCCTGCAGGAAAAGCAGATCGACCCCCAACCGCTGCTGGATGCGTATGGCCTCGATCATGCGCGGCTATCGGAGCCGCGAGCGCGGCTGTCTATTCCTCGCTACATGCGTCTGGGCCATGCGGCCATGCAGCTGGCGGGTGACCCAGGGCTAGGGCTTGAAATGGGGCGGCTGCGCAAGGCCGGCCACCTTGGCCTCGTCGGCGTGACCTCGACGCAAGCCCCTACGGTGCGCGAAGCCGCACGTGCACTGATTCGCTACGAGCCGCTCTATGCGTCCAATTACCGGGGCGCCTCAGGGTTCCACGAGGATGCATCTGGTGCCTGGCTCAGGTTCTATTCGATCAGCCCGTACAACAGCTACAACCGGTTCGTCGTGGACACCGTCTTGGCCAGCTGGGTTACGCAACTTGGCGCGGTCGCAGGCCAGCCGTTGACCCCGGTTGCAGTGCAAATTGAATTTCAACGCCCCGATTACGCTGCACGCTACGAAGCGTTCTTCGCAAGACCGATCGAATTCGGCGCCGAGCACAATCAACTGCGACTTGACCAGGCGACACTGGCGCTCCGCAACCCGGAGCACTGCCCGGGTACCTGGCGCCAGCTTCTCGAACTCTGCGAGGCGGAACTGGAGATTCGCACTCGAACCCGCAGCATCCGCGAGCGAGTGGCTCAGCTCCTCGGTCCGATGCTCAAGGGCCAGGAGCCCGATCTGCAGCAAGTTGCAGGACGATTGCAGTTACCGCCCTGGACGCTGCGTCGAAAGCTGGATGAAGAAGGCACCAGTTACCGCGCGATTCTCAACGACACTCGCCGCGATCTTGCCATGGCCTACATTCGGGACACCGAATCGGCGTTCGGCGAGATTGCCTGGTTACTCGGATTCTCTTCGGCGGAAGCCTTCCAACGCGCATTCAAACGCTGGAGCGGCCAGACACCGGGAGAATATCGACGCGCACAACGGCGCGCCGACTGATTCCGTCAAAGCTCGAAGGCGTCGTCAGCAGGCTCCGGCCCATCCTGCTCAGATGCGTGCCACTCGAGAATTTCGTCTTGATAGTCATCCATAGAAACGATCCTCTTCTTCGGGTTGCCCAGTTCTGCGTTTCAAAGTCCATGCCAGCGAAACTAACCTGCGTACATGACCGAAACATGAAGCGCTTCACACGGCGGATGACCAATAAATAGCCCGAGCGGGCTGCTGCCACAACGCGCCATATCGCCGCAGGCCGCAGATAGGCTCTAGCGCGGCGGTTAGGGCGATGTCAGACCCGCCGCGGTCATCGCCTGGCGCAGCAGCCAGGCAACCACGCCCAGCGCGAGAACGCTGGCCGACCAGATCAAAACCAACCAGGTCATGCGCTTCCACAGCGGTTTGGGTCTGGCTGCACCGCTTTCGTGCTTGTTTTGCATATATCGCTCCGTGACGGCCCGTTTCAGTGGTAGCCGTCCTCTGCACTGACCTTGCCGCGGAATACGTAGTAACTCCACGCGGTGTACATCAGGATCAGCGGGATGATCAGCAGCGCCCCGACCAGGGTGAACCCCTGGCTCTGAGGCGGTGCGGCGGCGTCCCAGATACTGATGGACGGCGGAATGATGTTCGGCCAGAGGCTGATTCCGAGTCCGCTGTAGCCCAGGAAAATCAGCGCCAGGGTGAACAGGAATGGCGAGTAGTGAGCGTAACGCTTGATCGATCGAAGCAGCCCGAACGTACATGCCAGCACCAGAATCGGCACCGGCAGGAACAGGATTAGGTTCGGCATGCTGAACCAGCGCTCAGCGATATCCGGATGGGTCAGCGGTGTCCAGATACTGACGATCCCGGTTACGGCCAGCACGGCCCAAACCAGCGGAATGCCGATGTCATGCATGCGCTTTTGCAGATCGCCAGCGGTCTTCATGATCAGCCAGGTGCAGCCCAGCAAGGCATACGCCACGATCAGCGCCACGCCGCAGAACACCGAGAACGGTGTCAGCCAGTCCAGCGGACCACCGGCATAAGCTCGATCGACCACGGGGAAGCCATGAATGAAGGCGCCAAGTGCGACCCCCTGGAAGAAGGTCGCCGCCAGCGAGCCGCCAACGAAGGCCTTGTCCCACACATGCTGACGAGACGCGCTGGCCTTGAAGCGAAATTCGAACGCCACACCACGGAAGATCAACCCCATCAGCATGAAGATGATCGGCAGGTATAGCGCCGAAAGCACGACGGAATAGGCAAGCGGGAACGCTGCGAACAGCCCTGCACCGCCCAGTACCAGCCACGTCTCGTTGCCGTCCCAAATCGGCGCCACGGTGTTCATCGCGACGTCCCGCTCGGAGGTATCGGCCAGAAACGGAAAGAGAATGCCGATACCCAGATCGAACCCGTCCATCACCACGTACATCATGATGCCGAAGATGATGATGACGGCCCAGATCAGCGAAAGATCAATACCCATAACTCAGTTCCTCTCGCCCAGTTTGTCGCCATGATCGTGCGGTATCGCCTCGTCTGCGGCGGACAGCGGCCGCATTGGCGTGCGCTTCTCCCCCGGCCCACCGGCGCCCTTCTCGTCTCCCTCGTTGATGATTGGCCCTTTGCCGATCAGACGCAGGACGTAGACGAACCCTATGCCGAACACCGCAAAGTAGATCAGGACGAACATCGCCAGGGTCAGACCAAGCTGCCCGGCGCCATGGTTGGATACTGCATCGGCGGTCCGCATGATCCCGTACACCACCCACGGCTGCCGCCCAACCTCGGTGGTAAACCAACCGGCGAGAATTGCGAGAATCCCCGACGGGCCCATCAGCAATGCGAGGCGCAAGAAGGGCTTGGAGTGGAACAGCCTGCCACCTCGACGCAGCCACAGACTCCAGAAGCCTGTGACGATCATCAGCAGACCGAGCGCGACCATCACACGGAAGGTCCAGAACACAATGGTGGAATTGGGCCGGTCTTCTTTGGGGAAATCCTTCAGCGCCGGGATCTGCTCGGTCAGGCTGTGCTTGAGAATCAGGCTACCGAGGTACGGAATTTCGACCTTGTAGCGGGTTTCTTCGCGCTCCATATCCGGCCAGCCAAACAGCAACAACGGAGTAGGCTCACCTGACGAGTTGTCCCAATGACCTTCCATCGCGGCGATCTTCGCCGGCTGGTATTCAAGCGTGTTGAGCCCGTGAAAATCTCCAACCACGGCCTGGATCGGCGCAACGATCAGCGCCATCCACATCGCCATGGAAAGCATCTTTCGCACCGCCGGGTTGTCATTGCCGCGCAGCAGGTGCCAAGCGGCAGATGCGCCGACCATGAACGCAGTCGCGAGAAAGGCAGCAATCGCCATGTGCGTCAGACGGTACGGGAACGAGGGGTTGAATACGATGGCAAACCAGTCCACTGGGATCACGATGCCATCGATGATCTCGTGCCCTTGCGGTGTGTGCATCCAGCTGTTCGAAGCCAGGATCCAGAACGTGGAGATCAGGGTGCCGACTGCCACCATCAGCGTCGAAAAGAAATGCAGCCCGGCGCCCACGCGATTCCAGCCAAACAGCATGACACCGAGGAAACCGGCTTCAAGGAAGAAAGCGGTCAGCACCTCGTAAGCCAGCAATGGCCCCGTGACGCTTCCAGCGAATTCGGAATAGGCGCTCCAGTTCGTACCGAACTGGTAGGCCATGACGATCCCCGATACCACACCCATTCCGAAGTTGACGGCGAATATCTTGAGCCAGAAATGGTAGAGGTCTCGATAGACCTGGCGCTTGGTTTTCAGCCACAACCCTTCCAGCACTGCCAGGAAACTCGCCAACCCGATGGTGATCGCTGGAAAGATGATGTGGAAGGAAATCGTGAAAGCAAACTGGATACGCGCAAGTTCAAGCGCTTCCAAACCGAACATTAACCACCCCTCGTCAGTACGCCATCAGCCCCTGGCTTGTTAGTCACAACACGCATTACTGACAGCATTTAACCGCAAGGGTGCGCCGGATACCCCGTTACAGGTTGACGCAGGTCAAGGTAAAACAGCCAAGGATGTGGCCATGCCCCTCCACTTTGGCCTTTTTTGTGGCTCAGCTGCGGCCATCAGCCGCGCCGGGAATACGCGTAGCGCGTCGGAAGGTCACTACGCAATGCACCAGCAAGACTTAGGCCCCCTGCATCAGCCCCGGAAGTAACCAACCTTTCGATTCAATTCCTGGGCGAGCGTCGTCAGGTCTCTGCTCGAAGCGGCAACCTGATTTGAGGCGGCCGAGCTGGCCACTGCGGAGTCATGGATGCGCGTCACGCTCTGGTTGACCTCCTCGGCCACCGCGCTCTGCTCCTCGGATGCCGTGGCGATCTGGGCATTCATTTCGTTGATCGAGCCAACCTCCTGGCGGATCTTCGACAGAGCGCCCTCCGCCTCGAGGGTCTGCTCGACCGTCTGCTGCGCCATTCGCTTGCTGGTTTGCATCACCTCAGCCGCCTTGCTTGCTCCCGCCTGCAACGACTCGATCATTTCGCTGATCTCGCTTGACGATTGCTGAGTCCGGTTCGCCAACGACCGCACCTCGTCCGCCACCACTGCAAAGCCTCGACCATGCTCACCGGCGCGTGCGGCCTCGATGGCAGCATTAAGCGCCAGCAAATTGGTCTGCTCCGCAATGGCGGTAATGACCTGAAGAATCTTTTCGATGCTGCCGCTTTGCTTGGAGACCTGGCTAACCGTCTCGGTGGCTTGCTCGAGCACCTTGGCCAGATTGTGGATCGATATCGCCGTTTCACCCACCACTCGCGTGCCGGTCTCGACTTGCTCGTCGGCGCTCTTGGCGGCCATCGCGGCCCGGGCCGCAAAGTTTGCGACTTCACTGACAGTCGCCGCCATCTGATTGATGGCGGTCGCCACCTGCTCAGCCTCTGCGGACTGCTGCTGAATCTGCTGACTGCTGTTGGACGATGAGGTAAGCAGTTCTCCCGACGCGACACCCAGCCCGTCTGCGGCAGCACGAACCTCGGCGATGATGCCGGTCAGTCGACCGGCCATCTTCGCAGTTGCCCCCATTACGCTGTCCGGGTAGCGGGTGAGGATCACCTGGCCGAGATCGCCGTCGGCAAGGTTGCCAATTACCCGCGCCACTTCATCAGGCTCAGCACCAAGGGTCGATCGCAACTTGCGGATGATCAGCATGGCGATAGCTGTGCCCAGCAAAATCGCTAGACCAGTGACTGTGATGATAAGCACTAGAAAACCGCTAGCCGTATCGCGCACCACAGTCACTTGCTCGCTTATGGACGTTTCTTGGTGGTCGATAAAGGCATTGATCAGCCGAAGCCACTCGCTGTAAGCGCCAGCAACATTTTCCAAGAGAAAGGCATAAGCCTGCTCCGAGCCTTGAGCGAACCGCATGTCGACGACTTTTCGGGTCAGGTCGTTGGTCTTCGCTTCGATCGCTTCGATCTGCCCCATCAGCTGAAGCTCGACCGGGTCAGCCGTGCGCTGCGCAAGCATCGCCTTCATCGGGCCAGCGGAGTCGGCATATAACTTTGCAAGATGATCGATCTCCGCTATCCGACCTCGTGCGAAGTCAGCGTCAGCCGCGCTAACCGCGTCCCGTACGGCAATTGCGCGATCATGAACGCTTCCCCGGAAGTTGATCGCGTAGCGCTGCTTCAGACCCGCCTGAGAGCTGATGCTCTTCATGGTTCGATCGATCGTGTCGACCTTGAGCGCACTGACCATGGCCACGGCTGCCATCAACGCGAGAATGACGAAAAATCCGAGACCGAGGCGCTTGGATACTGACATCTGCTTGTTCATTGAGAGTCTCTGCATACGTGCTGCGCGGCAGCCGGGGATGAATGTCGTTACGCCGCGGCAAGAGAAGCTCTAGCCCACCCATAACTTGTACAGCAAGATGTCACAATGACATATGTTTGTACAAGTATTTAGCTCTTAAAATCGAAACAGCCGGCTTTTCGGCGCTAGAACACCTTCCAAGCAGTGCAAACCGCTACTTTAAATCTACGATGTACAATTTTTTTTGAGGGTCGTCGGAGTTGACGACAGGCAAGCGCATCGCGGCCAGACGCAAGCGCCTGACGCAAGATGAAGCGAAGAAGGAATACAGACGATAGAAACGAAAAAAGCGGCCGTAAGGCCGCTTTTCGCGTGGCTTCCGCAGAAGGGAAGCAAATATGGCGCAGCGGACGGGACTCGAACCCGCGACCCCCGGCGTGACAGGCCGGTATTCTAACCGACTGAACTACCGCTGCGCGTCGGCTGGACTTTCGTCCGACTCGCAAGGCGTTTAGTGTCAACCGTTAAGGCTGATGGCTGATCGCCCTGCGAGGCGCGCAATTTACGCACCAAGGGAAATCAAGTCAACAGTGTGTCGCGATTTTTTCAAAAATATTCCAAGCCCTCGTGGCCCCATCGCTCATTCCACGACCTCCGGGCACCTTTTGCCTGAAAAACAGTCAGTTGCACTGGCATACTCAAGTGCTTCTTTGTCATGGTCCGGGTCTACACTGGCACTCAAGCCCGCTGTTCATATTGTCAGCAACCGCCGCCGCGAGTCAGCGTTCATGACCATCAAACATTTGGTTTCACGGAGTGCCTAGCTTGGCTTTCCCCGCAGCACTGCAGAAAATTCGCCGGTTTGCGCCCTTGATCCTCAGCGCAGTCATTGTCGTGCTATTTGGTCTCTACCTGGCCAGTCAGGTCATGGCCTGGCTCAGACTGACCCAAACGCCGCCTGCAGCCATCACGGACAGCAGCCAACCCGCCGGGGCCGCACCTGATCTGGAGCGAATGGAAAGGTTGTTCGGTTCCCCGGCCTCGAGCGGACAAAGCTATACGCCCGGCGAATCGAGTTCTGATCTAACCTTGCTAGGCAGCTTCGTTCATGCCGACCCGGCTCGGTCGACTGCGATCATTCAGTTAAGCGGCCAACCGCCACAGCTTTATCGGGTCGATCAAGAACTGGAGTCAGGGGTACGCCTGTACAGCGTTCAACCCGACAGGGTTGAGGTAAAGCGTGGCGGTCGTATTGACAGCCTGTTCTTCCCAAGCGTCCGTTCTCCGACGGCCGTGCCCGATAGCCTGCCCGACTACAGTGAACCAGCGGAGATGGAAGCTCTCGATCCGCAAGCGGAGATGCTTCAGCAGCAAATGGAAGCACTCCGGCAACAAATGGAAGGGGCTACAAGCCCGACAGAAACCATGCCCTCCGACGAACAGACCACGGAAGACAACTGACCGATGCTGCCTTTTTCCTCCCGCCCGCTCATTGCATTGCTCGCCGCCGGTCTGCTCGCCGCCCCCCTGCCCCTGTACGCGGCCGATCCCGGAATCGAACCAAGCGAGACCCAACAGGACGGCTGGACGATCAACCTTAAGGACGCCGACATTCGGGCCTTCATTGACCAGATCAGCCAACTGACCGGACAGACCTTCATCGTTGATCCTCGCGTAAAGGGTCAGGTGAGCGTCGTATCGTCTACGACCCTCTCGCTGGAAGAGGTCTACCAATTGTTCCTGTCGGTCATGGCAACTCACGGCTTCAGCGTACTCACACAGGGTGAGGTCGCCAGAATCGTGCCGAACGCCGAAGCGAAATCGGAGGCCGGTGGCGGCCCGACTGGAGGGGATCTGCTGGAAACGCGCGTCATTCAGGTCCAACACACATCCGCCACCGAGCTGATCCCACTGATCCGCCCACTGGTTCCACAGTACGGACATCTCGCTGCGGTCAGCTCGGCGAACGCGTTGATCATCAGCGACCGTAGTGCCAACATCGCACGCATCGAAGAGCTGGTCCGACAGCTCGACCAAGCCCAGAACGACGATTACTCAGTAGTGAATCTGCAATATGGCTGGGCCGTCGACATCGCTGAAGTCCTGCGCAATACCCTGGCACGCGGCGAGGCCAAGGACACCGCAGGTGCGCAGATCATTGCCGATTCGCGCACCAATCGCCTGATCTTCACCGGACCGGAACTGGCGCGCCAGAAGCTGGCCAGCCTGGCCAAGACACTCGATACGCCCAGCACGCGCTCAGCCAATACGCGGGTGATTCGCCTTCGCCACAATGACGCCAAGTCGCTGGCCGAGATGCTCGGCGACATTTCCGAAGGCCTCGCCGAACAAGGGGATGGCGAGGTCCAAGGGGGAGCGGGACGTCAGCAGAACATTCTCATTCGCGCGGACGAGAGCCTCAACGCACTGGTCATGCTGGCGGAACCCGAACTTATCTCGACTCTCGAATCAATCGTGCGCCAACTCGATGTGCCGCGGGCGCAGGTGATGGTGGAGGCAGCCATCGTTGAGGTATCTGGCGATATCACCGACGCCCTTGGCGTGCAGTGGGCCGTAGATGCACGAGGTGGCACGGGCGGCGTAGGTGGAGTCAGTTTTGGCAATACAGGCCTTTCCATTGGTACTGTGCTCAACGCCATCAATGACAATGAAATCCCCAACAATCTGCCTGACGGTGCAATCATTGGCGTTGGCACCCGTAGCTTTGGTGCACTGATCACCGCACTTTCCGCCAACAGCAAAAGCAACCTACTCTCCACCCCGAGCTTGTTGACGCTGGACAATCAGGAAGCCGAAATCCTGGTTGGCCAGAACGTGCCGTTCCAAACCGGCACCTACACAACCGACGCTTCCGGCGCAAACAACCCGTTTACGACCATTGAGCGGGAGGACATTGGTGTCACGCTCAAGGTGGTTCCGCATATCAATGAGGGCGCCACGCTACGCCTGGAAATCGAGCAGGAGATCTCCTCGATTGCGCCATCCGCCAGCCTTTCTGCTCAGGCTGTCGACCTAGTCACCAACAAACGATCCATCAAAAGCACCATCCTCGCTGAGGATGGCCAGGTCATCGTACTGGGGGGATTGATTCAGGACGATGTGACCCGAACCGATTCGAAGGTGCCTCTGCTTGGCGACATCCCACTGCTAGGAGCGCTGTTCCGCTCAACGCAGGAAAGTCATATCAAACGCAATTTGATGGTGTTTTTGCGACCGACCGTGATTCGCGACCGTGCTGGTCTGGCAGCATTGTCGGGCAAGAAATACAGCGACATCCGAGTCATCGAAACCAACCCCGGCAGCCCGACCATTCTTCCGGCCACCCCGGAAGGTTTATTCGATGGACAGGGACAACCAGCCCCGGCGATCGACCTGCGCTCCAACGAGCCCGAGCAACGCAGCCGCATGCCCTCTACTCCCGCAACGCAACGTGCACCGCAAAGCTTCACACCGCAAACGCAGCCGCCAATTCAGGCGTCCTCTCGCTCAGGCTGGGCAGTGCAACTGGCAAGCCTGCAAAACGGTGACAGTGCTCAGGCGCTGGCGAGCAAGCTTCGCGAGGCGGGCTTTGACGCCTACCTGCGCATTACCGGCCGGACGCATCGGGTGTTCGTGGGTCCGATAGACAGCCGCCGGGAGGCCAATCGGGTTCGAGAAGAACTGGCGACTGAACAGCGCCTTGACGGTTTCGTGGTGAATTTCGAGCCGGTAAAGGACTGAAATTGCAACTTCAGCACACGACGCTCGCGCTGATCCGTGTTCCATAAAAAAAGGACCCCGCTCTTAACGGGGTCCTTTTCGCCTGACCGTATTGATTTAGAGCGCCGCCAACCCTCGGGCGAGATCAGCTTGTAGATCAACCACGTCCTCGAGCCCCACGGCCACCCTTATCAAGCTATCGCGAATGCCTGCTTTGGCACGGTCTTCGGCAGAGAGCCGCCCGTGGGTCGTCGAGCCAGGATGGGTGATGGTGGTCTTGCTATCACCCAGGTTCGCCGTGATGGAAATCAAGCGGGTGGCATCGATGAAACGCCAGGCACCCTCCTTGCCCCCCCCCACCTCAAAGCTCAGCACCGCACCAAAGTCTTTCTGTTGACGCTTGGCCAATTCGTGTTGAGGGTGGCTGGGCAAGCCTGCGTAGTAGACTTTCTCAATCCCCGGCTGTTGCTCCAGCCACTCGGCTAACGTACGAGCACTGGCGCAATGGGCCTGCATACGCAGGCGCAGCGTTTCCAGGCCCTTGAGAAATATCCAGGCGTTGAACGGGCTGAGCGTTGGTCCTGCGGCGCGCAAAAAGCCCACGACTTCCTTCATCTGCTCCGCACGACCGGCAACCACACCGCCCAGACAACGGCCCTGACCATCGATGTACTTCGTGGCGGAATGAATGACGATGTCGGCACCCAGTGCCAAAGGCTGCTGGAGAACTGGCGTGCAGAAGCAATTATCCACGGCGAGCATCGCACCATTGCTATGACACAACGCCGCCAGCTCGGCGATGTCGACCAGCTCAGCCAGCGGGTTGGATGGCGACTCGACGAAGACCAACTTGGTGTTGGGCTTGAATGCCGGCGCCCAGGCTGCAAGCTCGGTAAGCGGTACGTAGTCGACCTCGAGCCCGAAGCGCTTGAGATATTTTTCGAACAACGAAACCGTAGCACCGAAAACGCTGCGCGACACGAGCACATGATCGCCAGCAGAACACAAGCTCATCACCATGGCCAGAATCGCCGACATCCCAGAGGCGGTCGCTACCGCTTGCTCGGCGCCCTCCATAGCAGCGATACGCTCTTCGAACGCTCGCACGGTGGGATTGGTATAGCGTGAATAGACATTACCCGACACCTCACCGGAAAAACGTGAGGCAGCGTCAGCGGCACTCCGGAACACATAGCTGGAGGTGAAGAACAGCGCTTCGCCATGCTCACCCTCAGGCGAGCGGCGCTGGCCCGCTCGAACAGCCAGCGTATCCATGCTCGCACCAGACAAATCACTGTCCAGCCGGCCTGCGTCCCAGTCGGTTGTCATAGTCGTTTTCCACCTTGAACCGAGGCGGCATGGCCGCCAGGTTGTCGATCAGTTGTTATAGAGGTCGATTATCGCGCTGCCAGCGACACCCTTGCTCTTGCTGAGGTCATTGCGGGCCTGTTCGATCTTGTGCAAATAGACATCATCGATGTCGCCAGTCACATACTTACCGTCAAACACTGCGCAATCGAAGTTCTCTATCTTTACCTTACCGCCACCAACTGCATCTATCAGGTCCGGCAAATCCTGGTAGATCAGCCAGTCGGCGCCTATCAGCTCTGCGACCTCCTCGGTGCTGCGATTGTGCGCGATGAGTTCGTGTGCACTGGGCATGTCGATCCCATAAACGTTCGGGTAGCGAACGGCTGGCGCTGCAGAACAGAAATAGACGTTTTTCGCCCCGGCTTCCCGGGCCATCTGAATGATCTGTTTGCAGGTCGTTCCCCGGACGATGGAGTCGTCCACGAGCATGACGTTCTTACCGCGAAACTCAAGGTCGATGGCGTTGAGTTTTTGCCGTACCGATTTCTTGCGTGCGGCCTGGCCGGGCATGATGAAGGTCCGACCGATGTAGCGATTTTTGACGAAGCCTTCGCGGAACTTCACGCCCAGTCGGTTGGCCAGTTCCAATGCAGCCGTACGGCTGGTGTCGGGAATTGGGATGACGACATCAATATCGTGCTCGGGCCGCTCCCGGAGGATTTTGTCGGCCAGTTTCTCGCCCATGCGCAGGCGCGCTTTGTATACGGAAACGCCATCCATCAGCGAGTCTGAACGCGCAAGATAGACATGCTCGAAGATACAAGGCGCGTAGCGCGGATTCGGCGCGCACTGACGGGTGTGCAGCTTGCCATCTGCCGTGATGTATACCGCCTCGCCCGGTGCCAGATCTCGGATCAGCGAAAAGCCCAGCACGTCCAGCGCAACGCTTTCGGACGCGATCATGTACTCCACACCCTGATCGGTGTGCCGCTGCCCGAACACGATTGGACGGATTGCATGCGGATCGCGGAAGCCAACGATGCCATAGCCGGTCACCATGGCCACCACTGCATAACCACCTACACAACGTTCATGCACCTTGGCGACGGCAGCAAAGACATCCTCCTCGGTGGGCTGCAGCTTGCCACGCACTGCCAGCTCATGGGCGAAGACGTTGAGCAGCACTTCCGAGTCGGAATTCGTGTTTACATGGCGCAGGTCGGACTCGTAAATCTCCTTGGTCAACTGGTCGACGTTGGTCAAGTTGCCGTTATGCGCCAGCGTGATGCCATAAGGCGAGTTCACATAAAACGGCTGTGCTTCCGCCGAGCTAGAGCTGCCCGCGGTGGGGTAACGCACGTGACCAATACCCATGTTGCCCACCAGGCGCTGCATGTGACGCTGCTGAAACACGTCCCGAACCAGCCCGTTGTCCTTGCGCAGAAACAGCTTGCCTCTGTCGCTGGTCACGATTCCGGCTGCGTCCTGCCCACGATGTTGCAGAACGGTAAGCGCGTCATACAACGCCTGATTGACGTTCGACTTACCGACAATGCCGACAATGCCACACATGCAAGGAACCTCTCAGTTGTTACAGGCTGATCCGGACATCACACAGGTTTTAGCCGTGCCGAGTCCTTCTAAAGATTGCTCGTCTTAGCTTGAAGCATCGAGCGAGCCGGCCACCCACTGGCTTCCAAACCCAAGGATCAGGTTCTTCGACCAGTCAGCAACCAACAGAAAATGAGGTAGCAACGTTGACTCTCGCCACCAGGGATCCTGCTGGACCGGGGCGAGGCTGAGCAGACCAACCAACACCACGACCAGCAGGCCCCCTCGAGCCGCCCCGAATACCATTCCAAGGAAGCGATCCGTACCGGAGAGGCCGGTGACGCGCACCAGCTCTCCCACGAGAAAATTAACCAGTGCGCCAACTAGTAACGTCACTACAAACAAGATTACGCACGCTGCGATGACTTGAAAGGAAGGTGTGCTGATGAAGTCCGCGAGATGGTGTGAAAGCGCACCACCGAACATCCAGGCGATGACGCCAGCAATGATCCAGGTGAGCAGGGAAAGCGCTTCCTTGACGAAACCGCGCTTCAAACTGATCAGGCTGGAAATGACCACAACGGCGATGAACGCCCAATCGACCCAGGTGAATGCCACAGGGTTTCCTGCAAAGGAGAAAGGCGGCGCATTTTACCAGAGCGCAAGCCAGGGAGTAAGCACCGCGTAGGTGCCCTCCAGGCTGCCGCCTAAACGAACTGGAACGCCGTTATGAGTCAGCCTTGCTCTGGCTTGAAACGTACAACGAACCCGTCGAGCTTCTGCTGTCGCTGCAATTGGTCCCGCAGACGATTGGCTTCCGCCCGCTCCACCAAAGGCCCCACGAACACCCGGTTCATCCCGTCAGCAGTACGTATGTAGGCGTTGTAGCCTTGAGATCGTAGTGTTTTCTCGAGCTTGTCGGCGTTTTCACGGCTGGAAAGGCTGGCCAGCTGAACAGACCAACTGACCGGCAGATTGGCTGCGTCCAACCGCTGCCCATCAGCCGCTGCCGGCTTGACCGGTGGAGGCGGAGCGCTTGCCGACTCGGGAGTGACCGGAGCAGGCTGTGATCCCACAGGAGCAGCATTGATGGGGTCCGCCGGGCTATTGGATTCAGCCACAGGCCCTTCTTCGATAATTTCGTAATTTTCTGGGATCGGGTCGACCTCTGGCTCAGGTACCTCTACAGGCTGTGTCTCGATTGCCGGTGTAGCCGGTGTTTCAGGCATTGCGGGCGGATCGACGGCAACCTGCTGGCCCGCATCATCACGATTGAAAAGCATCGGCACGAATATCACGGCCAGCGCAACAAGCACCAACGCGCCGACGATACGTTGCAACAATCCTCTATCCACCAAGAGCATGCCCTCCACCAGATGCGTGCCGATCAAGCCAGGCCAGCGCTTCAGCCACGCAATAAAAAGACCCAAACACCACTATCTCATCGCCCTCGCGCGCCTCATCACATTGCCGCTGGAGCGCCTCGGAGATGCCAGTGTAGATAGTGACCGCCTCGCCGCGCTCCATCAATGCCGAACGCAACTCGTCCGCAGAGCGCGAGCGATGGGTGGGTAATGGTGCGACTGCCCAAGCATCAAAAACAGTCGCCAGCGCGTCAATGACACCCGAGAGATCCTTGTCAGCCAAAAGACCGAACACCGCGAGGCGGCGACCGGGCTTCGACTCCCGATGGAGCTGCTCAGCCAGATAGACAGCTGCGTGCGGGTTATGCCCAACGTCTAGCATTACCGAAAGCTCAACGCCGCGGCAGTAGACGGTACGGCGATCCAGGCGTCCGGTAACTCGGGTGCTCTGTAGCGCCTCGACCAGTCGCTCAGGCTGCCAAGACGACTCGAGCAATGCAAACGCCTGTAGCGCTAGCGCAGCGTTATCCAGTGGCAGGGTCAGCATCGGAAGATCTAACAGCTCTCGGACGGCGCCTTGGGCGTCTATACCACGCCAATGCCAGCAGGTTGCTTCCCTACGCAGGTCGAAATCGCGCCCACGGACGATAAGCGGCACAGCGGACCGAGCCGCGCTTTCCAGCATCGATTCTGGAGGGTCGGCGTCACCACATACCGCGGGCTTTGCAGCACGAAATATTCCGGCCTTTTCAAACGCCACGCTTTCGCGGGTCGTTCCAAGCCATTCGGCATGATCCAAGCCAATATTGGTTACTACTGCCACGTCGGCGTCCACGATATTTACCGCATCGAGACGCCCACCAAGCCCGACCTCCAATACCACGGCATCGAGCGCCTCACGCTCGAAAAGCCAGAAAGCAGCCAGCGTGCCCATTTCGAAATAGGTGAGAGAAACAGAGCCACGCGCTTGCTCGACCGCCTCGAACGCTTCGCACAATGCCTCGTCTGTCGCATCGACTTGGTTGAAACGAACCCGCTCGTTGTAGCGCAACAGATGCGGCGAGCTGTAGACACCGACCGTCTTGCCCTGCCCCACCAACATTCGAGCAATGAAGGCGCAGGTGGATCCCTTGCCATTGGTACCTGTAACGGTGACGACCTGGCGAGCTGGACGCGTTAGCCCAAGCCTCGCGGCCACCTCCCGGCATCGTTCAAGGCCCATATCAATGGCAACGGGATGCAGCTGTTCAAGGTATCCGAGCCAGTCCTCCAGGCTCCGCTGGGTCATGCGTCAGCCGTGACCAAAGCGGGCTCACCTGGAGTAGGCATTTGCTGCAGCTGAGCCAGAAGACGCGACAGACGAGCGCGCAACTCGGAACGAGGAACGATCAGGTCGATAGCGCCGTGATCAAGCAAGAACTCACTGCGCTGGAACCCTTCCGGTAGTTTTTCGCGCACAGTCTGCTCGATCACACGCGGGCCAGCAAAACCGATGAGCGCTTTAGGCTCCGCAACAATGACATCCCCCAGCATGGCCAGACTCGCCGATACGCCACCATAAACCGGGTCGGTGAGGACGGAGATGAATGGCAACCCCTCTTCGCGCATACGAGCCAGGACAGCGGAGGTTTTGGCCATCTGCATCAACGAGATCAGCGCTTCTTGCATACGAGCGCCACCGGATGCTGCGAAGCAGACCAGAGGGCAGCGTTGCTCAAGCGCAGCATTCGCAGCACGCACAAAACGCTCGCCAACTATTGCTCCCATGGAGCCGCCCATGAAGGAAAATTCGAATGCACAGGCCACTACTGGCATATGCATCAAGGTTCCGCGCATCGCAATCAGAGCGTCCTTTTCCCCGGTTTGTTTCTGCGCAGCGGAGAGGCGATCCTTATACTTTTTGCTGTCCCGGAATTTCAATCGGTCAACAGGCTCGAGGTCCGCAGCTATTTCTTCACGCCCTTCCTTATCAAGGAAGATGTCCAGACGGGTGCGTGCGTCAATCCGCATGTGATGCTGACACTTCGGGCAAACGTCCAGAGTTTTTTCAAGCTCCGGCCGATAGAGGACTGCCTCACACGACGGGCATTTGTGCCACAGCCCTTCGGGCACTGAGCTTTTCTGCGTTTCCGAGCGCATGATCGAGGGGATCAGCTTGTCTACCAGCCAGTTGCTCATGCTTTTATTCTCCACAGCTTGTCAGTCCCGCGCGTAACGTCTGCACGCACCGGCAAATTCATCGTTGCGACCGGTCTCCAATCGGAGCTCACTGCGTCGCGTAAGCGATAGGCCTTAAGGCGCTGTCGCTGAGACTCGAGTCATCGCGCATCTACGGCGATGCATGAATGGCGGCTCGCCAGCACAGCGAACTGTAACTGGACGGCAAACGCCCTAGGTTCGTCACATCGACGCCCTTATCAACCGAACGAATTCCCTCACACAATCAGGATCTTTAATGCCTTTGCTGAGCTCCACTCCGCCGCTGACATCGACGGCAAATGGCCGCACTTCGGCCACAGCCTGCTGGACGTTTTGGCACGTGAGCCCGCCAGCGAGTATCAAGGGCTTGGGCAGATCAGCCGGGATCAGTGACCAGTCGAAAACTTCTCCAGTCCCACCTGGAACGCCTGCAACGAACGTATCAAGCAGAATGGCACTGGCGCCCGCATAGCGCGCAACCTGCCGTCGAACATCCTCGCCCGCCTGGACTCGGAGTGCCTTGTACCAAGGCCGACAGAACCCTTCGCAGTCGGCGGGGGCTTCGTCACCGTGAAACTGAAGCATGTCCAGCGGCACCGCATCTAACGTTTCGTTGATCTCGCAACGCGACGCGTTAACGAATAAGCCTACAGTGGTGACGAACGGCGGAAGTGCGGCAACGATTCTCTGCGCCTGCTGAATGCTGACGGCCCGAGGGCTCTTGGCATAGAACACAAGGCCGATTGCGTCCGCCCCGGCATCAGCTGCGACAAGCGCATCCTCGACTCGGGTTATTCCACATATCTTGCTACGAACGATAGGCAACGGCGGACACCTGCGATAGAAGACCCAGGATGGTAACAAAAGCACCAGAGGCTGCAACCTGCATCGTTCAGCCGCACCACTACCTGCGCCGCGCCAGTTTCAGTTTGGGCTTTTTGCCTCAGCGCGGGAGTGCCCGTACATCCGGCAGGCCGGACAGAAAGTGCGGCCCCAAATAGCGTTCAGGTAATTGGAACTGATCGGGATAGTCCACCTGGACGAGGTACAGCCCGAAGGGGTGAGCCGTCACCCCTCCAGTTCGCCTTACCCGTGACACCAATACCTCCCGCGCCCATTTGACAGGTTGCTCGCCGGCGCC
Organism: Pseudomonas sp. 10B238; assembly: GCF_000970615.1. Lineage (NCBI taxonomy): Bacteria > Pseudomonadati > Pseudomonadota > Gammaproteobacteria > Pseudomonadales > Pseudomonadaceae > Pseudomonas > Pseudomonas sp. 10B238. The sequence continues at coordinate 104,334 of NZ_KQ033930.1, forward strand.
GATTGTCATGAGCACGCCAGCGAAGTTCCGGACCATATGATGCAGAAAAGCGTTGGCACGTACGTCGAGCACAATAAGTCTGCCATGCTGGAGCAATTCAAAATGATGAATCGTCTTGATGGGCGACTTTGCCTGGCATTGGCGCGCCCGAAATGCGCTGAAGTCATGAGTTCCGACGAAGGTCTTCGCCGCTTCACGCATGAGTGCGATATCCAGGGGACGGTGATTCCAGGTCACTTCCTCTGCTAGGTGGGCAGGCCGGATATGATCGTTGTAAATCACGTAACGGTAACGGCGGGCCATGGCACTGAACCGTGCATCGAAGCTGCGAGGCATCTCCTTGGCCCAAGTCACACTGATATCGCTGGGCAGATTTTGATTCGCACCCATCACCCAGGCGTGCATGGATCGTTTTACCAGCGTATCGAAATGCACGACCTGGGCACACGCATGAACGAGCGCATCGGTACGTCCAGCACAACTCAACGTGACCGAATGCCCCCCGGCGACCTTGCTCAAGGCGTTTTCTAAAGACAGCTGAATGGAGGGTACGCCGTCACGCTGCCTTTGGAAGCCACGATACCGGGCGCCTTTGTATTCAACCCCGAGGGCAATTCTGAAAACGTCAGCGGCAGCCGATGGGGCTGCCACTTGGTGTACTGCTTCGATCATAGTCAGGCTAGTTTAGCGAGCATCTCTCGCGCTTCTTGCTGCTGGGTGTCACTTCCCTCGCTCATGACCTCGTCAAGAATATCGCGAGCGCCCTCGGCATCGCCCATATCGATGTAAGCCCGCGCGAGGTCCAGCTTGGTGGTGGTTTCGTCGGTATCGGCAAAGAAATCGAAATCGTCGTCCAGAGCCTCGGCCGAAGACGTGGTCGGCTCAACTGCGCTTTCCGGCACTACTGCCGATGGATCAAGCGTCTCATTGTAATCCCGTGAAAGGTCGTCAAGCTCGGCCTCGACCACCTCCAACTCTGAGGAGAAAGTTTCCGGCGCCGACTCTGCAGCAGGCTCGTCATCCAATGACAGGTCAAATTCGTCGGGCATACTAGCGGGCTGCACAGGGTCAGCAAGCCCAAAGTCAAACTCTTCCACCGACTCGGTCGAGGCTGGCTTTGCCTCGTCACCGAGACCCAGCATCAGGTCTTCGTCACGAGTAGAACTGCTGGGCTGCTCGTCTAGATCAAGCGAGAAGCCGGCCAGCTCATCGTCCAATGACACATTCTCGGTTGCTGCTAGCTCGTCTAGATCGAAGGAGAAATCGTCGGCAGATTGCTCTTGGGCTGCGACCTCGAGACTGATTTCGTCGAAGTTGACATCATCCAATTCCGGCGTGGCTTCGCTAGCTGGCGCTACGGGTGCAACCGCCAGGTCATCGTCCAGCTCGAGATCATCGAGGCTCAGATCGAAGTCATCGTCCGCCTTTTGCTCCGTCACCGGGGCTGGCTCTTCCAGCTCGAGGTCATCCAGACTGAAGGTGTCAAAATCATCGTTTGTAGAGGCAGAGGCAGCCGCAGCACCAAAACCGGCCGCCGCCATCGCTGGATAACGGGCCTTTGTCTGCTCGATCTCCGCAAACGAACCACCTATTTCGCGAAGCTCAACCTCTTGCCTCGCGAATCCATCTCGATCGCCCAGTTCGGCATAGACCTCCATGAGCTTCAGCCGCAGGTCGCTACGCTGCGGCTCGTCGTTCAACGCGTTCTGTAGCAGTTCGGCAGCCTGGTTAAAACGACCGTAAGCAATATAGATATCCGCCTCGGCCAAGGGGTCATTACCCGCGCCAGCAAGCGAATCTGCTGATACCTGTTCAGCATCGTGCGCGGCGCCTAGATCGGCCGAATCGCTCTCAGACGACTCAAGCTCCGCCTGAGCGAGATAAAAATTATCAGTCGAATTGTCGGTAAGAAGGCTTTCCTGCAGTTCCGCCTCTTTCATGGCGTTACGACGTGACAGCACCATTAATCCGACCAGCAACAGCAGTAACGCGCTGCCGCCCAGAACACCGAGCAGAACGGGACTGCCCAACAACTCGTCGATGTAGCCATCGGTCTCTGGCTCTTGCGGATCGGCAACCGGCTCGGCCGGCACAACAGGTGCTTGCTCGGCCTGCGTAGGAGGCTCTATGGTTTCGCTCTGAGGGGCCTGCGACGCTGCGTCCGGGCTAGCATTGGCTCCATCACCAAGCTGAGAATCCCCTTCAGCAGCCTCGGGCGCAAGCTCAGCGCTTGTGCCAGTCTCTTCGGCCGAAGGGGTCAAAGGCGCAGCGACACCTGCCCCTGCTTCCGTCCCGGCCGCGAGCTGTGCCTGCAATTTTGCTAACTGGTCGTCTTTCAGCTGCATCAGACGCTGCAGCTTGTCCAGCTGCCCCTGCAGGTCGTTGAGACGATCCTTCAGGTCGAGATTTTCGCGACGGCTGGAATCGAGGCTCTCTTCGCTAACAGCTAGCTTGTCGCGCAATGCGGCCGCATCACCACCAGCTCCTTCATCACTTCCAATGGTCGACTTGCCAGGTTCTGGGGCAACTAGCCGGAGATTGTCACCCTGTTCGCTGCGCGACGGCGCAGCACCTGCCGAGCCACGCTGAGTGGCGTCGAGCTGACGAGCAGCTGGTGCTGCCGAGCCTGAAGCCTGGCGCCAGCTCGCGTTCTGCTGCGCGACCTGCTGAATCGCCTCGGCTTGCGAACGACTGCCAATTTGCTCGGCATTAGGAAGACGGAGCACCTGACCATTCTTCATGCGGTTGATGTTATTGCCAATAAAGGCGTTGGGATTAAGATCCTGAATGGCCAACATTGTTTGATGGACCGTGCCGCCCTGGCGTGCACGCTCAGCAATCTCCCACAGCGTGTCGTTAGGCGTGACCTTGTATTGGTCGCTTGACGACGCAGCGCTGGTGGCGGAGGAGGAAGCAGGTCGTGTCGCGACTTGCGGGACTGCGGCAGGCCGGGAAATCGGAGCAGCAACAGGCAGTTGCGGCGCGACCGAAGCGGCAATCTCCGGCGAGTAAAGTGGCGGGTCCAAAAGCAACGTGTACTCACGCAGGAGCCGCCCGCTTGGCCAGAGCACTTCGATCAGGAAATTAAGATAGGGTTCGCGGACCGGTTTGGTCGAAGACACCCGAATGACGCTTTTGCCGTCTGGGCGCAAAATCGGAGTAAAAGTCAGGTCAGTCAGGAAGTATTGGCGATCGACACCTGCCCGATTGAAATCTTCAGCGGACGCCAGAACCGGCACAACTTCACCGGGCGCTAACGTTTTCGCGTCCAGCAGTTCGATTTCAGCCACCAGCGGTTGATTCAGCGAGGACTTCAGCGTGACCTCGCCCAAACCCAGCGCATAAGCCATTTCGGAAGTCAGCGCGGTAGCAGCCGCGATTGCCAGCACCAGATTGCGAACCCGAACCATTGTGTAAATCCTTGTTTTTTAACTTTTCTCGGATCTTCGAGAGGGTCTTATAGTCACTGCCTGCGCCCGCCAGGTGGCGGTCCCCCGTCAGCGATAAGCCTAAACAGCGTTGTTAGCTAGAATAATTCTTCGAACTTCCAGCAAGTATCTTTTACAGATAGTGTTTTATCAACAACTCACCAGACCAGGCAGCGTTGCCCACTACGCCTTTTCGCACGTTATCAGACCCAATCCACAAATTAGCTCCGCGGGCTTCAAGCGAGTCGCAACTGCTGGCGACCCGTGCTCACCGAGTGCTGGCTTTTTCAAACCCTTGAAGCGCCCCACTGTAGCGGAAAGCATTCTTGACACTGAACATTCGAGACTTAACCCGACGAAATACCAGAGAAACGCCACCTCGGCTATGCCAGTCCGCATGCGTCTCGGTGGGTTTCGGCACAAAAAAAGCGCCGCGGGGTTGCCGAGGCGCTTCTGGTATCGCTTTCTAGTATTAACGCTCTAGGAGAATGCGCAACATGCGGCGTAACGGCTCGGCCGCCCCCCAAAGCAGCTGATCGCCGACGGTAAATGCACCGAGGTAATGCGATCCCATGTTCAGCTTGCGCAGGCGGCCGACCGGGACACTCAATGTGCCAGTCACCGAAGTCGGACTCAGCTCCTGCATGCTTGCGTCACGATGGTTCGGAACAAGCTTTACCCAAGGGTTGTGCTGGCTAATCATGCCTTCGATATCCGAGATAGGCACGTCCTTGTTCAGCTTGATGGTCAACGCTTGGCTGTGGCAACGCATGGCGCCGACACGAACACAAATACCATCCACCGGAATCGGGCTTTTGAATCGACCCAGGATCTTGTTGGTTTCCGCCTGGGCCTTCCATTCTTCGCGGCTCTGCCCGTTCGGTAGCTCCTTGTCGATGTAAGGGATCAAGCTACCGGCCAGTGGAACGCCAAAGTTATCGACCGGGAACGCCTCCGAGCGCTGGCATTCGGCAACTTTTCGATCGATGTCCAAAATAGCGCTAGCCGGGTCAGCAAGCTCGTCAGCGACCGAAGCATTGATACTACCCATCTGCTTGATCAGCTCGCGCATGTTCTGCGCACCTGCACCAGACGCGGCCTGATAAGTCATCGCACTCATCCAGTCGACCAGCCCATGCTCGAACAGACCGCCAAGCCCCATCAGCATCAAGCTGACGGTGCAATTGCCACCGATGTAGTTGAGTGTGCCCGCATCCAGCTGATGGTCGATGACCTTGCGGTTCACCGGGTCCAGCACGATAACCGCGTCGTCGTGCATGCGCAGCGTGGAAGCCGCATCGATCCAATAGCCCTTCCAGCCCGCCTCACGCAGCTTCGGGAAGACTTCACTGGTGTAGTCACCACCTTGGCAAGTGAGAATTACATCGAGAGTTTTCAGCTCATCGATGCTGTAGGCATCCTTCAGCGGCGCTATTTCCTTGCCGATCGAAGGACCCTGACCGCCGACGTTGGAGGTGGTAAAGAACACCGGCTCGATCAGGTCGAAATCCCGCTCCTCCAGCATCCGCTGCATGAGCACGGAACCAACCATACCGCGCCAACCGATCAGACCTACACGTTTCATCGCAACTACACCTATATATATGTGGCCCGCGGGACGGGCCGTCGATAAACAAAGACGCTTTCGGGTTCAAAAGCGCGGGCGCGTTGTTCATACACATCAAACACCACGCCTCGCACTATTCGGCGCTTCCGCCTAGCCGTCGCCCGCTAGCGCTATCAACGGCCGGTGCAATGGGGCCAGAGAGATTACAACTTCGCGAGCGCCGCGACTACCGCATCGCCCATCACCTGAGTATTCGCTTTTTCACAACCTTCGGACCAGATATCACCTGTTCGCAATCCCTGGTCGAGCACGTTGCTAACTGCCTTCTCGATCGCATCCGCGGCAGCGACCTGGTTGAAGCTGTAGCGAAGCATCATCGACACCGAGAGGATCGTTGCCAGCGGATTGGCGATACCCTTCCCGGCTATATCCGGAGCTGAACCATGGCAAGGCTCGAACATGCCTTTGTTGTTCGAGTCGAGAGAAGCAGAAGGCAGCATGCCGATCGAGCCGGTCAACATGGAAGCTTCGTCCGACAGAATGTCGCCGAACATGTTGTCGGTGACGATCACGTCGAACTGCTTCGGCGCGCGCACCAACTGCATCGCTGCGTTATCGACATACATATGGCTAAGCTCGACATCCGGATAATCTTTGCCGACCTCCTCCACAACAGCGCGCCACAGCTGACTGGATGCCAGTACGTTCGCCTTGTCCACCGAGCAGAGCTTCCTGCCTCGAACAAGAGCCATGTCGAAACCGACCTTGGCTATGCGGCGGATCTCGCTTTCGCTGTAGGGCAGCGTATCGAACGCCATACGCTCGCCATTTTCCAGCGTTTTGCTCTCACGGGGCTGACCGAAATAGATGCCGCCAGTCAGCTCCCGGACGATGAGAATATCCAGACCGGACACGATCTCCGGCTTCAGACTAGAGGCGGCCGCCAGCTGCGGGTACAGCAGCGCCGGGCGCAGATTCCCGAACAGGCCCAGCTGGGAGCGAATTTTCAACAAGCCACGCTCGGGGCGGATGGCCGGATCGATGGCGTCCCACTTCGGCCCGCCAACCGCGCCCAGCAGAATGGCGTCCGCCGCACGAGCACGCTCCAGCGTCTCGTCAGCCAGTGGTACGCCATATTTATCGACCGCCGCGCCACCCAGCTCGTCATAGCTCAACTCGAAATCGAGTTGAAACTTGTGGTTGGCCAGTTCCAGCACCTTGACCGCTTCGGCCATGATTTCAGGGCCGATACCGTCGCCCGGAAGAACTAAAATCTGCTTGGACATTGATAAATTTCCCTTTGTAATAACTGAAAGCCACGAGCAAGTTGCTTGAGCTCTCCGCTTCTTTATTTACTTAATAGCGCCAAACAACCAGGGCTGGTTCTGTTGATGACGGGTTTCAAACGTCTTGATGGCCTCAGCGTCTTGCAGAGTCAGGCCGATATCATCCAAGCCGTTAAGCAGGCAGTGCTTGCGAAATGCATCGACCTCGAAGCTGTACTGGACACCGTCCGGACGGGTAACCGTCTGAGCGGCAAGGTCTACAGTAAGCTGATAACCCTCAGTGGCCTCTGCCTGTTCGAACAGTCCGTCGACCTCGTCTTCCTTCAGGACGATCGGCAGCAGGCCATTCTTGAAACTATTGTTGTAGAAGATGTCGGCAAAGCTCGGCGCGATGATCGTCCGGAAGCCATATTCTTCCAGCGCCCAGGGCGCGTGCTCACGGGATGAACCGCAACCGAAGTTCTCACGCGCAAGCAGGACGCTAGCCCCCTGATAACGCGGAAAATTCAACACGAACTCCTGGTTCACGGGGCGAGTCGAACAATCCTGATTGGGCAGCCCGACATCCAGGTAGCGCCACTCATCGAACAGATTGGGCCCGAAACCGGTGCGTTTGATCGACTTGAGAAACTGCTTGGGGATGATCTGATCGGTGTCGACGTTGGCGCGGTCGAGCGGCGCGACGAGACCGGTATGCTGGGTAAATGCTCTCATGGTGGTCTCCTCAGGCCTGCATCAATTCACGAACGTCTACGAAACGACCAGTCACCGCAGCCGCGGCCGCCATTGCCGGGCTCACCAGATGCGTCCTGCCACCGGCACCCTGCCGACCTTCGAAGTTGCGGTTGGAGGTGGACGCGCAGTGCTCGCCACTGCCCAGCTTGTCCGGGTTCATCGCCAGACACATGGAGCAACCCGGCTCGCGCCATTCAAAGCCTGCCTCAACGAAAATCTTGTCCAGCCCCTCCGCCTCGGCCTGCCGCTTGACCAGCCCGGACCCCGGCACCACCATCGCTTGCTTGACCGTTGCGGCAACCTTACGACCCTTCGCCACTTCCGCTGCGGCGCGCAGGTCTTCGATCCGGGAGTTGGTGCAAGAACCGATGAAAACGCGATCGAGTTGAATGTCAGTGATCGGTTGGTTGGCTTGCAGCCCCATGTACTTCAGCGCGCGAGTGATGGAGTCACGCTTGACAGGGTCAGCTTCAACAGCCGGATCCGGCACGTTCTGGTCAACCGCCAGCACCATTTCAGGTGAGGTACCCCAGCTAACCTGTGGCTTAATGTCTTCGGCATTCAACTCCACGACCGTGTCAAAAATGGCATCTTCGTCAGAAATCAGCGTCTTCCAGAGCTCGACAGCCCGCTCCCAATCGGCGCCTTTGGGCGCAAAGGGTCGACCGTCCACATAAGCGATGGTTTTCTCGTCTGCAGCCACCATCCCTACGCGCGCCCCGGCCTCAATGGACATATTGCAGATGGTCATGCGCCCTTCCATCGAAAGGTCACGGATGGCACTGCCAGCGAACTCCAGCGCATGACCGTTGCCACCGGCCGTGCCGATCTTGCCAATCACGGCCAGAACGATGTCTTTGGCAGTCACGCCAAAGGGCAGCTTGCCCTCGACGCGCACCTGCATGTTCTTCATTTTTTTAGCGACCAGGCACTGCGTGGCGAGCACATGCTCGACTTCCGAAGTGCCGATGCCATGGGCCAGTGCAGCGAAAGCGCCATGCGTAGAGGTGTGCGAGTCCCCGCAGACCACTGTCATCCCCGGCAGGGTTGCTCCCTGCTCTGGGCCGATCACATGAACGATGCCCTGACGAACGTCGTTCATCTTGAATTCAAGAATGCCAAAGTCGTCGCAGTTCTCGTCCAAAGTCTGCACTTGGATACGGGAAACCTCATCGGCGATCGCTTCCAAGCCGCCCTGACGCTCGCCCTTGGTAGTCGGCACATTGTGATCCGGGGTGGCAATGTTGGCATCGATGCGCCATGGCTTGCGCCCGGCCAGGCGAAGCCCTTCAAACGCTTGCGGTGAGGTCACTTCGTGCAGGATATGACGGTCGATATAAATCAGTGACGAGCCATCATCGCGGCGCTTGACCTCGTGCATTTCCCAGAGCTTGTCGTAGAGCGTTTTGCCAGCCATCGGACTTTCCTCATCAGTGCGTTGGGCAATAGCCCTTTTGCTTATGAGGTCATGCTAGGGACTTGCAATGGATTACTCAAATTCATATTTTTCATCTTACTCATTCCTTATCGGAATACAGACATCTATCCTCATGCTAATGACGTCAGTCCAAAACCGATGACCGGAGCCAGCCATGGACCTCGCCAGCCTTAACGCTTTTATAGCAATCGCCGAGATGGGCAGCTTTTCCCTCGCCGCTGAGCGTCTGCATCTGACTCAGCCGGCCGTGAGCAAGCGCCTGGCTTCGCTGGAATCACAGCTGAGCGTGCGACTGTTTGATCGGCTTGGCCGGGAAATCGGGCTGACTGAAGCTGGCCGCGCGCTGCTACCTCGCGCTTATCAGATCCTCAACGTGCTGGACGATACCCGTCGTGCACTGACCAACCTCAACGGCGACGTCAGCGGACAACTGAGCCTGGCCACCAGTCACCACATCGGGCTGCATCGTCTACCACCGTTGCTGAGAGCCTTCACGCGCGCCTATCCGAAGGTGAATCTGGATATTCGTTTCCTTGATTCGGAGGTCGCTTACGATGAAGTTCTGCATGGTCGAGCCGAACTGGCCGTAATCACGCTGGCACCGCAGACCGCATCGCCGATCCGCGCGGTCAAGGTATGGGACGATCCACTGGACTTCGTCGTCGCCCCCGAACACCCGCTAGCCCAGAAGCCTGACATAACGCTAGCCGACGTCGCCGGCTTTCCTGCGGTATTTCCAGGTGGCAACACGTTCACCCATCACATCGCTCACCGGCTGTTCGAGCGTGAGAGGCTGACGCCTAATATCACGATGAGCACCAATTACATGGAGACCATCAAAATGATGGTTTCGATTGGGATCGCCTGGAGTGTGTTGCCCCGCACCATGCTTGATGATCAGGTAGTACGATTGCCCCTCTCGGGCATTCAACTGGCGAGGGAGCTCGGCTACATCACCCATACCGAGCGCACCCTGTCGAACGCGGCAAAGGCCTTCATGTCACTGCTGGAGGCCGACTAAGCGCACTTGCACTTTGCCACTAGCTACGGATAAGTTCGCGGGACAACAACAAGATCCAAGAGAGCCATGAGCATCGCCTACCGTCGAAACATCACGCAGACCCAGCTCTTCGAGGCCGCTCATGTTGCCGCCTGATGCCACGTCCGATGCCTCCCCAGGTGCACCACAACCATGGCAGGACGTTGCGCGCCTACTATCGATGCTTGACGGTGCAGGGCTCGGCCTGTGGTCCTGGGATGTTCAACGCGACGCCATGCATTGGTCCCTCGGCACGGGGAAGCTGTTCGGCCTGAGCGCGCCGCTCGTAGAGCTTTCTCCAGCTCGGTATCTCGAACTCGTCATCCCGGAAGACCGACCGCACGTCGAGACCGCAATATGTTCGATGCTCACTGGCGCCGAACCACGGTTCAGCTTCCGCCATCGCGTCTGCTGGCCAGACGCCAGTGTGCGGTGGCTTGAAATCGATGGGCAACGACAGGTCAATGAGAATGGGGAGACGACGCTGGTGGGCGTCATCCGCGACATCACCGACCGTCACATTCAGGCGCAGGCGCTGGAAGACAGCCAAGAACGCCTTGAGCTTGCACTCGCCTCCGCAGAGCTGGGCAACTGGGAATGGCACATTCCAAGCGACCGGCTCTATGCCTCGTCCAGGGCCTCCGAGCTGCAAGGTCTGGTAGAAGGCCCATTCGACGGATCGTTTCGTGAGTTTTTCCGCAGCGTCGCTGCGAACGACCGCAAGACCATGCGGGCGGCATACAGCGACCTCCTCGCCGGGCGTCGACAAACCTATCAGGCCACCTACCAGGCCAACCATCCAGACGGCACGATTCGGCACCTCGAAAGCACCGCCAAGCTCTACCGGGACGAGCGTGGCGCGCCCTTGCGCATGGCCGGAATTATCATCGACGCCACCGAACGGGTCCTACGTACACAGCACCTGGCGGCGTCGGAAGCGAAGTTCTCAGCTTTGTTTCAAGGCAGTCCAGACCCGATCTCCCTGTCCCGCATCCGCGACGGGGTTTTCATGGAGATCAACCCGAGCTTTGGCGTGGTGTTCGGTTGGGAGAGCGCCGATATCGTCGGGCGATCTGCTCCGGAAATCGGCATCTGGCAGGACGAACGGCAGCGAAAATCACTGTTCGAGCAACTGATGCGTGATCAACGGCTGGAGAACGCCGAGGCACAGTTCCGCACCAGGACAGGACAGATCGTCACTTGCGTGGTTTCCAGCCGGTTCATCCGCGTCGACCGCCGCCTGTGCATCGTCACCACTTTTCGTGACATTACCAAACGACAACAGGCCGAGGCGGCGCTGAAGGCCAGCGAGGTTAAATTCGCCAAGGCTTTTCATTCGAGCCCTGACGCCATCATCATCAGCGAGCGCGGCACGGGACGATTCATCGAGGTTAACGAAGGCTTCCAACGCCTCTCAGGCTACAGTCCCGAAGAAGCCATCGGCAGAACCTCTTATGAATTGGGCGTCTGGCCCAGCACGCAGCGCCAGGAGATTCTCGAACGGCTCGAACGTGACGGCCGGGTGACGAACTGGGAGATGGTCGGGCAGGATCGTCACGGTCGTTTAAAGCACATTGAAGTGTCGGTAGAACCCATCGTGCTGAACAACACAGATTGTCTGCTGTTATCCGCACGGGACATCAGCCAACTCAAGGCCGCCCACGCGCAAATTCACCACCTGGCCTATCACGACCCGTTGACTAACCTGCCTAACCGAACGCTGTTAATGGATCGCCTGACTCAGCAGACGGCGCTGCATAAACGCCACAAGCTGCGTGGGGCCCTACTGTTTCTCGACCTTGACCACTTCAAACACATCAACGACTCGCTTGGACATCCTGTCGGTGACGCGGTATTGAAAATGATCACTGCCCGCCTCGAGGCCAGCATCCGACAGGAGGACACCGTAGCCCGCTTGGGTGGCGATGAATTCGTTGTGCTACTCACCGGTTTGACGGGCAAGCGCTCGGAGGTGACCCGCCATGTCCGCCAGGTCGCCGAAAAACTTCGCACCCTCCTCGCCGAGCCTATGGTGTTCGAAGGCAACAGGCTGCAGGTAACGCCCAGTATCGGCATCGCCTTGATGCCTGATCACGGCGAGACGCCTGCCGATCTGCTGAAGCGCGCCGACATTGCGCTCTATCGGGCAAAGGACGCCGGACGTAATGCGATTCAGCTGTTCCGCACCACAATGCAACAAGCCGCCAGTGCACGCCTGCAGCTTGAGAGCGAACTGCGTCTTGCCCTGCAGCGCAACGAATTCGAGTTGTACCTTCAACCACAGGTCGACGCGCGCTCCGCCAGGGTGATCGGCGCCGAGGTCCTGTTGCGCTGGCATCACCCGGTGGATGGCGTGCGTTCCCCTGCCCAGTTCATCGACGTGCTCGAAGAAAGCGGCCTGATTGTCGAAGTGGGCAATTGGGTCATCAGGGAGGCCTGTCGCATCGCCGCATCGCTGTTGGCCAATGGCGTCGTTGATTCGGACAGCTTCAGCCTCTGCGTCAACATCAGCCCACGACAGTTCCGCCAAAGTGATTTCGTCGAGCGGGTTCTCGAAGCGCTCAAAGCCGTCAGCCTTCCGCACACGATGATCAAACTGGAAATCACCGAAGGCATCGTTATCCAAAACCTGGACGACACCATCGCCAAGATGCGCCGCCTCTGCCGACAGGGCGTGAGCTTCGCCATGGACGATTTCGGCACCGGCTATTCTTCCCTCACCTACCTGAAGCGGCTACCAGTCGATGTCCTTAAGATCGACCAGTCCTTCGTTCGCGATGCACTGGATGATCCAAACGACGCCGAGATCATTCGCGCCATTGTCGCAATGGCGCGAAGTCTAAGGCTGGAAGTGATTGCCGAAGGGGTCGAACAACAGGCGCAGCTTGACCTGCTCCAAGCGCAAGGCTGCTACCTGTATCAGGGATATCTCTTCAGCCGCCCTCTTCCGCCGGCAGATTTCGGAGAACTGCTCAAAACTCACTCACTCAGCTGAAAGGCGTTGCCAGAAAACGAAAACCCCGCCGTGCGAACTGCGCAGGCGGGGTTACTGTTCAAGCTACGTGCTGGCGGCTCGCTCAGCCCTCCAACGCCAAACGCTCACCGTTAATTGGGATGCGCTTGGGTTTGGCCTCCTCTGGCACGACACGCTCGAGCTCGATGCTGAGAAGCCCATTTCTCAGCTCTGCGCCCTTCACTTCAATATGGTCGGCGAGGCGGAACGAGAGCTTGAAAGCACGCTGGGCGATTCCCTGATGCAGGTAGGTAACGTTTTCGCCACTGTTCTCACGCTTGCCACCGCTCACAGTCAGCACGCCTCGCTCGACCTGCAAATCCAGGTCGGACTCATGGAACCCAGCGGCAGCTACGATGATGCGGTACTGATCATCGCCGTGCTTTTCCACGTTGTAGGGCGGGAACGAGCCGTTTGCATCATTGCGCAGCGCGGACTCGAACAGATCGTTGAAGCGATCGAAACCAATGGACTGACGAAACAGTGGGGCCATCGAAAAACTAGTCATTTTGCTGTCTCCTGATATTCAGCGAGTGGTTCATACAGGACCCGAATTCGGCATCCTGTGATGCCCAAAATAGGAACTGCTCGCCTGTTTTCAAGACCGGTCGTCGAGGATTTTTTATGTCGAAAGTAATGTTGATAACGGGGGCCAGCCATGGCATCGGCGCTGCCACAGCCAGGCTCGCAGCGGCTGAAGGCTACGCGTTGTGCTTGAACTTTCGATCGCGCCAGGACGCAGCCGACGAGCTATTGAACGAGCTGCACAGCCGGGGCGCGCGCGCAATTGCGGTCGAGGCGGACGTAGCGGAGGAGTCGCAAGTCATACGCTTGTTCGAAGCGCTTGATGCCGAATTCGGCAGGCTCGACGTACTCGTCAATAACGCCGGCATGCTCGAACGCCAGACGCGCCTCGAAGACATGGACAAAGCACGCCTGGAACGCGTATTCGCGGTAAATGTATTCGGTAGCTTTCTCTGCGCCCGCGAGGCGGTCAAGCGCATGTCCACTCGCAACGGTGGTACCGGCGGTGCCATCGTCAACGTCTCCTCAATTGCAGCCAAACTCGGCGCGCCCAACGAGTACATCGACTACGCGGCCGCCAAGGGCGCGATAGATAGCATGACCCTCGGGCTGGCCAAGGAAGTCGCTGCAGAGGGCGTCCGGGTCAATGCCGTACGGCCCGGCGTGATCCATACAGAAATTCACGCCAGCGGTGGTGAGCCTGATCGCATCGAGCGTGTAAGGAGCAGCGTGCCCATGGGCCGGGGTGGTGAAGCGAAAGAGGTCGCTGAAGCGATTCTCTGGTTGGCCAGCGACAAGGCCAGCTACACCAGCGGCGCTCTACTCGATGTGAGCGGAGGACGCTAGACAGCCGTCTTGAGCCCCTGCGCGTTTACGTCTAGACCCAGCAGTGCGTCGAGCCGATCGCAGTCGTTTTCCCGCCGAACCTGAGCGAACAGCGTAACGGCTTGCGGATAGTTACGGGTAAGCAGGGATAACCATTGTTTGAAACGACCAGGCGCATAGCGCGGAGACATCTTGCGTCGCGCCTGCATCCAGAAATCGGCCAAAAGCGGTTGCAGATCTTCCCAACTCAGCGGCTCGAGCAGCGCACCGGCCTTTGCCGCCGCGATCTGCCGAGCCAGATCCGGCCGACAAACCAGTCCGCGGCCTAGCATGATGTCCTCAACTCCGCTGACCTCACGGCAACGTCGCCAGTCCTCGACCGACCAAATATCGCCATTGGCAAACACCGGCACATTGACGACGTCCCTAACCTTAGCCACCCACTCCCAATGCGCTGGAGGTTTGTATCCCTCGACCTTGGTCCGCGCATGCACAACCAGCTGCGCAGCACCGCCATCAACCAGTGCACGGGCACAGTCGAGCGCGCCGTCCTTGTGGTCAAAACCCAAACGCATCTTCGCGGTAACCGGTATCTGCGCCGGAACCGCCTTGCGTACTTCGTGAAGGATGGAATGAAGCAGATCCGGCTCCCTGAGCAGAACGGCGCCACCGCGGGATTTGTTGACCGTTTTGGCCGGGCAGCCGAAATTTAGATCGATTGCAGGGGCACCGAGGCTACACGCGAACGCCGCGTTGTCAGCCAGGCAGAGCGGATCCGAGCCCAGCAACTGCACACGCAACGGCGTACCTGCGCGGGTTGCAGCGCCGTGTTCAAGCTCGGAAGCAAGCTTAAGAAAACTAGATGCCGGTAACAGACGATCCGACACACGGATGAATTCGGTCACGCACCAGTCAACAGCGCCAACACGGGTGAGAACGTCGCGGAGAATGTCATCAACGAGCCCTTCCATAGGCGCCAAGGCGATCTGCATTAGAAACGACCCAACCGAGAAAGCGCTGCATTGTACGGACGCCAGCCATGGTAAGAAATGTCCGCGTCACGCCAATCGGCAGACTGCATCCGACACCAGGCACTAAGCCAAAAGGTACTAGGGTTGAGCCTGCAAACGCGGACGCTTTATCTCAGTCACAAGTAATCAAAGTCCGAGTCTGGCTGCACTGGCCTTGTAATGCTCCGCCTGCTGCACGTCTCGTGCGAGGCCATGGCCTCCCGCCGTGTACAGCTGAGCCAACCTGGTTGCCGCTAAGGGGTGCCCTGCCTCGACGGCAAGCTTCCACCAATGCGCGGCCTTGGCGCCGTCTGGGCCGTGAGTAGCGTCTTCGCCCAGGCTGATGACACCCATCTGGTAAGCGGCCTTGGCATCGCCCTTTTCGGCAGCCAGACGCAGCAGACGTATACCCTCTTGCCTAGCACCAAATCCCTGTCCTCGAAACAGCAGGATATGGCCATAAAAGCTTTGCGCCTTCGAATCGCCAATCGCAGCCATGCGCGAAAATTGGCCCTCCATCCAGCGCCACAGTTTCGGTTGCTGAACGGCCCAACGTAAGCTCATCAATTTGCGAGCAAACAGATAACCGACTCGCGCACGGATGTTGTTCAGCATTACGGAATCCCTGGATAATCAAACTCGAACACTCGCGCAACCTCACCTGCGTGCCAGGATGCGGCCGCAGAACCGTCTGCCGGACCAGAAAAGCGCCCTAGGCGAGTAGCACATTCGAAAAAACCGGTTCTTGGCAGACGACTTGCCCCTTGGCTCACCACCAACGCACTACGTAGCGGCCGATCCGCACGGGCATCCAGCGCAGCCAGATGTTCCAGCGCGGCTGTCAAGGTTTGCATGGCAGGCACTGGTAACTGGAGCCGTTCGACCAACGCCCGGTAAGTGACCAGATGGCGCTGTCGCCGCACCTCAGCCAACTCGTCCAACAATGCCTGCCAATGTGGACGGCTGATGCGAATTGACGCTGCGGTGCCTGTCACGCCTCCTGCTGCCATCCTTCGATCTCCAATGCGCGGGCGAGTGCGCGACGTATCGCATTATCGGGATCGCGTTCACCGCTTTCGATGAGGGCGAGATAAGCAGGGCTGATACCCACCGAGCGCGCCAGCGCTTCTTGGCTCAACCCCTTAGCCTCTCGCAACATCGGCAACGTTCCGAAAGTTGGCAATGCGCCTGGAGCAGTATCACTTGCCTCCACTGGCTTTGCGGCGCTTACGTCACGCCCGTTCGTCAGCAGAGCCTGATACTCCTCCCACGGCAGCACGGCATACTCTGGCTTACCGTCCCGCATGATGACCTGAACACTCATCCGCTACCCCGACCGTAGTCTCAAATTGGAAAGTCGGGATCTTACCAGTCCGCGCGTCGATTTTTTCGACACCAGCCGGTCGCACCAAAGAATGAGCAAAGGGGCTGCACGAGCCATTCGAAAGAACTAATCCAGGGCCTTTTTAGCGCCCGACATTCCGCCCGTTGCTAACGTCGCTATCCATTGGCTCGTCCAAGGAGGGTAACCGGTCGATACTTGCTCGTATATCCGCTGACTGGCTGTCTCTCCAGGCCCGAAACGCCTGCAACTCGCCAGACCACTTGCGGATTATCCAACCCAGTACTGCCAGATCATCAACGAAGCCAAGACCTGGAATCCAGTCGGGGATAGCGTCCAAGGGGGACAGGAAATACAACAAACCAGCTACCGCAGCCACCAGCGCTGGTCTGCTGACCTGCCGATATTCGCCTCGCCACCACGCCACACACAGTTGCTGCAGCAAACCAAGATCTTCACGCAGACCTTTCATCAACCCACCCTGAGCCGAGCGTTTGCGCGCGACCGCAAGTAGCACGATGGGCAACCGGCCCCGAGCGAGCACACGTTGCGCCATCGGTAGGTATTTAAAGAGATTCCAAGGTGTTTTCATCAGATACCTCCGACTAGAGCTGCTTTGCTCGTTCTCTGAAAATATCCACAGAACCTGTGGATAAGCTTGTGAACAGCGGCTGGATGACTGGCTGGAACGCCCGAGTGACGTGGCCTCTAAACAGATCGGCAGCTTTTTACTCAGCGCAAATAAATCTTTACAATCAGTAAGTTAGCAAACCCCAGCGATCTGCTGCGCCGCGTACAGGTGTCTTCCCAGACAAGACGGTATCAATGTGAATAACCGTAACATGTCAACGCCTTTTTAAGGCTAATTCGGCCTCAAAGGCGGTAGACAAAGTTAGCTGAGCGTTCTAACAAGGACAGCGCGCGTAGGCCCGCGTTCCTACCTACCGGACCGGGATAGCCAACGCAGCAGAGCCGGCCCGATTTGAGAGCGGGTCTGCGCAGCACCGTTACAGGCATAAAAAAGCCGGTCGAATGACCGGCTTCGTTTATTCAAAAATAGGCTGGTCAGTTAACGCCCAGTTTGGTTCGATTTTTTTCTAAAGTGGCCGCACCGATTCCTTTAACTTCGAGGAGCTCATCGACGGCGGTGAATGGGCCATGCGCTTCGCGATAAGCAACGATCGCCTTGGCCTTTGTTGCGCCAATACCCTTGAGTTCGCGGGTCAGGGTTTCGGCGTCGGCCGAATTGATGTTGATCGGCGCAGCTTGCTGGGCCGTTGCAACCACTACTGGGTCAGCAGACTTGGTCGGGCCAGCGAAACTGCTGAGCGAGACGCCAGCGAGCAGTGCGAATATTGAAGCGGATATAAATGACTTAAGCATTGTTCATGTCCTTATGAGTGTCGGATTAGCGACGCGGTACTCCATGCGCCGCAATGACACTCTAAGTCGCACCAATAGCAAGTCAAATCGGGCTGCTTATTCTGTGAACCGTGCCCTCCGGGCGACTCAACGCATCACGTTGAACAGACTCAATCCCGCGATCTTCACATAACTCTGCTGGGCTGCTTCAAGCACCACCGTCTGCATCGATAGCCGAGACAGCGCTTCAGCGTAGTCGAGCTCACGCAGCTCGGCCTGCACACCTTTGTTGACCAGCGCAACATCTTCGTTATCGGTTTGGCTGGTTTCGATGACGTTCAGACGGGCACCGATATTGCCGCGGGCTTGGTCAACGCTGACCATGCCGTGATCGAGGTTGGTCAGGGCAACGGCAACGGCGTCGCGGACGCCGGTGTTGCCGGTAGACGGATCTTCCAGAGCAGAGCGAAGATTGGCGATGGTGTCGAGGATGCCTTGCTTGTTCTGGACTGACTCGGCAGTAATTGTGCCATCTGACGCCACGTTAGTGATTGTTCCGGGCATCACCACTACTCGTTCACCGCCAACCGCCTCGCCATCGAAATGTAACGTTACTCCCCGGAAAACGAGCTGGTCTGAATTTTTAGCGTCGTCATCTAGCTTTAAGTTGATGCCATCTGGCAACGGATCATCGGTGAAATCTCCGCTCACCGGATCCGTCTGCCGTGGCAAGGCGTATATAGAAAACGCGCCATCCGCCTCAAAACGAATCTCAACTCCGTCGGCCGGAAACGACGGGGCCCCTGTGAGCGCCACTTCATCGCTTACGAGCGGCTTCGACACACTCAGTGTCGTCTCAACACCTGCCGGGATGCTCGAAACATCCAGAGCGCTATCTAGTCGACCCGCGTTCGTCACGCTCTGAAAAATCGACTTGCCGTTATCGCTAATGGGAATATCTAGGGAGCTAGCAATTTGCAGCTTCCGCTGCCCCTCGTCCCCGACATAGCTGTAGCTCCCTTCCGGACCGCGGACGAAGGGCTGAGTCTTGCCTTGGAACCCTGCAAACAAGTATTCGCCACGTGCGTTGCGGGTGTTCATGAGCGACAGAAGCTCGTCCTCGCGCTCACCCAGCTCCGCCGCGATGGACTTGCGATCCTGCGGATCAAGCGCACCATTACCGGCCTGGACAGCCAGCTCGCGAACACGCTGAAGCACCGTGTTGACGGAATTCAGCGTCACCTCTTCTTGGGTAAGGCTGTTCTTGGCCGCCGTCAGATTGGAGTTGTACTGGCTCAGCACATTCTGTTGCTGCTCAAGCTGCAACAAACGCACCGACGCAACCGGATCGTCCGCCGGCGTCAGGATGCGATTACCCGTGCTGATCTGCTCCTGCGTGCGGGTTGCATTGGAGTAGTTGCGCTGAATGCCGGCTACGCCGTTATTGAATGCTTGCAAGGTCGAGATGCGCATGAGCGGGCCTGTTACCTGAAGGTACTGATCAATGTATCGAACATGGAGCGAGCAACTTGAATGATCTGAGCGGACGCATTGTAGTACTGCTCAAATTTGATCAGATTGGCCGCTTCTTCATCGAGGTTCACGGCTGACAGCGAGTCGCGGTTGTCGGTGGCCTGCTTGAGAATCGCCCCTGTCGCTTCGCTATCCATTCGCGCTTGGGCTGTCAGCGTACCGACCCGTTCGACCAATTCGCCGTAGCCATCGGTGAAACTAGCGCCTGATAGGGTTTTTCCATCAGCGTCTACGGATACCCCGACGGTCTGTTTGCTCTGAAGGTCGACCAGCTTCAACGCGTTGCGGTTATCAGAGACGCCGCCTTGGTTGTAGGTCAGCGAAAAACTATCGCTCGTTTGGGGTCTCCCGCTGACATTGAAGTCGAACTGATAAGTGCCTCCTGGCGTAGCCGTATACGCCAAGCGAACAGTGTTGGTCGTACCGGACTGGAGTGTTGGGGCGAGCGGATCTCCACTACCGTCAACCAGAGGATCGCCCTTCGCATCCACGTAGGCCCAACCGCTAGGCAGAGAGTCAGCGTCGGTCAAGGTGAAAGTACCGTCGGAGTTGGCGGTTGCAGTCAGGCTCAGCCCGCTGCCAAATGCCGTTTTGAGGACGTTGAGGTCAATCGGCGATGGTGCCGATGCCATATCCGGTTGACTGATAGCTCCAGTACCGGCGTTTTGAAGTTTACTCTGTCCGCTCGCTACCGCAGCGAAAGCTAACTGATCCGCCTGGTCCAAGGACACCCTGATGTCCGCAGCACCGCGCCGAGTAGGCTGAAGGCTAAACTTGTCGCCTGCTTCCGGGGCAGCACCGAGGACCAGTTCAAATCCTTGGCCCCTTGGAAGCGCCGGTGCGACGTTCGGATCGGTAAAAGTCAGAGTCGCGGGATAGCTCCCTGGAGATGACGGTGACACTGTCATCGCCTTACCGTCGCTCAACCGGCGCGCCGTATAGTCAGCACCATCGAATTCCAGCCGATAGTCACTGTTAGTGAGCAAGTTGGTCTCTGTTATTACCAGTTCCGGCTGAATGTTGCTTTTATTGCCGGAGAAAGCGCTGACACGCAGTTTTGCTAAAGCCTCGGTGTTGTAGTTAGCAAACAATCCCTCGCCGACATTTCCCTTCAGATCCAACCCCTGCCCCAGCTGACTATTGACCTGGTCACTCACCGCCAGCGCCAGCCGTCCCAACGAATTCATCGTCGAATCCAGTACTTCCTCGCGATAGCGGATCAAGCCACCCAGCTCACCGCCGGTGATCTGCGAGGTAATGCCCTGCTCCGAGCCACCGCTGACAAATCGAATCTCATGACGATTGGGGTCGCTCTGGCCCGGCACCACCTTGAGCTGGCTCACCGTCTTGCCTACAACCAGCGGCTGACCACTGCCGACCGAAATGTTGAAGCTATTGTCATCCTGGGGCGTAACGCTGATGCCGATATACGTCGACAATTGCCGCACGGCCTCGTCGCGCGCATCGAGCAAATCATTGGGCTGTTTGCCATTGGCCGAAGCGGTCGCGATGGCGTCGTTCAAGCTGCCAATACTGCCCGCGAGCCGATTGACCTGATCGGTAACTGCAGCCATCTGCTTATTGGTGAAGTTGTTCTGCTCAGTCAGACGGTCAGACACGGTATTGAAACGGCGTGCCAAGCCTTCGGCTTCAGCCAACACCAGCTGACGTGCCGGAATATTGGCTGGGTCTTCCGCCGCCGTTTGCAGCGCTGAAAAGAACTTCTGCAACGATGGGGTGATACCTGTCGTGCTGCCAGCTAGCAACGAATCAAGCTGGTCAATCTGGCTTTTGTACGCTTCAACGTCACTGCTCAGGGACGTGCTGCTGCGCAGCTGACTGGTGAGGAATTCGCTGTAGCTACGGCGGATCTCGACCAGCGTCGTACCTGAACCGACGTACCCAGCACCACTAAACTGCGGCGTGCGGGTCGCTTGGGAGGCATCCTGCCGGCTGAAGCCTGGCGTGTTGACGTTGCTGATGTTGTGGCCAGTAATGGACAACTGGCTCTTGCTGGCACTCAGGCCAGACAGGCCAATATTCAGTAAGTCAGCCATGTTTAACCCCTAGTCCGCATCGCGGGCGACGTGCTGGCGTCGGCAATTGTCTGATAGGTCTGCACTTTACGAGCGATCTGATTGATCTTATTCGCGTACTGCGGATCGGTGGCGTAACCGGCCCGCTGCAATTCGTTGACGAAACGCTCGGAATCACCAGAGACGCTGGCGACCTGGATCGCGGGCTTATAGCGCTCGTTGTTCTCCAACAGCCGGACATAATCGTTGAAGCTCTGCTCGAACGAGTCGTAAGCCCGGAACCCGGCTACCTGCTTGGTCGCTTTGCCGTTTACGTATTCGGTCGTGGTGACTTTCGCCGACTCCCCGCTCCAGCCGTTAGCCTTGATACCAAACAGGTTGTGGCTGTTGCTGCCGTCTTTCTGCTTGATCATCGACTTGCCCCAACCTGTCTCGAGCGCAGCCTGGGCCACGAGGAAACGCGGTTCTACGCCGAGACGCTTGGCTGCTTTTTCTGCCATGGGCAACATGGTCGCAATGAATTCAGCCGGAGAGCTGAAGCGCGTCTTGCTCGGGGCGCTCGGGGCGCTCGCTTCGACGCCATTGATGGTCAAAGCTGCTTCTTTGGGCGCCGCGAAAGCGGTGGCTGGCTTCCAGTCAAGGTTGACCAACGGCTGAGTCACTCCCGCTTGGTTTGCTTGCTCGGCCTGGGGAATCGCGGCAGCGACATCCGCCTGCGCCCGCTCGGCCAGACGGCCCGGCAGGGCCAGACGACGCTGGTTGAGCATCTGGGTATCGTTACGGGCCGGGTCAACCTTAGCGAGCGTCGTGTTGGCGTTAGGGTTGCTCGACCATTTGGCACCTTCAGTCTGTGCAACCTGCGCGAACGGATTAGGCTTCTCGACAGGTTTCTGATCCTTGCTCAACTGGCGAATCAGTACATCGGCCAGCCCTATGCCACCGCCTTCCTTGGACAGCGTGACTGAGAGCTGCTGGTCATGCATATCTTGGTACTGCTTGCTGGCCTGGCTGTTGAACGGATTGTCCTTCGCCATGACCTCGGTGGCCGAACGCATCGACTTGAGCATCTCGTTCATGAACAAGGACTCGAACTCCTGAGCGACCTTGCGCACGTTCTCGGCACCGTCGCGGTCCTTGCCAACCTTGAGCTGATTCAGCCGGTTGAGGTCGGAGTAACTACCGCTATCAGGGGTACGACGACCCAGTCCCAGACGATTTTCCATGTCCCGTTCCTCAGATAACGATCAGGTCGGCTTGCAGCGCACCGGCTTGTTTGAGCGCTTCGAGGATCGCCATCAGGTCGCTGGGGGCAGCACCTACCTGATTCACGGCGCGGACGATTTCATCGAGCGTGGTGCCAGGGCCGAACTTGAACATCGGTTTGGCCTCCTGCTCAGCCTTCACTTTGGAGTTAGGGACGACGACTGTCTGGCCGTCCGAAAGCGGGTTCGGTTGGCTCACCTGCGGATCTTCCGAAATGGTCACAGTCAGGCTGCCGTGGGTAACAGCTGCAGGTTGAACCCGGACGTTCTGACCGATCACGATGGTGCCGGTGCGCGAATTGATGATGACCTTTGCGACGGCCTGGCCCACGTCCACTTCCAGATTTTCCAGGATGGACAGGTAATCCACACGTTGGCTTGGATCCAGCGGTGCCGTGATGCTGATCGAGCCACCATCGAGTGCCTGAGCCACGCCTGGGCCGAGCAGCTCATTGATATGATCGACAACGTTCTTGGCGGTAGTGAAGTCGGGGCGATTGAGATTCATCGTCAGGGTCGTACCCTGGTTAAATGCGCTCGGCACTGGCCGCTCCACAGTCGCCCCTCCAGGGATCCGACCGGCCGACGGGATGTTGACGGTGATCCGCGAACCATCCGCGCCGCCCGCATCGAAACCACCAACGACCAGGTTGCCCTGGGCAATGGCGTAGACGTTTCCGTCAATCCCTTTAAGCGGTGCCATCAACAGACTGCCGCCGCGCAGGCTTTTGGCGTTACCGATCGACGAAACGGTGATATCGATCGTCTGGCCCGGCTTGGCGAACGGCGGAAGCTCAGCGTGTATCGACACAGCCGCCACGTTTTTCAGCTGAACGTTGCCGCCCGCGGGCACCTTGATACCAAACTGCGCCATCATGTTATTGAAGGTCTGCACCGTGAAAGGCGTTTGGGTCGTCTGGTCGCCGCTGCCGTTCAAACCAACCACAAGACCGTAACCGATCAGCTGGTTGCTACGTACGCCTTGAATGGTGGCGATGTCCTTCAACCGCTCGGCATGGGCAGGAAGCACTGCAACGCAAAGCAAGGCAATCAGAATCGAGCTGAACAGTTTCATTGCCTGCACCTGCTTAGAACGGCCACAACGGGCTGATGAAGAAACGGTCCAGCCAACCTGGCTGGCTGGCATCAGCGAAAGCGCCGGTGCCAGAGTAGGTAATACGGGCATCAGCGATACGGGTCGACGGGACGGTGTTGTCGGTGGCGATATCGTCCGAACGTACCAAACCGGCAATTCGCACCAGCTCATCGCCCGTATTGAGCGTCATCCATTTTTCTCCACGGATCGCTAGGATGCCGTTAGGCAACACGTCCGACACGGTCACTGTGATCGAACCGGAGAGACTGTTGCTCTGCCCGGCCTGACCAGAACCAGAGGTATCACGCGCCGCTTCATACTCAGCGCCCAACGTCATCTTGTTGTCGGTCAGCGGATTGGCCATCGAAACAGCGCCGCCGAACAGCGATCCAAGGCCGATGTTGGCACTGCTGTCCTTGGAAATTTTCGAGTTTGAATTTTTGCTGGCCTGTGTCTTCTCGTTGAGCGTGACGGTGATGATGTCGCCAACCCGGTAGGCCTTCCGATCGTCGTAGAGATTAGTCTCGAAGCCCGCCTGGTAGATCGCCCCGTTGTTCTGCGCAGCAGGCAGCGGTGTGCGCGGCAGAACTGGAGAGTAGTAAGGATCGTTAGGCTTCGGAGCTGGCGCCATGCAACCAGACACAATCACGGCGGACACCAGCGGAAGGACAATCAACAAGCGGCGCATATTCACCTCAATCCAGCGGCTGACAGCGGTTAAAGCTGCTGGGTAACAAAGGACAGCATCTGGTCGGCCGTGGAGATGACTTTCGAGTTCATCTCATAGGCGCGCTGAGTGGTGATCATGTTCACCAGCTCCTCGACCACACTGACGTTGGAGTTTTCCAAGGTGTTTTGCAGCACGGTACCCAGGCCATTGAGACCAGGTGTACTGACTTGTGGCGCACCGCTTGCGGCGGTTTCCAGAAACAGGTTGCTGCCCATCGCCTGCAGACCAGCCGGGTTTACGAAGTCAGCGGTCTGGATGTTGCCAATGATTTGTGGTGCCGGGTTACCCAGCGTTGTGACGGAAACAGTGCCGTCCTCGCCCACGGTGAATGTCTGCGTTTCCGGCGGCACGACAATCGCCGGCTCCAGTGAGTAACCGTTCGAGGTCACGATCTGGCCTTCAGCGTTCAGATGGAAACTGCCGTCACGCGAGTAGGAAACTGTGCCGTCGGGCAGCAGCACCTGAAAGAAGCCACGGCCGTTGATGGCCATGTCGAGCGGCTGTTCGGTGGTCTGCAGACTGCCGGCGGTGAACTGCTTCTGCGTACCGACGATCCGCACACCGGTACCCAATTGCAGACCCGATGGCAGCTCACTGTCCTGGCTGGACTGGCCACCAGGCTGGCGGCGGATCTGATAGAGCAAGTCCTGAAACTCAGCCCGATCTTTCTTGAAGCCGGTGGTCGAGACGTTGGCCAGGTTGTTGGAAATGGTGGTCAGGTTCATATCCTGCGCAGACAGACCGGTCTTACTCACCCACAGTGCTGGAAGCATGTCGTTCTCCAATGGCGCCGGAATCTGGTCGCGCCGACTAGTTTGATTAGCTGATCTGCAAGACTCGGGCCGCAGCGGCACCATCTTCTTCGGCAGTACGCATCATTTTCACGTGCAGCTCGAACTGCCGGGACAGAGCCAGCATCGATGTCATCTCGGCAACAGCGTTGACGTTACTTGCCTCAAGGAAGCCTGAGGTCACACGAACCGCGGCGTCAGCCTCGACAGGCTGTCCATCCTTCATACGTATAAGGCCGTCGGTGCCCTTCTCCAGCTGCTTGAGATCAGGGTTGACCAACTTGAGACGATCGACGGTTACCACGACGTTCGGATCTTCACCCAGCGCACGGATGCTGATTGAGCCGTCAGCGCCGATCTCCACTTTCTCTTCCGGCGGCACGGCAATCGGCCCGGCGTTGCCGAGCACCGGCAAACCATCGCCGGTCCGGAGCATGCCGAGTGTGTCGATGTTCAGGCTGCCAGTACGGGCATAGGCTTCGCTGCCGTCAGGCGCCTGCACGGCAATCCAGCCATCCCCTTCGATCGCAACGTCCAGATCCCGACCTGTCTCTTGCAAGGTGCCGGAGCTGAAGTCCGTACCCGGCCGCTCGGTCATGGCATACACACGTGCTGGAAACGTATCGCCAAAGACCTGCATGGAGCGCGCCTGCTCGAAGTCACGCCGGAAGCCCGTGGTCGAGATGTTTGCCAGGTTGTTGGCATGCGCCTGCTGGGCTTGAGCGTTCTGGCTCGCTCCCGTCATCGCCACATAAAGCATCTTGTCCATGGAACCTCCGCTGCACCCGAATTGACACTAATCAGACCTATGCTGCAAAACAAAGCAAGCCATGTGCCAACCAATTAAACTATTCTTAAGCCTTTGAAACACAAGGCCTTTTATAACAAAAAAAAGGCCCCGAAGGGCCTTCTAAAAACGAAGCGGCAGTTTCCCGCCACCCCGCGCAGTGCTAGGTAGCAATTACCGCAGATTGATGATCGTCTGGGTAATCGCGCTTTCTGTTTCGATGGTCTTGGCGTTCGCCTGGTAGTTGCGCTGCGCCACGATCAGGTTGACGAGCTGATCTGAAAGCTCGACGTTGGAATCTTCCAGTGCGCCGGCTTGAAGGGAACCGAGGGTGCCGCTACCAGGCGGGTTGCGCACGGGCTCGCCCGACTCGAAGGACTGCACCCACTGCGTCTTACCGACCGGAGTGAGCCCCTGAACGTTGGCGAAGTTGGCGAGAATGATCTGGCCCTGTACTTTGGACTGGCCGTTCGTGTAGCGAGCAAAGATGGCGCCGGTTTCGCTAATTTCGAGACCGGCCAGTTCACCAGTCGTATAACCGTCCTGACTGACGCTGTTGACGGCGAACGCACTGGCGTATTGGGTGGAGCCACGCATGTCTAACGATACGTCTAAGCTTCCCCCAGTAGCTGCACCGTTTAGACTCCAATTTCCGGTACTATCTTGCATCGCTGGCTGCCAGTCGTCGAGCGAGACCAAACCGGTAGCAGGGTAATAAGTAAGTCCTGAGGCAGCATCCGCGCTCATGCTGGCCAAGCTACCGTCCGGTTTGAACTTGAGCTGCATTTCGGCTGCTTTAGTCCCGTTCAATGCATCGGTCGGATTTTGAGGGTTTCTCCCGTCGACAAGAACATGCATCGTCCAGCTGTTCGCACTATCAGGATCCGCTGGGTCAACCGCACCTTTGACGAAATACTGCGTCATGACGTGTGCGTTACCCTGCTCATCATAAATATTAGTAGAGGTGGAAGCGTTGTATGTCCGCGGGTCATTTTGATCAAATACATCGGTCGGAGCGATATCCGTTGAGTTCAAGTTGAACCCTTGCGTGACCTTGGCGGTAGCTTTTGGCTCCTGACTTGCCGTCTGGATTTTCAGATCACTGACCTGCCCGGTCTGGATATTACCGGCCTCATTAACGGAATACCCCTGAAGGTTGTAGCCGAAGTTGTCGACCAGATTGCCTTCCTTGTCCGTTCCGAAATAGCCGGCGCGGGTGTAACTCAACGCGCCGTTGTTGCTTACCTGGAAAAAGCCGTTGCCGTTGATAGCGAGGTCCAGCGCGTTTTGGGTGTAGTTAATGTTGCCCTGATTGAACTGCTGCGACACGTTTGCAAGAAGCACCCCGCTCCCCTGAGGATTCTTGCCAGTGCCTAGCACTGAAGACGCGTAAACATCCGCGAACTCAGCACGGGACTGCTTGAAGCCAGCCGTGCCAGCGTTGGCAATGTTGTTACCCGTGACATTGAGGTCTTTGCTGGCGGCACGCATGCCGCTAAGGCCGATATTGAACGACATGAATTGCTCCTGTTACCGGGCGCGCCGGTAGTTACTGACCGATAACCTGGACTTGAGATAGCCCGATGCTGCCGACACCGGCCAGATTGAGCTGAAGCTCACCGCCGTTTTGTCCGAGAGTGACGCTGTCTACGTTGGCAGGAAGCAAGGTGTACAACCCCTTCGTCTCGCCTTGATAAGTGGCTTGTGCTTCGAATCGATAGGTGCCCGGCGGCAAGGTTTTGCCGCTCGAGTCTTTGCCATCCCACATAAACGAAACATTGCCAGCTTCCTGCTGACCCATGTTGATCCGATTCACTACCGTACCGGCGCTGTCATAGACGTTGACCGCCACGTTGCTGCTGGTTGTCGGGAGAACGATGCTGGCCTTGAAGGTTTCGCTGGTATCCACAACGGCTTTATCGGTTGGCACGATTACTTTGCGGCCAACGAGTGACGATGCTTGCAGCGCCTGGGATGACTGATACCCGGACAGCATGGTTTCCATACTCGAATTCAGTTTTTCCACACCTTCAACGGTGCTGAACTGTGCCAGCTGAGCGATGAACTCACCGTTCTCTTGCGGCTCCAGCGGGTTCTGGTTGTTCAGCTGCGTAACCAGCAACTCGAGAAACTCGTTTTTGCCGAGGTCGTTGCTTTTAACCTCGCGATCTTTGATCTGGTATTGGTCAAGTACCGAGCCGGTACCGCTGACGCCGCCTGTCGTGCTCATGGCTATATCTCGTAGTGGTTACTGGCCCAGGGTCAGTACTTTCTGCAACATGGTTTTGGCTGTATTCATCAGCTCAGCATTGGTTTGAAACGACCGGCTGGCAGAAATCATGTCGGCCATTTCTTCAACGACATTGACGTTCGGGTAATACACGTAGCCTTCGGCATTCGCCGCCGGATGGTTGGGCTCGTACCGGGCTTGCAGTTCGCTCTGGTCTTCCACCACTCCCAGCACCTGCACCCCTGCCCCTGCCTGGTCCTGCTCAGCGAACAACGACTCGTTCGGCGACCCGTTGGCCTGCTGCAGCACGGTTGCGAACACGGGGTGACGCGCGCGATAAGTCTGATCGACGCTAGACGACACCGTTTCGGCGTTAGCAATGTTGCTGGAAATGGTGTTGAGACGAGTGCTCTGGGCACTCATGCCGCTGCCGGCGATGCTGAATACACTGCTGAGGGACATGGTTTTTGCTCCTTTTATTCGCCGCGCAGGGCGCTCATGAGCCCCCGGAATTTACTGTTGAGCAAGGTGAAACTTGCCTGAAAGTCGATAGCATTCTCGGCATAGGCCGCTTGCTCAACCTGGGCATCAACAGTGTTTTGATCGAGCGAAGCGTGCGCCGGCGTGCGGAAACGCAAGCCGGGATCGGCAATCTCCATGCCTTCGGCGGCAATATGCTTGCTGCTGGTCACGGCCACGCCGAATCCGCCCTGGTTCTTGCTGTTTTGCGCAGCAAGCACCGAGCTGAAATCCAAATCACGCGCTTTGTAGTTAGGGGTGTCAGCGTTGGCAATGTTGTTGGCAAGCACCTCGGCACGCTGAGCGCGAAAACCGAGCGCCTTCTCATGGATGCCGAGTGCCTTGTCGAAACTGATGCTCATGATCTAGCCCTTTGCCGGGTACAAGTCTGCTTAGCAAACTCACAGCAAAGCCCATGCCATTTCGGCAACTGACTGATTTATAAGATTTTTACGAAGAGTGGATCGGACTAGGCGTCAAAAGCGGCAAAGCGTGACCTATGTTTTTGCCGCTCATCCAGCCCATAGCGACAGATTCCTGCCGCCTTTTGCTATGAAACCATCACTTTGCTTTGTAGATGATGCCCGGGCTGCATTGCACCATCTGATACAGCTCAGGAAGACCGTTCAGCGCTTCTGATGCTCCCAGAAAGAGGTATCCGCCTGGCTTCAACGTCGCGTGGATTCGTTTGAGGATGTCTTTCTTTACATCAGCAGAAAAATAAATCAGCACGTTGCGGCAGAACACCACATCGAACTTGCCGAGCACTGCATAGCTGTCGAGAAGGTTCTGCACCCGAAACTCAACACGACTACGAATTGCCGGCTTAACCACCCAACGACCCGGGCTTTTCACCTCGAAATGACGCTGCAGCCGCTCACTGGATAAACCTCGAGCGATAGCGAGACTGTCATATTCGGCTGCCTTCGATGCAGCAAGCATGGCGCCTGACAATTCAGTAGCCACGATCTGAACTGCCGTTTTCGGCTGGCTAGGACTACTGCGCTCGTACTCGTCGATGGTCATCGACAGCGAGTAAGGCTCTTGCCCTGATGAACAAGCCGCCGACCAGATACGCAAGCGCTGTCCCGGCGCGTTTTTCAGCAGCTCAGGCAGCACGCGGTTTTTCATCACCTCAAAAGGATAGGTGTCACGAAACCAGAGCGTCTCGTTGGTTGTCATGGCGTCCACGACCTGCTCGCGCAGGCCGCTACGTGGCTGGGCCTGAATCTTCCTGACCAAATCGCCAAGCGTTTTGAGCCCTTGCTGCTCCATAAGCTTGTTCAACCTGCTGGACACCAGGTACTGCTTGTTGCTGCCCAGCAGAATGCCGCACGTCTTCTCGAGGAATATTCGGAACTGATCGAAATCCGGATCACCTGACACTAATAATGCCCACCAGTCATATTAAGAGGACGAAGCCTCAATTCTTATCCGTAGTCCGGATCCGCTCTATCACTCGATTGGCCAGATCATCTGCCTGAAACTTGGCGAGAAAATCGTCCGCTCCGACCCGCTTGACCATGCTCTGGTTGAACACACCGGAAAGCGAAGTATGCAGCAGAATATGCATATCACGCATAGCCGGATCCTGACGAACCTCCGTCGTCAGGGTGTAACCATCCATTTCTGGCATTTCGATATCGGAAATCATCATTATGAATTCGTCAGACGGCTTCTTGCCCTCTGCTACAAGCTTCCGCAGATAGGTGAGCGCCTGCCGCCCATCATTGTGCGCAACGACCTCGATTCCCAGATTTTGTAGACAACGCATGATCTGCTTTCGCGCCACAGACGAGTCATCGACAATCAATACCCGGCTGGTTGAGGCCTTGTTACTGGTTGCCTCGTCCGCAATGCTGACCGAGAGCACTTCGGACACCGGCGCCACTTCGGCGAGTATCTTTTCAACGTCGATGATTTCCACCATCTGTTGATCTACATGAGTCACGGCCGTCAAATAATGGTCGTGCCCAACACCCTTAGGCGGCGGAAGAATGTCTTCCCAGTTCATGTTGACTATCCGCTCCACCGAGCGGACGAGAAAACCAAGCACCTTGGTGTTGTATTCGACAATGATGGCAAAGCTATTCGGCAAATCCTGTAGCACTGGCTTTCCTGTAGCAGCGGACAGATCGAGGATAGAAAGCGTGCTTCCCCGAATGTTTGCCACCCCCCTCACCACCGGGCTCGACCGAGGCATGACCGTGAGCCGAGGGCACTGCAGCACCTCTTTGACCTTGAACACGTTGATGCCATAAAGCTGCTTGCCGTCCAGTCTGAACAGCAGCAGCTCCAAACGGTTCTGTCCCACCAGCTGCGTACGCTGGTTAACCGAATCCAATACACCGGCCATGCCAGTTTCCTCTTGCGTGTGAGATGGGCGGGCAGACATCTGTAGCTCAGACTATCTGGCGCTGAAGTGGCATGCATTACCAACACGGATTTGCAAAATTACCTGTCTCGCCTGCCCAGTCAGCTTCTGAACGGCCAACAAACGGCACGTCCCTTGCTTCAACCAAGACATGAGCAGACAGACGACTTTTTTCCGGCATCCGTGCAAGACGCTTTTCCAAACGTTTCTATTGGCAACTCTGTGCGGGCTGAGCCAGCTGGCTGACTCAGCAAGCTTTACGCGACCTGAACAGCTTATCGACGCGACCCGCGCTTTTCTTGAGCAGGAAGTAACTGACTATTTACAGCGTAGTCAAATTCAGGCGCGCTACGAGATCGACTTGAACAGGCTGGACCCGCGCCTACGGCTAGCGGCCTGCGATCAAGAATTGACGACCAGACTCGAAAGCCCGGCACAACCCGTTGGTCGCATTACCGTGCGAGTTAGCTGTGAAGCTGCTTCGCCCTGGTCCGTTTTCGTCCCTGCACAGGTCCATTTGTTCCGCGAGGTAATCGTAGCCAAACGACCCCTGGCCCGAGAGAGTGTCGTAGAGCTAGCCGATGTCACCCTTGCCGAGCGCGACGTCAGCTTGCTCAATCAAGGCTATCTGACCTCGTTCGACCAAGTGCTGGGCAATAAGATTACCCGCAGCGCCCTCCCCGACCAGGTGCTACCTCCAACCTACTTATCCGCAGCTGAAATAGTCCGAAAAGGCGACCAGGTGGTAATCAGCGCGAAAAACTCTACGATAAATGTAAGAATGCCTGGTGAGGCGCTGTCCGACGGCGCGCTTGGCTCTCAGATCAGAGTCAAAAACCAGCGCTCCGGACGAACCATCAAAGCCCGCGTCGTTGGTCCCGGGCAGGTAGAAGTCGCAATGTGAAGTCGGGCGCCGCTACGCCAGCCGCCCATATGAAAAAAGACTAAAGTTTTATTTGGATTTGCCGAAAAGCAGGCAAGCGTCCTGACTTATTCGAGGTTTCGATCATGGTTATCGATTTCAATCGGCCCAACAGCGCCGTCAATTCAACCAGCAATGGGCGTAGCAGCAACGTCCAGAACACTGAGCGACCAACGGCTCAGCAGCCCTCCACTGACGAAGCAAAGACCACCGGCAACAGCCCGGTATCGGGGGAGAGCGTTCAGCTGAGCCCCGAAGCCCAGCGCCTGCAGCAGACCACCGAGAAGTTGAACCAGCAGCCCGCCGTTGATCAAGAGCGTGTTGCTCAGATCAAGCAGGCAATTGCCGATGGTAGCTATCAGGTGGACAGCCAGCGAGTGGCGTCGAAGCTACTGTCGTTCGAAAGCCAGCGCTGAGCCTGACACCAATGCGAGCGGGCGTGAGTGCAACAGAGGCCACTATGCTAGATTCCGAATTGCTCCAGCAGCTGACCAACGATATCGACACCGCCAGAACGCTACGCGAGCTCACCAACGCGGAATATCTGGCGCTCTCTGAGCGTAATCTCGGTGGACTGGAGCAGCTGCTCACGCAAAAGCAGGCACTGCTGGCACTTTTGGGCCAACACGGCACACTACGCAGCCAGGCATTAGCTAGGGCACAGCTGAGCGCCGACCGGAACGGCTTGGCACAGTTTGCCGCAGCTTCGGAGATAGGCGGCGAGATCCTTGCCCAGGCAGAACAGCTGGAGATCATCCTTGAGGACTGCCGCAAAGCCAATGAACGCAATGGCAAGCTTATCCGGGCCAACCAGAGCGCCGTAGGCACCATGCTGCAAATACTGCAAGGCACCTCCCAGACCCCGGACGTTTACGACCGCCGGGGAGCTGCCGCCAAAAGCACTCATCATCGCCCGCTCAGCCAGGCCTGAACCATCCACAGCCGTATAGCATCAAAGTGCTATCATTGGACTGTCGTCGTTACATGCCGGAGAGCAACGCCAAGTGTCTAGTCCTTTCGCCGAGGGAGAAGGCCCTCAGCCCCCTCAGATACTCAAGACTCCAGTCGAAATTCAGGCAAATTTACGCCCCCTGCTGGATAACCATATCCCGCTGCAGGTCCGTTTTGCCGAGCGCGCTCAGCGGTACCAGACTTACCTGGTAGAGATAAACCGCGAAAAGGGCTGGCTTGCGTTAGACGAGCTGATACCTAGCGATGGTGAGCGACTAATGGCGTCAGGAGAAGCTTTCCAAATAGAAGGCTTTTACGAGGGCGTGCGAATTGCCTGGAATAATCCACATCCGGTTCATCTTGGCGAATTGGACGATGCGCGCTGCTATTGGGCTCACCTGCCAGACGAAATTCTCTATCACCAGCGGCGAAACGCCTATCGCGCCACACTGAGCGGGCAGCCAATCGCAGCGCAACTGAACGGAAGGACGATCAGGAAACCGCTGGTGGGCAAAGTCCTGGACATGTCTGCAACAGGTTGCAAGCTGAGCTTCCCAGGGAATCTACAAGCTGGCCTACAGTCCGGCCAAGTCTATGATCAACTTTCCGTAGACTTGCCTTTCGGCGCCATAACAACCGCAGCTGAGCTGCGCCACGTTATCTACGATGAGAAACTTGATCTGACGTTCTGCGGGATACGCTTCCACCGAATCAGCGGTTTAACGCAGAGACAGGTTGAACGGTTCGTCTATCAGCTACAACGCGAAGCCCGACGCGATCAGGTGACCGACCGGTTTAGTTGATACAGCAACACGCACGCTACTGATCGGCGTTCATCAAACGCCACCCTCTCTACCCGGCACCTACTCGTCAGCTCGCGACCAAAGCAAACGGCGAGTCAGCCTGCGCATAGAAAACGACAGCGCAAAACACCGGCTCGTATTGATAGCTGACCCTATACACGGTGTGATTAGCTAGAGGCTCGAATGTTGAGCCAGTGTGATGCCTGGCGCCCTTCTTCAAATGCCCCCCCCGCAAACGCGTCCCCGCGCGTCCAGACCACCTTGGAAGGCCTGAACTATCGTGCACTCGGTACGTGTCGATGGCGCCTGCAGTCGGCTGAGACAGAGATCGACCCGATCGGTGGAAGCAGCGACGATGGCAATGGCACGCCTTCTCCGAAACATGCCAGCAGCATGAAAGGACCCGCTGGTTCGCGGTCCGTTATGGAGCCGCCGAGCGTCGGTGCAGCTGTGACAATGCAGTAGGTACGTAGGTCCAGCACTAAGCGCCGGTTGTGAGGATAGGCCGGAACGGAGGGGCCGAAGCCGGCTTCAATCAGCACGGAGATGCGCCATCGAAGCAGACCTAAAGGCAATGACTTGCAGGAGCTGTCCATCTAGGCCAGGGGGATAAATGCTCCTATGTGGCGTCCCAGGCGAGGTTCGAACTCACAACCTTCCCCTTAGGAGGGGGATGCTCTATCCAATTGAGCTACTGGGACACGCGGGCGGCAGCATGTTAGCGACCATTGGCTCGTTTGTCATGCCCGCCCCACTTATAAAGCAGCAACGCCCAATGGCTGACCATGACAGCACACACCACCCATTGCATTTTGCATGAACGAGAAGCGAAAATCTTGCAAAGCGCATTGGCCAAATCTGAAAATAACTGATAAATCATTGATATATAACAGTTATTTACCAACAACCTGTTGGCACGAGAGGTGCTTAATTACCTGACCGTAACGCGAAGGAGACGCCGATGCCACGCCCAGCCTACCTACTCAGCACCGCCCTTTTGGCCGCTGTCGCAATTCCGCTGCTTGAGACCATGCCAACAACGGACCTTATGAAGACAGCATCGACCCCCTCCCAGGTGACCACACCTAGGCTTTCTGTGCCGGCAAGCACCATTAGCAGCAGCGCGCAAAGCAAGCCCGTTCAGGCACAGCGCTGGATTTTCTAAACCAAGATGGCTGCATGCAGGCTTTATCGGAGATGAAAATGTCTATTTACGGATATCTATTCCTTGCGCTTGGCATGCTGTGCGGCGCCCTGAGTATCGGCTCAACCCTTCCTGAGTTCTGGGATACGCTTGTCACAGGCGGCACAGTGCTATTCGCGGTGCTGTTTACGATTACGCTGCTGCTAGGTCGGCGAATCAAATTCGACCCAGTGCTGCGCTAGCGACGCAGACGAGATAAGCGCTGGATCACAATAAAGGCTATTGGCCACCACAGAGCCTTTACTCCTACTTTTGTCGCCGTATAATTGGCGTCATTAAGTTGTCCAGCATCTTTTTCGCAGGTCGTGGAACAGCATGTGCTGTTTGGTGTCAGACCGGTGACTAGAACGGCAATAAGCCACCATCGCCCACCTGACTAACCGGTTTAATATGCGCCCAATGAAGCAGGCAGTTTACTCCAGCCGCACGGCTGACAAATTCGTGGTTCGGCTCCCAGACGGAATGCGAGAGCGCATTGCAGAGGTTGCGCGGAACCACCATCGAAGCATGAACTCCGAGATCATTGCTCGCCTAGAGCAAAGCCTTCTTCAAGAAGGTGCGCTTGATGACGATTCCGCAATGCGCCTGGACAGCCCGGAACTGTCGCTGCATGAGCGCGAACTGCTGCAACGCTTTCGCCAGCTGGCCCACCGCCAGCAAAACGCACTGATCGCCCTTATCGCGCAGGATGCCGAAGCTGCGAAAGAAGAAGATTGAATCCGTTCAGTACTGACGACTAGCGCAAACCGCCCTGACAGCACGACAGGGCAGTTTGCATTTGGTAAGACGCATTGTTAGCCACCTTGGCGATAGGGTGGATTTAATAGCAACATGAAACGAAAATGCCTACGCCTTATCAGCGTAGGCATTTCCTCGTGCCTCTTTCCCACGCCACGCATCAGCAGTGGCGCTAGCCTACAAAGCTAAGCAGAACGCCCGCCGCAACAGCCGAGCCAATCACCCCTGCTACGTTCGGGCCCATGGCATGCATGAGTAGGAAGTTCTGAGGATTCGCCTCAAGCCCGACCTTGTTCGATACTCTCGCCGCCATTGGCACTGCCGAAACGCCGGCCGACCCAATCAGCGGGTTGATCTTGTTCGCGCTGAACATGTTCATGACCTTGGCCATCAGCACGCCCGCCGCCGTACCGCCACAGAAGGCAACCATTCCGAGCAGCAAGATCCCAAGGGTTTTCATCTGCAGGAAGGCTTCGGCGGACAGCTTAGAGCCAACAGTCAGCCCCAACGCGATGGTCACGATGTTTATCAGCGCGTTACGTGAGGTGTCGGCCAGACGATCCACGACCCCGCACTCGCGCAACAGGTTACCAAAGGCGAACATGCCTACTAGCGGCGCAGCATCCGGCAGCAGCAATCCCACCAGCAGCGCAAGCATGAGCGGAAAGACGATCTTTTCTGCCTGACCTACATGGCGCAGCTGCGTCATGACAATGGCGCGTTCTTCCTTGGTCGTCAGCGCTCGCATGATGGGTGGCTGAATCAACGGAACCAGCGCCATGTAAGAGTAGGCCGCGACAGCGATCGGCCCCAGCAGATGCGGCGCGAGCTTTGCCGTAACGAAGATTGAAGTGGGGCCGTCTGCACCGCCAATGATCGCAATCGAAGCAGCCTCACGCAGTGTGAATTCCATCCCCGGAACCCCCATTGCAGCCAGCGACAAGGCACCAAGCAAGGTGGCGAAGATACCGAATTGCGCCGCCGCACCGAGCAGCAGAGTCTTGGGGTTAGCCAGCATTGGACCGAAGTCTGTCATGGCGCCGACGCCCATGAATATCAACAACGGGAACACACTGGTCGGCAGACCCACTTCATAGAACAGGTGGAGGATGCCCGCACCCTCGGCCATGTTGGCAACGGGAATATTGGCAAGCACGCCGCCAAATCCGATTGGGATCAGCAGCAAGGGTTCGAACCCCTTGCGAATCGCCAGATAGATCAGCCCCAGACACACCACGATCATCAGCAGCTGACCGGGCTCTATATGATAAAGACCAGTGCTGTGCCACAGCTTGAGCAACTTATCCATGCAGCGCTCCTTAAGCGATGGTCAGCAGGCTATCGCCCACCGACACCGCGTCGCCGACCTTGACGTTCACACCTGAAACGGTGCCGGCTTTGAACGCACGGATTTCAGTTTCCATCTTCATGGCTTCGAGGATGATCACCAGATCTCCTTCCTGAACCAGCTGACCGGGCTGCACGAGAACCTTGAAGATATTGCCAGCTAACGGAGCCGGTTGAGGTTCGCCTGTACCAGACGCCGGCGCGCTAGCGACTGTCGACGGGGCGGCGGAGCCACTGCCAACAGCCTTGATGCCCTCTATGTCGCCGCCTTCATTGACCTGAACGACGAAGGACTTGCCGTTGACTTCGACGGTGTAGACCTCGGGTACGCCCGCCTCCCGTGGCGCTTGCTCCTTGCCGGTCGGCACCGGTTCGAAAGCAGAGGCATTGCATCGGTTTTCAAGGAACTTAAGGCCGATCTGAGGAAACAACGCATAGGTGAGGACGTCATCAATCTCGTTCTCGGCCAGCTTGATGCCTTTTTCCTGCGCCAACCCCTTCAGCTCGGCCGTTAGCTTCTCCATTTCCGGCTGCAGCAGGTCGGCCGGGCGGCAGGTGATGACATCTGCACCGTCGAGGACGCGCTGCTGCAGTTCGACATTGAACGGGGCTGGTGCCGCTCCGTACTCGCCCTTGAGGATGCCTGCGGTTTCCTTGGTAATAGACTTGAAGCGCTCACCGGTGAGCACGTTGATGACGGCCTGGGTACCGACGATTTGCGAGGTCGGCGTTACCAATGGAATGAACCCGAGATCTTCACGCACGCGAGGAATCTCGGCGAGCACCTCATCGAACTTGTCGAGTGCGCCCTGCTCCTTCAATTGGCCTTCCATATTGGTCAGCATGCCACCCGGCACTTGAGCCACAAGGATGCGCGAGTCAACACCCTTGAGCGAGCCTTCGAACTTTGCGTACTTCTTGCGCACCTCGCGGAAGTACGCAGCGATCTCTTCCAGCAGCAGCAGATCGAGCCCGGTATCACGCTCGGTGCCCTGGAAAATCGCCACCACCGACTCGGTTGGCGAATGCCCATAGGTCATTGAGAGGGAGGAAATGGCTGTATCGACATTATCGATGCCCGCCTCGACCGCTTTGAGAATGGAAGCTGTGGAAAGGCCCGCCGTGGCGTGACACTGCATATGGATCGGAATTGACAGGCTTGCCTTCAAGCGCGAGACCAGCTCATAGGCCATATACGGCGTGAGAATGCCGGCCATGTCCTTGATCGCTACCGAGTCGGCACCCATGTCCTCGATCTGCTTGGCCAGGTCGACCCACATCTCCAGGGTGTGCACCGGGCTGGTGGTGTAGGAAATGGTACCTTGCGCATGCTTGCCCTGCAGCTTGACCGCGCGCAGAGCGGTTTCCAGGTTGCGTGGATCGTTCATCGCATCGAACACACGGAACACATCGACGCCGTTAGCCGCAGCACGCTCGACAAACTTTTCAACCACATCATCGGCGTAATGCCGATAGCCCAGCAGGTTCTGGCCACGCAGCAGCATTTGCTGCCGAGTGTTGGGCATCGCCTTCTTCAGTTCGCGGATGCGCTCCCAGGGATCTTCGCCCAGATAACGAATGCAAGAATCAAAGGTTGCCCCGCCCCAGGACTCGACCGACCAGAAGCCAACCTGATCGAGCTTGCCGGCAATCGGTAGCATGTCTTCAAGGCGAACGCGGGTAGCCAGAATGGATTGATGCGCATCACGAAGCACCACATCGGTAATGCCGAGCGGCTGTTTGACAGATGTCATGAAGGGAACTCCCTGTTCTGAATCAACCACGACGAGCGCGGTGCTGATGGATAGCGGTCTGGATTGCCGTAATGAGATCGGCATCCACTTCAGCCACAGCGGGTTCGCTGGAAGCCAACTGAGCGGTGGGCGCACTGTCGAAGCGACCGATCACAAAAGACATCAGGCGAATGCAAGCAATCAACAACACGAGGAAGACAAAAACGGAACCTAAGCCGAACAGCATAAGTTCGACGCCTTCTAGGAGGAGTTCGCTGGGGGTCATCGGGATTCCCTTTCTATCAGCAGCTCAAGCCGCCTGTTATTCGCTTCGAGTTAGGGCGTTCGCTAGCGCGAAACCTCAGAACAGTAGCCCGAACAACAGGCGCAAGGCAAACGCCAAGTCGACGCAGGCGGAACGAGTCAGAGGAGAAAAATTGTTGCGAGCCCGAGAAAAATAAAGAAACCGCCACTGTCGGTAACGGCAGTGATCATGACACTGGCACCCAGCGCCGGGTCTCGCCCCATTCGCGCCAAAGTCACCGGAATCAGCACGCCCATCAAGGCCGCCAGCAAAAGATTGAGCGTCATCGCCGCAGTCATCACCACACCCAACGACCAGCTGCCGTAAAGCCAGTAGACCACGACACCGATAACCCCACCCCATATCAAGCCATTCAGCATCCCAACACCGGCCTCCTTGCGCAGCAAGCGAGCACTGTTGCCTGTACCCATCTGGTCCAGGGCCATTGCTCGGACAATCATGGTGATGGTCTGATTGCCCGAATTACCGCCAATGCCAGCGACTATCGGCATCAGCGCAGCCAATGCAACTAGCTTCTCGATCGAGCCATCGAATAGGCCGATCACACGCGAGGCAACAAAGGCAGTGATGAGATTGACTGCAAGCCAGGCCCAACGGTTACGCAGCGATTTCCAGACCGAGGCGAAGATGTCTTCTTCTTCGCGCAGACCCGCCATGTTGAGCACTTCGCTTTCGCTCTCCTCACGGATCAGGTCAACCATCTCGTCGATGGTCAAGCGCCCGATAAGCTTGCCGCTTTTGTCTACTACCGGTGTGGAAACCAGGTCGTAGCGCTCGAATGCCTGGGCCGCCTCATACGCATCCTCATCCGGATGGAATGTCACTGGATCACTGGCCATCACCTCGGCCACATGCCGCTCCGGATCATTAACCAGCAATCGCTTGATGGGTAGAACGCCCTTGAGCACGCCGTCGTAATCGACTACGAATAACTTGTCAGTATGACCGGGCAGCTCCTTCAGCCGTCGCAGGTAGCGCAGCACCACTTCAAGGCTTACGTCCTCGCGGATCGTGACCATCTCGAAGTCCATCAGAGCGCCAACCTGATCTTCCTCGTAAGACAAGGCCGAGCGGACACGCTCACGCTGTTGCGCATCCAGCGTTTCCATTAGCTCGTGAACGACGTCTCGCGGCAACTCGGCCGCCAGGTCCGCCAGTTCGTCGGCGTCCATTTCCTTGGCAGCAGCGAGGAGCTCGTGATCGTCCATGTCGGCGATCAGCGTCTCGCGGACCGCGTCGGAAACCTCGAGCAAGATATCGCCATCGCGATCGGACTTGACCAGCTGCCAGACCGTCAGGCGGTCATCAAGGGGCAAAGCTTCGAGGATATGCGCGATGTCAGCGGGGTGAAGCGCCTCCAGCTTGCGCTGCAGTTCGACGAGGTTCTGGCGATGCACCAGGTTTTCGACAAGATCCTGATGCTGCCCTTCCTGACTCTGACGATGCGCAAGATCCTCGACGATCCTGTGCCGGTGGAGCAACTCGACGACCTGCGCCAGACGATCCTGGAGACTTTCCTGCGGCTTTTTTGCTTCAACTTCAGTCATGGCGCACTCCACCCCCAGCGGTTGGAGCGCGCCAGGGGATCAATCATTCAAAACGTGATTGGCAAGCGAGGGTTTTATACGACTACTGGGCAAATCCATGAGGCGGATCCAGAAGCCCAAACGGGCGGACTGCGCAATAATACCACCGCAACTGCGATGCACGACCGCGAAATACAGGCAATACAATCGCTTGCGCGTCGCCACCGAAGGATCGCGCTATCAATGTGGACGCATTCACGTTGCGGAAAGGCACCGCTGCGAGCCAAGCGGTATTTGGCTAGGCTGGTTCGACCCATCGTCAAGGAGGACGACTATGAACAAACTGATCGCAGTAAGCTGCTGTGCCCTTCTCCTCTCCACCGCCCCAACGTTTGCTGCAAGCATCTATCGCTGCAGTGATGCCGCAGGGAACCTCACGTTTACTCGACAGGGATGCCCGATCGATCAGACCGCTCAGATTCAGGAGGCAGCGAATCCCACACCCAGTTCCGGCAAAGCCGTACCTCTGGCCAAATCTAAAGGACGACGTAAGACGTCAAAGAAAGAGTCGGCGCGAAGCCTTACCGTTGTAGGCGCACAGGATGATGGATGCGGAAACCGCATAACCGGGAGCGCAAGGCGAGATGCGCTGATCAAAAAGCAGATTCATCCCGGCATGACCCGCACCGATATCGAGAGCACCTTCGGCACACCCGACACAGTGGCCACTCGCAATGGCCAGATGCAGTACCGCTACAGCAACGATAAGGGCAGGACACGCACCGTCACCTTCGATGAAAACGGCTGCGTTCGAGGGAAACGCTAACTCCACATACGAAAAAAGGGTCTGCATCGCTGCAGACCCTTTTCCGATTTGGTGCACTCAGGAGGATTCGAACCTCCGACCGCTCGGTTCGTAGCCGAGTACTCTATCCAGCTGAGCTATGAGTGCAAAGGCGATTGATAAACCAGGTCACCGCTGGCTACAACACGAACCACATTTCTGAGATCCGAAAATATGGTGCACTCAGGAGGATTCGAACC
Organism: Pseudomonas sp. 10B238; assembly: GCF_000970615.1. Lineage (NCBI taxonomy): Bacteria > Pseudomonadati > Pseudomonadota > Gammaproteobacteria > Pseudomonadales > Pseudomonadaceae > Pseudomonas > Pseudomonas sp. 10B238. The sequence goes on from NZ_KQ033930.1 coordinate 145,855, forward strand.
TCCGACCGCTCGGTTCGTAGCCGAGTACTCTATCCAGCTGAGCTATGAGTGCACTAAGGGTGCGCATTATAAGTTTGTGAATTCGGTGGTCAAGCTTTTTGGTTCAATGTTTTTTATCAAACCGAACCGCTAAAACCGACCCACAAACCAATCATGCAAAATGGCGGAGAGGGGGGGATTCGAACCCCCGACACCCTTTTGAGATGTACTCCCTTAGCAGGGGAGCGCCTTCGGCCACTCGGCCACCTCTCCGCAACACGGGGCGCATGATACCCATCTTCGCCCCGCTTGCAAAGCCAAAAATCACATAAATATTAATGGCTTGGTTCTTGATCTTTTTCTTTCTGGATCCGTTGATAAATCTCCTCGCGATGCACCGCTACCTCTTTGGGTGCATTCACTCCTATACGCACTTGATTTCCTTTGACACCCAGTACAGTGACAGTCACATCGTCACCCACCATCAGGGTCTCTCCGACCCGGCGAGTCAGAATCAGCATTCCTTTCTCCTTAAAACGGATTCAATTCAGTAAACAGTCTGCAAAGATAAAGACGGATAATGTTCCGTGAAACATCGACCTAGAGCCTTTCACCAGCTATTGACCAGTAACAACGACTCTAAAGTTCCTTTGCCCCCGGCGAAAACGACGGAAGGCTCGAATCAGTTCGCAGTCAGCGCGTCATTCCCCCTTGCTAGCGGGAGCATCCAGCTCGAATGCGGTGTGCAATGCCCGTACCGCCAATTCCAGGTATTTTTCCTCAATCACTACCGAGACCTTGATTTCAGAGGTAGAGATCATCTGTATGTTGATGTTCTCCTTCGCCAGTGCCTCAAACATCCGACTCGCGACGCCCGCATGAGAACGCATACCTACGCCGACAATCGATACCTTGGCGATGTCGATATCACCAATGACTTCGCGGGCGCCCATGTCACGGGCGATACCTTCCAGCACTTGCAGCGCGTTATGGTAATCGTTCCGGTGGACAGTGAAGGTGAAATCCGTAGTGTTATCGTGCGCGACGTTCTGCACGATCATGTCCACCTCGACGTTGGCCGCACTGACCGGGCCAAGGATCTTGAAGGCCACCCCGGGGGTATCCGGCACACCACGAATGGTCAGCTTGGCTTCATCACGATTGAAAGCGATGCCGGAAATGATGGGCTGTTCCATGGATTCCTCTTCATCAAGGGTAATGAGGGTTCCTGGACCCTCTTGAAAACTATGCAACACGCGCAACGGAACGCTGTATTTACCTGCGAATTCCACGGCGCGAATCTGTAACACTTTCGACCCGAGACTTGCCATCTCAAGCATTTCTTCAAAGGTAATCTTGTCCAGGCGCTGCGCCTTGGCAACGACGCGAGGATCGGTCGTGTAAACCCCATCGACATCGGTATAGATCTGGCACTCGTCTGCCTTCAACGCTGCAGCGAGAGCCACACCGGTAGTGTCTGAACCGCCACGGCCAAGCGTGGTGATATTGCCGGCTTCATCCACGCCCTGGAATCCGGCCACAACAACGACTCGCCCGGCCTTGAGCTCCTTCTGAATCTGCTGCGAATCAATCTGCAGGATGCGCGCTTTGGTATGGGCACTGTCGGTCAGGATGCGGACTTGGGCACCCGTATAGGACACCGCTGGAACGCCAATCTTCATCAGCGCCATCGCGAGCAGAGCGATAGTGACCTGCTCGCCCGTCGACACCATCACGTCCAACTCGCGGGCGACCGGCTGTTCGGTGATCTGTTTGGCAAGATCGATCAGCCGGTTGGTTTCACCGCTCATGGCCGAGACCACCACGACAATGTCGTCTCCGTTATCACGGAATTTTTTGACCTTCGCCGCCACTTGCTCGATGCGCTCGACGGAGCCCACCGAGGTACCTCCAAACTTCTGTACGATCAAAGCCATCTCATCGCCGCCTAAGCCCGTCAAGGGCGCTTATTAAACAATCAACCCAGCACCGCAAAGTGCCTACGGACAGCGACCGGACCAGCCGCTGACCGAGGTGGTCACCAGACAAACAGCCCATCGCGACCAACCCAACCTGACACGCTCCTGCTACACGCCCTGCTCGACGAACGCCGCGGCAATGGCTAATGCTTCGTCGAGGCGATTCGCGTCGCTCCCACCGCCTTGCGCCATATCCGGGCGACCACCACCTTTGCCACCAACAACCGCAGCAGCCTGTCTCATCAGATCGCCGGCCTTCAGACGGCCGGTGAGATCCTGCGTGACGCCAGCGACCAGTACGACTTTTTCATCCTGCACGCCACCGAGCAGAATGACGCCGCTGCCAAGCTTGTTCTTCAGTTGATCGACCAATGCCAGAAGCGCCTTGCCATCCAGGCCATCCACGCGCGCGGCCAGGATTTTGACGCCCTTCACCTCGACAGCGGAACTGGCTAGGTCATTGCCGGTGGCACTGGCCGCTTTGGCCTTGAGCTGCTCGAGTTCCTTTTCCAACTGCCGATTGCGCTCGAGGACGGCGCCCAGCTTGTCCAGCACATTGTCACGAGTGCCTTTGACCAGCGATGCTGCTTCTTTCAGCTGCTCTTCCGCAGTGTTCAGATAGGCCAGCGCCTGCTCACCAGTAACTGCCTCGATACGTCGCACACCCGCAGCCACACCACCTTCGCTGATGATCTTGAACAGACCGATGTCTCCAGTACGCTTGACGTGAGTTCCGCCGCACAGCTCGACTGAGAAGCCGCCCCCCATGGTCAATACGCGCACCTGGTTCCCATACTTTTCGCCAAACAGGGCCATAGCGCCTTTGCTCTTAGCAGTTTCGATGTCGGTTTCCTCGATCTCTACTGCCGTGTTGCCGCGAATTTCGGCATTGACCTTTTCTTCCAGGGCCTTCAACTGTTCAGGCTTAATCGCCTCGAAATGGCTGAAGTCGAAGCGTAGCCGCTGACTGTCGACCAATGACCCTTTCTGACCGACATGCTCACCGAGAATCTGGCGCAGTGCCGCGTGCAGAAGATGAGTCGCAGAGTGGTTCAGTGCAGTGGACTGACGTACTGATGCGTCGACCGTAGCCTCGACGGTCGCGCCGACCTGCAGGCTGCCGCTGTCCAGAATGCCGTGGTGCAGGAACGCACCGCCGGCCTTGCTGGTGTCACGCACATCGAAGCGCAGACCGTCCGCCGAGAGGTATCCGCAATCGCCCACCTGCCCACCTGACTCGGCGTAGAACGGCGTCTGGTCGAGCACGACCACGCCCTCCTCGCCCGCCGACAGGCTCTGCACCGCCATGCCTTCTTTGAACAGCGCCAGCACCTTACCGCTGCCGGATGTGCCGAGGTAACCCGTGAAACGCGTTTCGCCCTCGACCTTGACCAAGCTGTTGTAGTCCAGGCCAAAGGCACTGGCCGAACGCGCCCGCTCACGCTGCGCCTGCATCTCGCGTTCGAACCCTTCTTCGTCTAGCGTCAGTTCACGCTCACGGGCGATGTCGCCAGTCAGGTCCATCGGAAAACCGTAGGTGTCATACAGCTTGAATATCACTTCGCCAGGAATCACGCTTCCCTGAAGATCAGCCAGATCCTGCTCGAGGATCCTGAGACCTTGCTCCAGCGTCTTGGCGAACTGCTCCTCTTCGGTTTTCAGCACGCGCTCAATGTGCGCCTGCTGGGTTTTCAGCTCGGAGAAAGCGTCACCCATCTCAGCCACCAGCGCGGCGACGATCTTGTGAAAGAAGCTGCCCTTGGCGCCGAGTTTGTTGCCATGGCGGCAGGCGCGACGAACGATGCGGCGAAGCACATAACCGCGTCCTTCATTGGATGGCGTCACGCCGTCGGCAATCAGGAAGCCACAAGAGCGGATGTGGTCAGCAACCACCTTGAGCGAAGCCTGACCCTCATTACCGCAACCGATGGCCTGAGCGGCGGCATTCAGCAAGCTCTGGAAGAGGTCGATCTCGTAGTTCGAGTTGACGTGTTGCAGCACCGCACTGATGCGCTCCAGGCCCATACCGGTGTCGACACTCGGCGCCGGCAGCGGATGCATCACGCCATCTGCGGTGCGATTGAATTGCATGAAGACGTTATTCCAGATCTCGATGTAACGATCGCCATCTTCTTCTGGCGAACCCGGCGGGCCACCCCAGATATGTTCGCCATGGTCGAAGAAAATTTCGGTGCAGGGACCGCAGGGCCCGGTGTCACCCATTGCCCAGAAGTTGTCAGACGCGTACGGCGCCCCCTTGTTATCACCGATGCGAACCATGCGCTCGGCCGGCACGCCCACCTCTTTTGTCCAGATGTCATAGGCTTCGTCATCGCTGGCGTAGACGGTGACCCAGAGCTTTTCTTTCGGCAGGCTCAGCCATTTATCGGACGTCAAAAACTCCCAGGCGAAGGTGATCGCGTCGCGCTTGAAATAGTCGCCAAAACTGAAGTTGCCGAGCATCTCGAAGAAGGTGTGATGGCGTGCGGTATAGCCGACGTTCTCCAGGTCGTTGTGCTTGCCGCCGGCGCGTACGCATTTCTGGCTGGTGGTGGCGCGGGTATAGGCGCGCTTTTCCAGCCCGAGGAAGCAGTCTTTAAACTGATTCATGCCGGCGTTGGTAAACAGCAGTGTCGGATCGTTCGCGGGAATCAGCGAACTGGAGGCCACGCGAGTGTGGCCCTTCTCTTCGAAGAAGCGGAGGAAGGCTTCACGGATTTCTGCGCTTTTCATAGATCTCTTCCAGAGGACTGCGGCCGAACGGCTGCAAAACGACGCGGCGAGGCGGCACCGGGAGCCGGTTCACAGCTACCCAAACGGATAGCCGGCAAAGGGCCGCATTATATCGGCCCTGTGCCGCACGCATAGAGGATAAATAAGATTGAATCAAGCTATTCGACAGCGATTCGAACCTATGCTTTGAGGAATGCTGCAAAGCTCTCGAGAATCGGATCGACATGCTCTGGCAGCACGTCCAAATGCGTCACCAACCGCAGCCGAGGCGCAGCAGTGATGACGATGCCGCGCTCGGCACAGAACGCTTTCAGCGACGTTGCGCGGTCACCCATATCAACGTAGACCATATTGGTCTGGACTGGCTCGACGCGATAGCCCAGCGCTTGCAGCCCCTCGGCGATGTCGTTGGCGCGCTGGTGGTCTTCTGCCAAACGTTGGACCTGATGATCCAAAGCGTAGAGGCCTGCCGCGGCCAGCACTCCGGCCTGGCGCATGCCCCCGCCGACCATCTTGCGCAATCGCCGTGCCTTGGCAACAAAGGACTCATCACCACAGAGCACCGAACCGACAGGCGCCCCCAGGCCTTTTGACAGACACACCGACACCGAATCGAAGTGGCGCCCTATCTCACCAGCCGTGCAACCCAGCTTGACCACCGCGTTGAACAAGCGAGCCCCGTCTAGATGAAGCGCAAGCCCACGTTCATGCGTGAACGCTCTTGCCTCAGCCAGGTAGGCGAGCGGCAGGACCTTGCCGTGCATCGTGTTTTCAAGCGCCAGCAAACGCGTACGGGCGAAATGAAAGTCGTCCGGCTTGATCGCCGCCGCGACGCGCGCCAGATCCAACGAGCCATCCGGCTCCATCTCGATCGGCTGCGGCTGGATCGAGCCAAGCACTGCAGCACCGCCGGCTTCGTACTTGTAGGCGTGCGCCAACTGCCCAGCGATGTACTCATCGCCCCGCTCACAATGCGCCATCAGCGCCAACAAATTGCTCATGGTTCCGCTGGGCAAAAACAATCCAGCCTGTAAACCCAGCTGCGCCGCCAACGTCTGTTCCAGCTGGCGGACCGTCGGATCCTCGCCATACACATCATCGCCAGTGGTTGCATCCAGCATGGCGTCGCGCATGCCCAAGGTCGGCTGGGTGACCGTATCGCTCCTGAGATCAATCAGACTCATCACAAGGTCCTTTGGTCGAATGGATTCATCACCACAGGCACCGCCTACGCACCACGCCGACCCTAGCGCAACAACCGGCTATCAAGAACCTTCGATCCGCCACCCAGCATGGTTTCAGTGATGTTGATGAAGTCGTCGGTGGTTACCCGATCCAGTCGCATCAAACCCCGCGCAACATCATCAAGCGAGTGGCGTCCTTTGCTGCGCTGGCGGATCTCCCGATCAAGTTCCTGCAGCAGAAGCACGGCTCTGGCTGTGACCGGACCACTGGATCGCTCGGTTCGCAGGCTATCGACCTTGCGGCTCCATTCAGTCAGATGCTCTCGAACCGCCTGGTAGCGATCTTCGCTCATGCCGCCGGCGCGGCGCATCAGCTCGATCGCGTAGTACTCGGCCAGCCCCTCGCTTATCCAGTCGCTGCGATCAGCATCCGAGATTCGACTGAACACATGAACCAGCTCATGCACCAGCGAACTGGTCCCGTTCTCGCTGACCAGTGGACGGTCAGCGTGCATGAATAGCGAATTGGGGCCAGACAAACCGCCTCTCCACATCGGGTCGCCGGCCCCCACAACCAGCAGCTTCTCAGGATCCCGGGGGAACACGTTCTGCATTTCGGGCCAGACGAAGGTCAGCAGCGTAAGGATATCCATCCTGCGCATCCCTTCGCCCACCGGGGCAGAAACCGCCACGTCGGTTTCACCGAGTCGGGCCCGGCGACTGCCGAGCTTGCCGGCGAGGATCCACCCGGTCGGGCGATCGAACAGGCGCTCAGGATTGTCGATGCGAAAGCGATTCTTCCCGATACGTGGCCAACCGGTCTCGACGCTCTTCCAGCCGCTGGGTAGTTCGAACCGCAGCCGAGAAACCAGTCTGACTCCGTCCTGCTGATCAAGGCGACCGGCGGGCACCAGATCGTCTCCGCGCAGCAACGTCCAGTCATCCGTCATCCGCGCATCGAAGCGGCCACTTTTGCGCTGATGACTGACCTTAACCTGATAACTCAAATGTGCTTTGCCAGGCCCTGGCCGCCAGACTCCGCGCCCACCATCTTCCTCCCAGCTGCTTTCGCTGTTTGTCTGGAAATCGCCATAGGCCTGTTCCTTGCCAAGATTCAGATCTAGAAATTTAACCGCGCCGCCGTCTTCGAGGGCGAGCTCCACTTCCGCAATACCCTGCTCGGGAACGAACTTGACGGTGTAGTCCAGGTCGACCCGCTTGGCCGCCTGAAGTGGCGCAACGAATGAAAGCAACAGAACGGCAAGCAGCGGTAACTGACGGCGGGACATCGAGCGGCTCCAGATTGGGTTCAGTGCTATGACGACGCGGACTGAGGTAGATTCAACCGGCCCGGAATATCAGATGATCTTCCCAGTCCTCATCAGCCACAGAGCCCTCGGTAATCATGCGGCCCGATTGAGAAATCCGCTCGGCATGCACGGCATCTGGATCGCCACACACCAGATGATGCCAAAGCGGTAGATCCTTACCTTCGGCTACGAGGCGGTAGCCACAGGTAGGCGGCAGCCATTTGAATTGCGCAGCGTCCACCGCTGTCAGTTGGACGCAGTCAGGGACACTGGCGCGGCGGTTGGGATAGTCGGTGCAACGGCAGCTTTTCAGATCGAGCAGTTTGCAGGCGATACGGGTGTAGTAAACGCTTCCATCCTCTTCATCCTCAAGCTTTTGCAGACAGCAAAGACCACAGCCATCGCAAAGCGACTCCCACTCGGCTGAGTCCAGCTCGGCCAGAGTCTTGCGCATCCAGAAGGGTTCGACTTTTGCTGCCATGAATAGCCATCTCGGAAACTTGCGAGTCTAGCCGGCAGCAGACGGCCGGCCAATAGCAAAGGGCCTGCCGGTAGACCAACGACATGCAAGGCCGCCTTTGACTCCTAAGACGGCCCTCGCACCGTCAGCTTTTGTCCAGCAAATCCCGGTGACTCCGCATTTGCTCGAGCATCCGCTCCATCTGCTGGATGCGCAGGTCCAGCATTTCTTTGGAAGGCTGCATGCCCATCATACGGCCTCCGCTCATCCCGCCCTGCATGGCCTTACCACCAGACTTGCCCATGCCGGCACCCGCCCCACCCATCGGGCAGCCATCCATCATGCCGAACCCAGACTGCATGCTCTGCCAGTGCTGATCGCGAAGCTTTTGCTTCTCATCAGGTGTCTTTGCATTCTCCCAAGCCTGACGGTACTCCTGCATCTTCTGCCAGTGTTGCTGCCAAGCTTGCTCATCATAGTCCGGCGCAGGCTGAGCCTGAGCTGTCATTACCAGACCAGTCAGAACAGGAACAATAATCCAAGAGCGAATGTTCATGAGCCATCTCCGTTTTGTTGATGTCATCTGAGCATAGGCCCGCCCCTGCTATTGTTTCTTGTCGCTCGTCAGTAACGCGTACGGTTTACATCGGGTCGTTTCTGCGCAAAAGCTCTTCAGGCAGGTGCTCGATATAGTCATCCTCTGGCGGTGGCATTTGCAGGTGATAACCCTGTTTCTCGAGGTTATCGAGCACCGTCGCGATGTCCTCCTGCGCCAGCTTGCGTTCAGGCGTAAGGACGATATCGAAGGCAAGCTGCGGCGGACCGAAAGCGGCAAGCAAAGCTTCCGGCACCCGGGCGAGCGCTTCGCTGCGCTCGACGTACAGGTACATTCCTTTCTTACGCGGGCTTCTATAGATGGAGCAGATGCGTTTCATGATTTCTCTTCCAGCACGTCAAGAAGGGCTTGCCCCATTCGTTCGCGGCGCCAACCGCGCAGCGACTCAGGCAACTGATAAGGACCGTCGGGATATCCGGATTTCAACAAGGCTTCCAGCACCTTCTTGCGCAGCATCAATTCCGGCGCGATGTTCATGGCTTGGGCTTCGCGCTGACCGACAGTACGCAATTTTTTCAGCAGCGCCGACGCGTCGAGTGGCAATGGCTCCGGTAAAGATTCAGGCCAGTCCTGCTCGGGCGTCGCAGCGGCAGTACGGATCAGCTCGAGTAACGTCTCGCCATCCTGGCGTACCGTTCGCGGGTGCATGTCATCGATACGCGCCAGGCTTACCAGATCGGTTGGCTGGGTGCGGGCCAGTGGCCACAAGCTGTGTTCACGCAATACGCGATTACGGGGTTGGTTACGTGCACGCGCCTGCCGCTCACGCCACCCCGTCAGGACTCGCAACACCGCCAGCTGACGCGGCTTCAATCGCCAGGCCTGCTTGACGTCACGATAGGCTTCATCCGGATCGGTCTCGCGCTGGAGATTGGCGACCAACTCGGCGCCGTCTTCTATGACCCAGGCGCGCTTCTCGTCGGACAGCTTCGGCAGCAGGGCCTCGTACAGCTCAGCCAGATGCTGGGCGTCTTCGGCTGCATAGCGCACCTGCATCTCGCTCAAGGGCCGCTGAAGCCAATCGGAGCGCGTCTCACCTTTGGGCAGCTCAATGTTCAGCACGCTCTGCACCAACCGCGAGTAGCCCATGGAAAAGCCGATATTCAGATAGCCAGCAGCCAGCTGCGTATCGAACAACGGCACCGGAAGGCTACCGGTCAACCGCCAGAGCACTTCCAGATCTTCACTGCACGCATGCAAGACTTTCACGACCGCCGGATCCGTCAGCAGACCGGCAAAAGCAGCCCAATCGGTAATCAGCAATGGATCGATCAGATAGGCACAACGTCCATCACCCACCTGCAGCAGCGCGGCGATCGGGTAGAAGGTATCGACCCGCATAAACTCCGTATCCACTGCTATATAAGGCAGCTGGCGCCATTCGGCACACAGGCGGGTCAGTTGCGCATCATCCAGCACCCATTGAGTTTCGATGGCCACTAGGCCCTCCTTGTTGTCCGATGTTACGACCGACGAGCGGGCGAAAAGGCACGCAGTATATATCGCGCCCCCCAACTCCAGCGCTTTGATCGCCGTGTCCGCCTGCGTGATAACGTTTCCCCCGAATTCGAACGGAGCCCTTCCATGCCGCTTGCTCAACTGATCGACACTGCGGAACTGACCGCACGCCTTTCGCAGCCGAATCTGTGCATTTTCGATTGCCGATTCGCCCTTGAAGACCCTGAATATGGGAGGCGTAGCTACGAACAGGCGCATATTCCCGGTGCGCGCTTTCTCGATCTGGAAAACGACCTGTCAGGCCCGGTTGTCCGCGGCCAGACCGGTCGACACCCGTTGCCGCAGCCGGGGCAGTTGGTTGCGCGACTCCGCGCGGCAGGCCTGAATGATGACAGCGAAGTCGTGATCTACGACGACGGCCCCGGCGCATTTGCCGCAAGGGCATGGTGGCTGCTGGCATGGCTGGGCAAACGCAGCGGTGTGTATTTGCTGGATGGTGGGTTCAAAGCCTGGCGTGATGCCAGCGGGCCAGTAACTGGAGAACCGGCCAACGCTCAGCCCGGCCAGTTCCACGGGGCTCCCGACGACCTTTTGCTAGTTTCCACGCAACAGCTGGCAAAACGCCTCGGGCAGCCTGGTCTGACCTTATTCGACGCGCGTGCCCTGCCTCGCTTTCTCGGCGAACAGGAGCCTATCGATCCTGTGGCAGGGCATATTCCTGGTGCTCGCTGTGTGCCGTTTACCGAAAACCTTGATGCGACAGGATGTTTTCTCTCTCCCGAACAGCTGCGTTCACGATTCGACCGGCACCTGGTCGACCAGCCAGCAGATGATCTGGTGGCCTATTGCGGATCTGGCGTGACGGCCTGCCATAACCTGTTTGCCCTCTGCCTGGCCGGCTACCCGCTGGCCAAACTGTACCCAGGCTCCTGGAGCGAATGGATCACCGACCCACAACGACCTATCGCCTGATCCAGGCGATCAAATGCGACCGGCCGGTCAGATTCAGCCCAGCGGGTTTTATCGGCAATTCGACCTTTTATCGGCGCCGATCGTCGTTCTTTACGAAAAATTGCACTCTTTCGTTTGCGACAGATCAGAGAAGCTTGGTAGGGTCCGAGCCGCTTTTTCCCCTGGAGTACAACAATGAAAAAAACATGGTTGAAGACCGCGATTGCAGTAGCCGTAGGTGCCCTTTCCACTCAGGTCATGGCTGCCGGCTTCGCGCTTAACGAACAAAGCATCAGCGGCATGGGCACCTCATTTGCCGGTCGCTCTTCTTCTGCCGATGACGCCACTACCCTGTTCGGCAACCCAGCCGGCATGTCGCGCCTCCAGCGCGAGCAGGTCAGCTTCGGCATGGCGGCGATCAATGCGAAGACGGATATCAACGACACCAGCGGACTCCCTGGCAACGGCTCCAACGACGGCGACATGGTTCCTTTCACCGCGGTCCCGATGGGCTATTACGTTAAGCCGCTGGATGACAAATGGGCCGTTGGCGTCGGTATCTATGTACCGTTCGGCCTGATCACTGACTACGAAAGCGGATTCCAGGGTCGTTACTTTGGCGATTACAGCGAAGTCCGCGTTATCACCGTCCAGCCTACGGTCAGCTACCGGTTCAACGAGAAGCTATCGATCGGCTTCGGTCCGACCATCAACCGGATCGACGGCGAGCTTCAGAGCGCTGTTCTGAACGCTGCGTCCCCTGGCGCCAATGACGGCCGAATTAAAGTAACTGGCGACGATACCGCCATCGGTTTCAACGCAGGCTTGTTGTATGAGTTCACGCCTCAAACCCGCCTGGGAATAACGTACCACTCGAAAGTCGACTACACGCTGGAAGGCGAAACACGTGTCTCCGGAATCGGTTTCGGTCCGTTCGCAGGTACTTACGACGCATCGCTCGATCTGGAAACGCCTGAGTCGATCGACGTATCCATGACGCACGAGCTGAACGACCAGTGGACGCTTTACGGCGGTGCGATGCTGACGCGCTGGAGCCGCCTCGAGGCGATCATCATCGAAAACGACGGGATGCCAGGTCCGATCGCGCCGCGCGTTGGCACCATCACCGAAGAGCAGGACTGGCATGACACCTGGTCCTATGCACTCGGTGCAGCCTACAAACTGAACAAGCAGTGGACGCTTCGTACCGGCATGGCCTTCGACCAGAGTCCGACCAACAACACCCACCGCTCACCACGCATCCCGACTGGCGACCGCACTGCGGTGAGCTTCGGTCTGGCCTGGAACCCTACCGACGACATGACGGTTGATCTGGCCTATTCCTACCTGTGGGAAGAGGACACCAAGATCCAGCAGACCAGCGCAACTCGTGGCGTCTACAACGCCACATACGAAAACAGCGCTCACGGTTTCGGCGCTGCGATGACCTACCGCTTCTGATGCACCCCGCCCCGACCGACCGGTCGGGGCATCCCTCCCGCTACTCGGCTAACGCCTTTTCCACCGCAGCAGTAAGCTCAGGATCGTCCGGTTCGACTTTGCTCGAGAAATAGTCGACCACTTTGCCGTTGCGATCGACCACATATTTATAAAAATTCCAGCGCGGCGCCCCACCGGCCTGCTCGGCCAACTGCCGAAACAGTGGTATCGCATCGCTGCCGCGCACTGGCTGAGTCTCAGCCATGGGGAAGGTCACCCCGTAATTTACATAGCAGACCTCTGCCGTTTCGGCCGCATCGTCAGACTCCTGAAAGAAGTCATCGGACGGCACGCCGAGAATCACAAGCCCATCGCCCTTGTAGCGCTGATACAGCGCCTCCAGCCCCTTGAACTGCGGTGCGAAGCCACAAAAGCTGGCGGTGTTGACCACAACCAACGCCTTACCCTGAAACTGCTCGCACAGATCGATGGTTTCCTTTGATCGCAGCTTCGGAAGTTCATGTTGCAGCAACGCCGGGCACTGTTCGGCCGCTGCGGGACCAGCCAACAGGAGCAGCGCAAGTGAGGCGGCAACCCATTCAATTCTCATGACGAAGCTCCAGAAAGCGGTATCGAGGCCACGCTACTCCCGAGTCGCGCCCGGAGCAACGGTAGCTCAATCTCAATATATGAGGCCCACGCGATAACGCTATATACAATTCTATATAGCGCTTGCCAAAATGGCCGCTCCTTATGGGGGGCAGACATGAGCGATCCGAGACCATTCGAACCGTTGCGCATAGACGGGCAGCTCTGGTTCAACCGTGGCGAGAAGGGCTATCTCGGTGGCAAGCGCATCGAGCTGCTCGAACAGATCGAAGCGACGGGCTCGATCAGTCGCGCGGCCAAGGCCATCAAGCTCAGCTACAAGGCGGCCTGGGATGCGGTGGATGCCATGAACAATCTGTCCGAGCGCCCGCTGGTCATACGCTCAGCGGGCGGCACCAAGGGCGGCGGGACGCAACTGACAGAATTCGGTCGGGAAATGCTGCATATCTGGCAGCGCATGCAACACGAGTACGAACGCTTCCTGGCGCAGGTCGCCCAGGGTATCGATGGGTTCGAAGATTTCGACAAACTGCTTCGGGCGATCGCCATGAAAACCAGCGCACGCAACCAGTTTCGGGGCCGCATTACCCAGGTCGAACGAGGCGCGGTGAACGGCAGCGTCAGCATGGATATCGGCGACGGACAAACGATGACCGCGACGCTGACCAACGACAGTATCGACGAGCTTCAGCTGGCACCCGGCAAGATCGCCATGGCGCTGGTCAAAGCCAGCTTTGTCCTGCTGTCACCTGATCCCGACGTGAAGATCAGCGCCCGCAACCGTCTGAGCGGAACCATCGGCGCCATCACGCCTGGTGCGGTCAGCTGCGAGGTCAAGCTGCTACTTCCCGGCAACCGAACGCTGGGGGCAGTCATCACCAATGAAAGCACCGAAGCGCTCGGATTGGCCGTCGGTCAGCCCTGTACGGCGCTGATCAAAGCCTCTCACGTAATCATCGCGGTAGATTGATGAGCATGATGTATCGTATTCGTATGACCCTGGTCGCAGCGCTGGCTGCACTTACGCCTTTGATCGGCCATGCCGATGAAATCCAGGTTGCGGTGGCGTCGAACTTTACCGCGCCCATGCGCGTCATCATTGATCAGTTCGAACGCGATACCGGCCATAAGGTACTGCTGTCCTTCGGCTCGACTGGAAAGCTCTTCGCGCAGATTCGCAACGGGGCGCCTTTCTCAGTACTGCTGGCAGCGGATGAACAGATTCCAGCCAAGCTGGAAGACGAAGGGTTGGGTGTTGCTGGAAGCCGCTTCACCTACGCCATCGGTACATTGGTGTTGTGGTCAGCCAATGAAGGTTATGTCGACGATCAGGGCAAGGTGCTTACCCATCAGGCATATCGTCACCTCGCGATCGCCAACCCGAAAACCGCACCCTACGGCGCCGCAGCGATGGCGACGCTGACAAAGCTGGGTCTTGCCGACTCGGTCAGAGGCAAGCTGGTGCAAGGCGAAAACATTGCACAAACCCATCAATTCGTCGCCAGCGGCAACGCCGAACTCGGCTTCGTCGCGCTCTCTCAGGTAATCGAAAGCGGTGAAATTCGGCAGGGGTCCGGCTGGGTAGTACCCGCCACCTATCATCCACCGATTCGCCAGGACGCTCTGCTGCTGACAAAAGGTCGCGACAACCCGGCGGCGCACGCACTGCTCGATTACCTGCGAAGCGCAAAGGCAACTGAGGTGATCAACGCCTACGGTTATGGTCGGTAGGTGATGGAAATACCCGCCCTGGATGACGCCAGTCTTTCGGCGATCTGGCTGACACTCAAACTCGCCAGCATCACCACCGTTCTGCTGTTACTACTCGGAACCCCCATCGCATGGTGGCTGGCACGGACCCGCTCACGCCTGAAAGGCCCCATTGGCGCCGTGGTGGCGCTCCCCCTCGTACTTCCACCCAGTGTGCTCGGCTTCTATCTACTGGTAGCGATGGGCCCCAATGGCCCCGTTGGGCAACTGACCCAAACGCTCGGTCTGGGTGTCCTGCCGTTCACCTTTGCCGGTCTGGTCGTGGGCTCGGTGTTCTACTCAATGCCCTTCGTGGTGCAACCGCTGCAGAACGCCTTCGAAGCGATTGGCGAACGTCCATTGGAAGCCGCAGCAACCTTGCGTGCGGGCCCGCTGGACACCTTCTTCACCGTCGTATTGCCACTGGCACGGCCAGGTTTCGTAACGGCCAGCATTCTCGGCTTCGCCCATACGGTGGGCGAGTTTGGTGTGGTGCTGATGATCGGCGGGAACATCCCCGAGAAAACCCGCGTGTTGTCCGTACAGATCTACGATCACGTCGAAGCCCTGGAATACGCCCAGGCGCACTGGCTGGCCGGCGGGATGCTGCTGTTTTCCTTTCTGGTGCTACTCGTTCTCTATGCAAGCCCGCTGCGGCAGGGGTGGCGCGGATGAACAACAACCTGAGCGGAATACATGCACAGCTGCGTCTGGCCCATCCAGGCTTCGCGCTCGACGTGGACGTCAAACTACCGGGCCGTGGTGTCAGCGCCCTGTTCGGCCCCTCGGGCTCGGGCAAGACCAGTTGCTTGCGCTGCATCGCCGGGCTCGAGCGCAGCAGCACCGGAACACTGGTGGTCAATGGCGACTGCTGGCAAGACTCGAGCCGCCAGTGGTTCGTGCCACCGCACCAGCGCCCGATTGGTTACGTGTTTCAGGATGCCAATCTATTCGCCCATCTGTCCGTCAAAGGCAATCTCGAATTCGGCATGAAGCGCGTCCCAGCACAGGACCGGCGTGTCGTCTGGAATCAGGCTGTCGAACTGCTGGGCATCGAGCATCTTCTGGATCGCATGCCAGAGCGACTTTCCGGTGGCGAGCGACAACGGGTCGGCATCGCACGTGCACTGCTGACCAGCCCCCGTCTGCTGCTGATGGACGAGCCTCTGGCTGCCCTCGACGTGAAGCGCAAACAGGAAATCCTGCCGTACCTCGAACGTCTGCACGACGAGTTGGATATACCACTGCTTTATGTCAGCCACGCACCAGACGAAGTGGCGCGACTGGCTGATCACCTGGTTCTGCTCGATGAGGGCCAGGTCGTTGCGCAGGGGCCGCTGCACGAAACCCTTGCACGCCTCGATCTACCGACTGCGTTCGGTGAGGATGCAGGCGTCGTCATCGAATCGGAAATTGCCGGGCACGACACCGATTACCATCTCACTCGTCTGACGTTTCAGGGCGGTGACGTCCTGGTGGCGCAACGGAGCGAATCGGTCGGTCATCGGCTGCGCTTTCGCGTCCATGCGCGGGACGTCAGCTTGACGCTGGAACGTGCGGAAGGCACCAGCATCAGCAACCTGCTACCGGTGCGGGTTGCTGAAGTGGTCACCGCCGATACGCCAGCCCATGTTCTGGTTCGCCTGGACGCGCAAGGCACACCACTGCTGGCGCGCATTACGCGGCGTTCGGCCGATCAGCTCGGGGTTACCGAGGGCAAGGCGCTCTGGGCGCAGATCAAGACAGTCGCATTGCTGGGTTGAGGGCTCGCCCTAGCCCAGCAGCGCCAAGCCGACCAGCACCGCACACTCCACCAGCTCCAACAACGCACCGGCAGTGTCACCCGTGGTACCGCCCAACCGCTGAACCAGGGCGCGGCGCACCAGCACTCCCACACAAGCGGCAACGGCCAGCGCAACCCAACCACCAGCACCCATCAGGACGCCACCGAGCACGATCAGCCCCAACACCACCCGCGCTTCTGATCGCGGCATGTGCTCGGCCAGGGACTGGCCCAAACCGCCGGGCCGCACGTAGGGCGTAGTCAGAAACAACCCCAACATGACGCTTCGCCCTACCAGCGGCACCGCCAAAAGCACCCATTGATTGCCTTGCGCAAGCAGGGTCCATAACGCGACGAACTTCAGCAGCAGGACTAACACCAGCACGGCGACCGCAACCGGGCCGCTGCAGGGGTCTTTCATGATCGCCAGGGTTCGCTCCCGGTCGCCGAAGCCACCCAGCCAGGCATCCGCACTGTCGGCCAGGCCGTCGAGGTGCAGCGCACCGGTGAGCCAAACCCACGCGGCCAACAGCAAAGCGGCCTTCAAGGGTGGCGCCGCATTGCCGAGAGCCACGCCGAGCAAACAGAGCATGCCGCCCAGCAGCAACCCCACCAGCGGGTAATACAGCAGCGACCTGCCGATTTGCTGCGGCTCGGGCATTCCGCGCAGCCGTACCGGGAGGCAGGTGAGAAACTGCAGCGCGATCAAAAAGGGCTGCATCGTTCTTCCAGCCAGAGCGTGGCGTCGGCGAAACCGGTTCTCAGCCCGAACAACGCCCCATGACTGACCTCAACCTGCAGCAGACCTTCGCGCGGCAACCCACGCGCCTGCGCCAGCAGCAGCCGCATCACGCCCGCGTGCGTGACCAGCAGTACGCGTTCGCCTGCACATCGATCGGTCAGCCGCTCGATTGCTGCAAGCACGCGCGCCTCGAAGTCAGCGACGGGCTCCGCGCCGGGAGGAGTGAAGCCGTACGGGTCGCTCCAGAAGCGGCCCAGGGCTTCGCTCTGATCCACCATCAGATCCGCAGCGGTGCGCCCTTCCCAATCGCCGAAGTCCAGTTCACGAAGGTCGGGTTCAAGTTCGAACTCAAGTGACCGTTGCTCGGCGAGCTCAGCTGCGAAATCCGCGCAGCGGCGCAGGGGTGAACTGATGATGCGGTCCCAGGGCCCGGCGGCGACAACGGCTGCTCGCAACTGCTGCCAACCTGTTGCGGTGAGGGCATCATCCAGCCGCCCGCGAAAACCGCCGCCGGCTTCGGTTTCACCGTGACGCAGCAACTCCAGCTGCACGCTCATGAGTGTTTCACCGCAACGGCGGCTTCTTCGAATGTGGCCATACCGTCGTGCAGCGCACAGGCCATCCGGAGCAGCGGAACCGCCAACGCCGCGCCGCTGCCCTCGCCCAGACGCAGGCCAAGGTCGAGCAACGGCTGAGCATCCAATGCGCTGAGCACAGCGGCATGGCCCGGCTCAGCCGAGCGGTGGGCGAACAGCAGCCAGTCACGACAGGCTGGGTTCAGACGCACCGCACACAGCGCCGCCACACTGCAGATAAAGCCGTCGACCAGCACAACGATGCCTTGCTGCGCGCACGCTAAATAGGCCCCAGTGAGCGCAGCGAGTTCGAAACCACCGAGCCGCTGCATCCAGCCGAGGGTGTCGTGCGATCCCGCGTGCAGCGCCAGTGCCCGCTCGATGACTACACGCTTACGCGCCACTCCAGCCTCGTCCAAGCCGGTGCCTGGCCCCGCCAATTCGTGCGGCGCGCAACCCAGCAAAGCGCAGGCCAGCGCGGCCGCAGTAGTGGTATTGCCGATGCCCATCTCGCCACCAATGAACAGCTCGCTCCGCTGCTGTTGCGCCCGCAGCACGCTGTCGCGCCCGGCCTGCATGGCGAGCTGACAGGTCTCGGCACTCATCGCGGACTCCTTGGCGAAGTTGCGGGTGCCCGGCCCCAGCGAAAGATGGCGCACCCGAGGCAACGACAACGGTGCCGCTGTCCCCAAATCAACCACTTCCAGGGTCGCCTCGAGCTGCTTCGCCAGCACACTGATCGCTGCTCCACCGTTGACGAAGTTGGCAAGCATCTGGCCAGTCACCGATTGCGGGAACGCCGAGACGCCTTCTTCGGCAACGCCATGATCGCCCGCAAAAATGGCGATGAAAACGTGCTCCGCTGATGGACGAGCGCGACCCTGCAAAGCCGCCAACTGCGGCACTACCGCTTCGATACGTCCCAGCGAACCCGCAGGCTTGGTCAACAGGGCATCGCGCTGGCGTGCCGCCTGGCGTGCCGCTTCATCCGGTACCCGGCAGGGTTCCAGCCACCATTGCTTGTTCAAAGCGCCGCTCCTTTCAGGGTCATTGGCAAACCCGCCACGGTGAACACCACGCGCTGACAACGCTCGGCGAGGGCCTGGTGCAGCAGGCCTGCCTCATCGACATATCGGCGAGTCAACTCCCCCAGCGGCACCACGCCCAGCCCTGTTTCGTTACTGACCAATAGCACCCGCCCCGGTAGGTCAGCGAGGCACTCAAGCAAGGCCTCACGTTCTTCCGTCAGGCGAACCAGGTCGTCCAGCATCAGCAGATTGGTCAGCCAAAGCGTCAGGCAATCCACCAGCAGGCAGCGATCCTCACGGGCATGTTCACGCAGGACAGACGCCAGCGTCAGCGGTTCTTCAATCAAGGCCCAGCTGGCGGGGCGCCGGGCACGGTGATGAGCGATTCGTTCGTTCATCTCGCCATCCAATGGCTGGCTCGTGGCGATATAGGTAACCGCCAGGCCACTTTCAACCGCAAGCCGCTCGGCCAAACGACTCTTGCCGGACCGCGCGCCACCGAGGATAAGCTCGATCATGCATCCGTCTCCGTTGGTAGGCCGCAAAGCGTCAGCAGTCGCCCGACATCCAAGTGCTTCTCGACCAGATCCGCCAGACGTTCGATGTCGCGGTCTCGCAATGCCTGGTAGTCGACCCGCTGCGCCCTCTCCAGCCCCGCCCAGCGCAACAGCGCCTCGCAGGCAGCTGGCGACTCGAACAGGCCGTGGAGGTAGGTGCCGAGCACCTGACCGTCCTCGCTGATCGCACCATCTAGGCGGCCATCGTCGAGTCGTACGGCGGCACGCTCCAGTGCGGGTCCGTCACTGATACCTGCGTGAATCTCGTAGCCGCTGATCTCGACGTTATCGATCCCCAGTCGTCCATGCACGTTCCGCAGCTGCTTGTGGGCAGCCAGCGTTGTAGAGAACCGAAGCAATCCCAACCCGTCGCTCTGCCCTGCCGGCCCTTCCAGGCCAAGCGGATCGGCAATGCATTCGCCGAGCATTTGCAGCCCGCCACAGATTCCGAGCAGCTTGCCGCCGTAACGCAGATGCCGCTGTATCGCCGATTCCCAACCTTGCTCGCGCAGCCAGGCAAGATCCGCCCGCACGCTTTTAGAGCCCGGCAGGATAATCAGATCGGCAGGCGGCACTGCTTGTCCGGGCCCAACAAAGCGGAGATCAACCTGAGGATGCAAACGCAGCGGATCGAAGTCGGTGTGATTGCTGATTCGCGGCAGGACCGGCACCACAACCTTCAAGGTCTGCTCGCTCTTCGCGGACTGACGCACGTCGACGGCGTCCTCTGCTTCGAGGTGGAAATCCATAAGGTACGGGAGCACCCCGATAACGGGCTTGCCTGTACGCTGTTCGAGCCAGTCGAGGCCCGGCTGCAGCAGGGCAATATCGCCGCGAAAACGGTTGATCACGAAGCCTTTGACCCGCGCCTGCTCACTGGGGCTAAGCAATTCCAGCGTGCCGACCAGGTGTGCGAACACGCCGCCCTTGTCGATATCGGCGATCAGGATCACCGGGCAGTCGACCGCTTCGGCGAAGCCCATGTTGGCGATATCGTTGGCGCGCAGATTGATCTCGGCCGGCGAACCCGCGCCTTCGACCATTACCACCTGATAGGCATCGCGCAGGCGCCGGTGCGAAGCCAGCACCGCCTCCATCGCCACGCGCTTATAGTCGTGGTAGGCCACGGCATCCATGTTGCTGACGGCGCGACCGTGGATGATCACCTGCGCACCGACATCGCTGTTGGGCTTGAGCAGGATGGGATTCATGTCGGTATGCGGCGGCAATCCTGCGGCCTGGGCCTGCACCGCTTGTGCGCGGCCGATCTCGCCGCCGTCAGCGGTTACCGCACTGTTCAGTGCCATGTTCTGCGGCTTGAACGGCACGACGGCGACACCTTGGCGCTTGAGCCAGCGACACAGCGCGGTCACCAAGGTGCTCTTGCCGGCATCGGAGGTTGTGCCCTGAACCATCAAGGTGCTCATGCGCTCAACGCCTGATAATTGCTCAGCGCCCGCGTCAGCCTCGCCCATCCCGCTTCGTCTGCCGGCAGCCCGAAGCGCACACTCGGCGGATGTAGAAAGCGGCGCACCAGAATGCCCTGGCAGGCCAGAAACTCACGGAGCATCATCGCCTCCTCCGTCACAACCCAATGGAAAAGCCCGCATCCGCCGGCAGGTGGCAACCCGCGCTCTGAGAGCAGCTGCGCCAGACGCGCGCTGTCGCCGAGCAGGCGCTCGCGCTGACGACGCTGCCCGTCGAGATCGGCAAGCAATACGGTGCCAATGAAGCGTGACGGGCCGGCAATCGGCCATGGCCCGAGTGCATCGCTCAGCACAGACAGCAAACTCTGTTCCGCCAGCACGAACCCCAGCCGCGCACCGGCCATACCGAAGAACTTGCCGAACGAGCGCAGCACAATCAGCCCCGGCAGATGGCTATGGGGCGCCAGGCTGTGAGACGGGGTCGGATCCATGAACGCTTCGTCAACGATCAACCAACCGCCACGCTCGGCGAGACGGCCGTGCCAGGCGAGCAGTTGCTCCGGCGGTAAAAGGCGGCCGGTGGGGTTGTTGGGATTGACCACGACCAGCACGTCAAGCCCGTCGAGGGCCCGCGGCACACTGCCCTCGCTGAATTCGCTGAGACGATGCCCTTCGCGGCGCCAGGCTTCGGCATGTTCCGCATAACAGGGCGAAACGATTCCGACCTGCAATGGCCTGCGCAAGCGCGGCAACATCTGGATCGCAGCCTGAGAGCCAGCCACTGGCAACAGCGACGCGGCACCAAAATAGCCCTGCGCAGCTGTCTCCAATTCGTCTTCGGTTTCCGGCAGGCGCAGCCAGGCTTCGCTAGGAATGGCTGGCAGATCGAAACCGTATGGCGCAATGCCGGTAGATAGATCCAGCCAGTCGTGCAGCGGTATATCAAAGTGCTCGGCCGCCCTACGCAGTTTTCCGCCGTGCTCAAGCATCCAGCCAGCCTCCCAGCAGCAATGCCAGCAACCAAAGACCGACGCCGGCCCAGACCATGTCCAGTGCGCGCTCGATATCTCGAGCCTGAGGCGGTTCGCCTTCTCCGAGCACGGGTCTGTGATGCAGCTCGCCGTGGTAGATAGCCGGACCGCCCAGCGCCACGCCTAGCGCACCGGCCCCGGCAGCCATCACGGGGCCGGCGTTGGGGCTGTCCCACAGCGGCGCTTGCGTGCGCCAGCAACGCCAGGCTCGCCGCGTCTGGCCCAACAGCGCATATGTGAGCGCAACCAGCCTCGCTGGAATGAAATTCAACACATCATCGATACGCGCCGCGGCCCAGCCGAATCGCTCGAAGCGCTCGTTGCGGTAGCCCCACATAGCATCGAGCGTATTGCTCAGCCGGTACAGCACCACACCGGGTGCGCCTGCCAGCACGAACCAGAACAGCGCGGCAAATACCGCATCGCTACCATTCTCCAATGCCGACTCGGTCGCGGCTCGGGCGACGCCCTGCTCGTCGAGTTCGCGTGTATCGCGGCTGACAATGAAACCGACGCGCTGGCGTGCTTCAGCCAAATCACCCTGACGCAGCGCCTGTGCTACCGGCAGCAGATGGTCGCCAAGGCTGCGCAGTCCCAAAGCCATGTAGAGCAAGCAGATCTCAACCAGCCAGCCAACAGTCGGCAACGAACCGAGCAGCCACGCCGCTGCCGTCAGCGGCAGCACGGCGAGGCACCAGGCGGTAACGCCATGGCTGCGCCAGCCGCGACCGCCGGGGCCGTTGAAGTGATGCTCGAGCCGATCGGCCAGCTTGCCGAACGCAACCAGGGGATGACCGCGACGGGGTTCGCCGAGCAGTACATCGAGTGCAACGCCGCCCAAGCAGCTCAGGGCAACGCTCACGACTGCTGGCCCCAAATGTTGTCGAACAGCAACTCACAGAGCGGTCGCGGCTTGGTCCAGCCTTCGAGCGCGAGCATTGGCGCGGGATAAAACTCAGCCACCGGACCCAAGCAGATCACCGCAACGGGTTTAGCCCCAGCGGGCATCTGCAGCAGATCAGCCAGTGCCTGCGGATCGAACAGCGATACCCAACCCATACCCAGCCCCTCGGCCCGCGAGGCGAGCCAGAGATTCTGGATCGCGCAGGCGGCCGAAGCGAGGTCCATTTCCGGCAGTGTGCGACGACCAAACACGTGTGTCTCGCGGCCATCCATCAGCGCGACGACCAGTAGTTCGGCGCAATCGTGAATGCCCTCGACCTTGAGCTTCATGAATGCCTCGCCCCGCTCGCCCAGCGCAGCGGCAGTGAGCAAACGCTCCTCCTCGACTAGCCTGGCAATGGCGCTGCGCAATTCGGGACGGCTGATACGAAGAAACCGCCAGGGCTGCATCAAGCCCACGCTGGGCGCCTGATGCGCGGCCTCGAGCAGGCGCGCCAGCAACTCGGGTGCAACCTCGCCTCCGCTGAAATGCCGCATGTCGCGACGCTCGCCAATCGCCCGGTAAACGCCGGCGCGCTGCGCCGCGGTAAAGGCAAACTCGCTCATGGACTAAGCATCGCCGCAGCCGCGAACGGATCGGACGGCATGTAGAAATGGATGTAGGAAGCCGTCAGCCGGTCCTGCCGGTAAACCGCCTCGGCCGTGCGCTTGTAATTCGGACATTCACCCCGCGCCAGCGGCTGCATCGGCGACTCAAGGGAGGAATGGTGAAAGGTGTGGCCGCGCAGGCGCCCTTCCGGCAGCTGTACTTCCTGCAGCGCCATCGCGGTATAACGCTTCTGCATCGTCGCTTCGCCGGGCATCAGGCCAAGCATGCTTTCACGCACCCCATCCTGGCCGGTCAAGCCGTCGAGCAGATAGAGCATGCCCCCGCACTCGGCAAGGGTCGGTTTGCCCGCCTCGTGATGGGCGCGTATCGCCTCAGCCATCGTGCGGTTTCGGCTCAATGCCCGCATGTGCAGCTCCGGGTAGCCGCCCGGAAGATACAGACTGTCGACTGCGGGCAGGCGGGCGAATCGCAGTGGCGAGAAGAACAACAGTTCTGCACCGAGCGCTTGCAGCAGGTCGAGGTTTGCCTGATAGACGAAGGAGAAGGCAGCGTCACGTGCCACACCGATACGCACACCGCTCAACAGTTTCGGCAGCGTCTCGGGTGCCGGTGGTGGAAAGCTGATCGCCGTCGGCAGTCTGCAATCCGCGCTCGCTGCCAGAGCGTCGGCAGCCGCGTCGAGCCGGGCGTCCAGATCTGCCAGTTCCTGCGCCTGTACAAGCCCCAAATGGCGGCTGGGCAGGCCTACCGAATCGCCGCGCGGCAGGGCTCCGAACCAGCCAATCTGCTTTGGCAAACAGTCGCGCAGGATCTCGCCATGGCGGCTGCTGCCGACCCGGTTGGCCAATACGCCGGCAAACGGAAGATCCGGCTGATAGCTGGCCAAACCATGAGCCAGCGCCCCGAAGGTTTGCGCCATGGACGATCCATCGACCACCGCCAATACCGGCACGCCAAACTGCCGCGCCAGATCGGCAGCCGACGGCGTGCCGTCAAACAGTCCCATCACGCCTTCGATGAGGATCAGGTCAGCATCACGCGCCGCTTCCCATAGCAGGCGGCGGCTTTCAGCTTCCCCCACCATCCACAGATCGAGTTGATAGACCGGGTGACCACTGGCACGGGCCAGCACCATGGGATCGAGGAAGTCCGGACCACACTTGAAGACACGCACGCGTTTGCCTTGGCGCGTATGCAAGCGAGCCAGGCCAGCGGTCACGGTCGTTTTACCCTGGCCGGAGGCTGGCGCGGCAATGAGCAGCGCCGGGCAGTCATGTGGCGTATTCATTGCCCTCCCCAGCGCTCAGCAACTGCGTATGCCTTGATTGCAAACATCAGAACTCGATTCCCTTCTGCGCCTTCACGCCAGCTTTGAAGGCATGTTTGATCAGGCTCATTTCAGTCACGGTGTCGGCTGCCTCGATCAAACCCGGCGGCGCGCCGCGGCCGGTGACCACCACATGCTGCAATAGCGGTCGCGACTCGATATCAGCGAGGATCGGGTCGAGTTCCAGATAGCCGTACTTAAGGGCAATGTTCAGCTCATCCAGCACGACAAGACCAATGTCCGGATCAGCCAGTAGCTGTGCGGCGACGTTCCACGCCTCCTTTGCCTTGGCGATGTCACGCTGGCGGTCCTGCGTTTCCCAGGTGAAGCCTTCCCCCATCACGTGGTAGCGGACCTCATCAGGAAATCGACGAAAAAAGCTTTCTTCGCCGGTACTGGCCGCGCCCTTGATGAACTGAACCACGCCCACCTTGATGCCATGGCCGAGTGCGCGGGCGACCATGCCGAACGCCGAGCTGCTCTTGCCCTTGCCGTTACCGGTATGCACCAGCAGCAGGCCGTACTCGTCCTGCGCTTCGGCGATCTTCTCGTCGATGACTGCCTTCTTGCGTTGCATCCGTGCCTTATGGCGATCATCGCGTGCGCTGAACTCACTCATGCGCGAGCGCCTTCACGCTGTGCGCTCCAAGCACGCAGGCCGACGAACATGACCGCTGCGGTTCCCACATACAGCGCCAAGTTACCCAGGTAGCGCGGGTAGTACACGCCAATGCGCTCGGCCAGCTGCGCCAGACTCGGGTCTGGATAGCGGCCGGAGAAAAACAGGAAGCCGCCGCCCGAAAACAGGTAGCACACGAAGGCACTGAGCACCACGACGCCCGCCAGCAATGCCAGGCTACTCAGGTGGTCACGGTGCAACCGCGCATACATCCGTCCGCCGAACCACAGGGAGCCGTAGGCAGGCACCAGCATCCAGTACGCCGGTGACATGCAGTAGCTGCTCACGCCCTGCCATTCAATGGCGGCGAAATCCAGCAGCGACGCCTCGACGAACAGAGCCGGAAACACCCAGCGCGGCGCCAACAGCACGCCCGCCAGGAAGAACACCGCCCAAGAGGCGCTTGGCAGGTTCACCGAAGCGAAGTGCTGGCCGCGCGTCATGGCCATCAGCGCGACCAGCGCAATACCGACAGCCAGTTGGGCTCTAGCGGACAGTTTGATCATCGGTGTTCTCCTTGGGGCGAAGCGCCGAAGCGCGATTAAAGTGCCTGGTAGCGAACCGTGAAATGGATCGCGCGGCCGGGCTGTTCGTAGGTTTGGGCGGTTTCGTAATCCCGGTCGAACAGGTTGCTCAGTTTTGCCTGCAGTCGCCAGGCATCATCGAGACGGTATTCGCCACGCAGATCGACCAGGGCATAGCCAGGCAAGCGCTCGGCTTCGGTGTTGCTGGATTTGTCGAACCGCTCGCTTGCGGCGTACAGCGTCGTGCCGATGGCAAAGCGCCCAATGGCACGGTCCAGGTCGACATTCAACGTCCGTTTGGCGCGACGCGGCAGTAGATGCCCGTGATTGGCCTTGCTGCGATCCTGCGGGTCGAGGAAGGTCACCGAGGTGACGACATCCCAGCCCAGCAGCTCGGTGCCGACAACGCCTTCGATCCCGCGAATACGCGCCACGTCGACGTTCTGGGGCTGCATGGGACTGCTTCCCGTCCAGACAATCAGATCCTCAATCTGGTTTTCGAACGCGTTGAGGCTCCACTCGCCCCATTGCTGTTCACCCTTCAGGCCCAGCTCATAGCTTTGCGACTCTTCCGGCAGCAGGTCAGGATTGCCCGCCGTGAAGCCGGTGTCCGGTGCGTAGAGATCATTGAAAGTGGGCGCCTTGAAAGCCGTGCCGTAGGACGCGCTCAGCATCAGGTTGTCGCGCAGGTCATAGCTCCAGCCGAGATTGCCGGTGTCATGGTTCCCGAACTGCTCGTTGTCATCGCGGCGCAGGCCAGCCAACAAGCCGTGGCGGCCGAAGCGACCCTGATACTGCAGGTAGGCGCCCTTGTTATCGCGGGCGTCCACTGCATAGTCGTCCGTGACGTCGATGCGGTCTTGCTGGTAATCAAAACCCAGGGTGAGCAACTGGTCGTCGGCCACGCTGAAGTCGTTCTGCCAATTGAAAGAATCACGCTTGGTGTCAAAGCGAGAATAGAAACGACCGTCGCGGAAGTTGTCTGTGTTGTCTTCGCTGTGACCGGCCTGCAGGGTCACCAACCACGGCTCGAGCGGCTTGAATCGTGCCCGGCCACCGATGACTTGCTGGCTTCCGTCGCTATAGGCGAAGCGACCTGTCGCACCTGAGGTAGACCGAGAGTCGTAGTCACTGTGGGTGTCGACATGCAGCCAACTGCCGTCCAGCTCCAATCCATTGTCGAAGCGATATCCACCTCGCAAGGCTCCGGACAGCTCGCGATAACCGTCCGCATCGGGTTCGTAGGAGCGTGGTGCTGACGGCCGATAGGCCCTCGAATTGATACCGTCGGTTGACGCGCTCGCCACGCCGAGATTGAACCATCCGGCACCCTGGCTACCGGATATGCCCGCGGCGCCGTCGAAGCTGGAGCGGCTGCCCGCGCCAGCGGAAAAATAGGGTTTGAACCCTTCGCCCTCTCCACGCCGCGTGAAGATCTGCATGACGCCGCCTACCGCTTCCGAACCGTACAGACTGGAACGAGGGCCGCGGACCAGTTCAATGCGCTCGATTTGCTCGACCGGAATGTTCTCCAGCGATGCACCACCTGATGTGGCCGAGCCGATTTTCACCCCATCGACCAAAACCAGCAGATGCTGGCTGCTGGTGCCACGTACATAGACGGCTGAAGTCTTGCCACGGCCGCCGTTGGAGGCCACATTGACGCCCGCGAGGCCGCGCAGCAGCTCGGAAACGCTCTGCGCCTGGCTGCGTACGATCTGTTCGCGAGTAATGACGCTGGTGGAAGCAATACGGCTGAGCGCCTGCTCGGTGCGCGTGGCTGTAACCACCTGGTCGTTGAGGTTCAGCGGTTGGACCGGCTGAGCATGGGAAAGCGAAACATAGCCAAGCAGCAGGCACGCCGCTGAGGTATTGAGGGTCTTGCAGATCAAGTTCAGGTCTCCGTCGTGCCCGCCGCACGACATCAGTCGATAAGGGCAGACGGAGAATGCGAAAGGAGCGCAGGTGCAAGCAGCCGCACCCCGATCAGCGCCCGCCGCACTGCCGTGGAATGCGACAGGCCGGTCTCCGGGCTTGCGAGCGGATGCCTTGCATCCCGGAACCGCGGCCTTCCCATGCCTGTGGCACAGTGGCTGTGAGCGGTGTCCTGTCTCGCCTACCGTTGCGGGGGCAGCGCCGGAATCTTCATCGAATGAACCGGCTTCCCTGTTTCACCCACTGGCTTTTAGCCAGGGGGCACCTGAAGCAGCGCGGAGGTTAGTCCAAGGCCCTGCACAGCGCAACCGAAAGCGATCAGGGCCAACGCCGCAACACGTTTCGATACCACTGCCTGCGATTTACCGGAACGCCGGGCGCCGAATGGCTTCGAATGCAACAATGCCACCCGTCACGCACACCAGACGAGAAGACGCCCACCCATGACCAGCATCGTGCAGATTTCCGACACCCACTTCGGCACCGAACAGGCCGCCGTCGTGCAAGCCATGGAAGACCACGTGCGGGAGCATGGCGCAGATCTGCTGATCTTTTCCGGCGACATCACGCAGCGCGCCAAGGCCGAACAGTTCGCCGACGCCCAGGCCTTCGTCAAGCGCCTGCATGGTCACGGCATCCCAGAAGCGCTGGTGATTCCGGGTAACCATGACATCCCGCTGTACAACGTCTTTGCTCGCTTCCTCATGCCCTACCGCAACTATCGCCGCCACTTCGGTGAGGATCTGGAGCCAACCTTCGAGAATGACGAGATGTTGGTGATCGGTCTCAATACCACCCACCCACGGCGGCACAAGGATGGGCTGGTGACGGACGAGCAAGTGCAGGCCGTCACGCGGCGGCTCAAGCAGAGCGATCCGAACAAGGTGCGTATTGTCGTGGCGCACCAGCCTTTCGGCGCGATGGTGCTGAGCGATCTGAGCAATCTGCAGCACAACGCCGATGCTGCGCTGCACCGCTGGGCCGACGAAGGATTGGACCTGGTTATGGGCGGGCACATCCACCTGCCCTATGTATTGCCGTTGTCCAAGCAGTACACCGCGCTGTCACGGGAGATCTGGATGATTCAGGCCGGAACCACCCTGTCATCACGAGTCCGTGGGACATCGCCGAACTCGTTCAATCGCATGAAGCTGCACCCTGGCGCCGACAAGAAGGTCTGCGTCGAACGCTGGGACCTGCTCGATGATCAATTCGTGCTCGGCTCGCACTTCAACCTGCACTGGTAAGCGCGGCAGCTCACCCAACGGCTATGAGCGACCGCGCCCAAGCGCGACTCAGCCCAGCGAGCCCGCCACTACCAGGCCGGTCAGATAGACGCCGGCGAAGCCAAGATTGAATGCGATGAACAGGTACAGGCTGTACTTGAGATAGCTACCGAAGGTGAGCCCCGGCACCTTGCTCATGGCCACAATGCCCGCCGCGGACCCGATGACCAGCAGCGAACCGCCCACGCCGACTGCATAGGTCAGCACCATCCATTCAGCAATCCCCATCTCGAGCCCGGACTTCAGCAGTGCAGCGGTCAGGGGCACGTTGTCGATCGCAGCGGACAAGATGCCCATTAGGTAGTTGGCCACCACTGCAGGCACCTGATCGTAGATTTGCACCAAGCCATCGAGCACATGGATTTCCTTAAGCATGCCGACCAACAGCAGAATGCCGAGGAAGAACAGCAAGGTCTCGAATTCGACTTGGCGTACGTATTCCAGAATCGGATCGGTTTCGATGTCATCGCTGAAGAAGCGCGCCACCAGAAACATGATCGACAAGCCGGTCAGGAAGGTCAGCACGGGCGGTATCTGGAAGAAGAAGTTACCAGCGATGGTGCACAAAATGGTGCCAAGGAAGATCAGCGCGATGGCAATATCGACCCGGCGGACATCGGTTCGATGGCTTTCCACCACCACCTGACCGTTCATGCCCAGCGAGAGCATCGCCGCCAGCAGCATGACCGCCAGGAACGCCGGAAGCGCCAACAGCAGCAGTTGCAGAATCTGTACTTTCCCGGCAAGGAAGATCATCAAGGTGGTTACGTCACCAGTGATCAGCGCTACGCCACCCGAGTTCACCGCAAACACGACCAGCGCCGCATATTTGATCGTCTTTTCGGCGCTGAGCTTGAGCGACATGATCAGCGTGATCGATACCAGCGTGGCGGTAATGTTGTCCGCCAACGAGGAAAACACGAAGCAGAACGTCGCGGTCAGGAACAGCAACTGCCGTTCGCTGATTTGTTTGGGCAGGACCAAATAGATCAGGTTTTCAATCAACCCTTTCTTGTTCAGATAGGCGACGAAGGTCATCGCGGCGACGAGGAATATCCAAAGCCCGGCGATTTCGGCAATGTTCTCGTTGAGGCTTTCCAGAACCAGATCGCGCTCGGCGCCTTCTGGGGAAAAAATGAACAGCAACATCCAAGCAAAGGTGCCAAAAAACAGCGTGACCTTGGCTTTGTTGATGTGGGTGATTTCTTCAAGAACGACACCGAGCAGAGCGGCAACGGCAAGGCCGATCAGCACGTACTGAAGTATTTCAGGCATGGGGCACCTAGGGCATAAGGGGAACGGTTTGTGCGCAGGATGCGCACCCGAGAAGTTGGGGCGCCGATCATAGCCAAAGTGCGACAACTCGACACCTGGCAAATGTCAAACCGGAGAGTATTTCGAATTATTCCGACGCGCTGACCCAGACGCTGTCGAAACTAATGGCGCGGCACGAACCCGGCCGGCTTGGTCGACAGCCAGTCCACAAAGGTGCGCAGACCTGGATCGGCTAATAATGCGTCGCGGCTGTTATAGCGGAGCGCCAGCTCCTTCTCGCTGAACAGGCGATGAATCTGGTTATGACAGGGCCGACAGACCCACAGTGTTGCGGTGATTCGTTCTTCGCGCCCGAAGCGTTTGCGTACGTAGCTTTTGCCATGTAACGCCTTGGGAATCAGGTGATGGCGGGTCAAAGGCGTCTGACGTAGGCACAGCTCGCACGCTTCAGGTGGGTCAGGCAAACGCAGGAGAGGCGTCATCTAACGATTCCACAGTCGCAGCCCAGGGCAGAAGCGAATGACGGTGCCTGTCATGTTCGGCTCCAGCCAGCGTTACGGATTTTGCGCGAGACGCTCACTGTCGAGTACACGCTTGGCGCTGAGGTAGTTCTTCTGCCAGTAACTGTTGGAAAGACTGTCCAGACGTACCGTTCCGCCGGTTGAGGGCGCATGGACGAAACGCCCTTCTCCGACATAGATGGCCGCGTGGCTGACACGACGCCCGCCGCTGGTGGCAAAGAACAGCAGATCACCCGCTTTCAAGTCATTACGCCTGATAGTGGCGCCCCGCATGCCGTTCATCTCGCGAGTCGTACGTGGCAAAGCGACACCGGCCGCGCCTCGGTAGACATAGTTGATCAGACCGCTGCAATCGAAGCCGCCATCCGGTGTGTTGCCGCCGTATCGATACGGCGTACCGACCAGACCCAAAGCGGAGAACAGAACTTCCTCAGCTGTGCCGGGAAATTGTTGGGGTGGTGGTGAAGGCGCGACGACTATGGGCTCAACCGGTGCTTGGCTGGAACAAGCAGTAAGCAGCATCGCGGCCAGCAGAACAACTGTAGAACGAGCCAGAGAAGGCATGACAGAGCAGTCCAGGCAAATGAGCCATCACTCTGCCGGCATGCGGAAGTGGATGCAAGCCTGATGCGGGCCTATCTCAACACTCAGTGATGAGTGGGAATGGTGCTTGAATTATGAGCCAGCGCCAGGACACGCTTGGCTTGCATGAAGCTGGAACGCCAGTACTTGTCATCAAGGCTATCGACGCGAACGCCGCCGCTGCGACTACTGGACGAGTGAATGAACCGGTCACCGCCAATGTAGATGCCGGCATGGCTGACCTGGCCGCGCCCGCGGTTATTGAAGAAGACCACATCGCCCGGCTCCAGCTCGCTGCGTTTGATCTTCGGCGCGTCCAGATTGATCATTTCGCGGGTCGAGCGTGGCAGCTCGATGCCAGCCTCCTTGCGAAACAGGAAGCTGACGAAGCCACTGCAATCAAAGCCAGTTTTTCTGGAGCTACCACCGTAGCGGTACGGGGTGCCCACCAGCGTGAAACCGCGCTCAAGCAGGCTGTCGGCCAGAGCCGGCAACTCGTAGCTCTCGTCATCGGCGAACTCAGGAAGTTGCTGGTCGGTGGGTTCGGCTGTTACCGCTTCAGGGTCGGCATCCGCCTCCGACGTTTCAATCGGGAAATCGAATTGAAAGCGTTGCGTCAGCAGCGGACTTTCGGTTTGCTCCGGCTGCATGGCACAGGCCGTCAACAACGTGATCAGAGCAAAGGGCAACAGGGGTGCGAGGCGTTGGCGCATAGCACTGACAGGCCGGGAAGTCGAAAGTGGCGAAACTATGCCTGCCATCGTTCCGATGAGCAAATTCTATTGCGGAAAATGTGACCGACTAGCTGCGGCAAAACGTCTACGCGACCTGCACTTCAACTCACAGTTGATCATCCGTCGCGGCGATTTTCTCGGCCCAAACCGAAGATCGTCCCTAACAGGTTATCGCCTCTGAGTTGGTGGACCACAGCGAACATTACGTGGCCATACCAGTAGTACCAGAGCAGCTGGCCGAAGAATTTATGCTGCAAAGTGTAGCGGGTGAACGCCAAACCATCGGCTGGTGGGCCGACGTGCCCGGGCGGGATCATCGCGAACAGAACCATACCGGTAGCTGCACAGCCGCTGAGTGCCAGCAGGCCCAGCCCATGCACGAAGCTGGAAAGCCCACGACGCGGGCCGCTTGGCGGCAACTTGCCGTGCACCAGGTCAATACCCTCGCGCAACACCATACGGCGCCCGTCGCGCCCCCACGGAAACAAGCGCTGCAGGTCGTACACGGCATAGCTGTAAAGCCAGAACAGCAGCACGATCAGTGCCGCCAGCATGCCGACCAACCGATGCCAGGGAAACAGGTATTGGCTACCAGGATCGGACATCCACAAGCTGCTGAACTGCTGGAACATCGCGGTCAGGGCGACGGCCCAGTGCAACAGGCGCAACTTGATATCCCAACGTTCAGCCATGATCGTCCCGCTGTTCAACGCCCACAGCGCTCGCCCCCAGGCGTCGAGGCCGAGCAGCCGAAGCCGCCACCATCGCAAGTACGTGGCGCATCATTGCGCAGCATCTCGGCCATTTGCATGATCGCCTGCTCAAGGCGATCCCTCAGGGTGGCGTCCATGGTGATCTCTGCCAATGCTTGGCGCATGCACAGCATCCACTGGTCGCGCTCGGCCTCACCTATCTGGAAAAAGCGATGTCGCATTCGCAGCCGCGGATGGCCGTGCTTTTCAATGAAGCGGGAAGGTCCGCCCAGCCATCCGGAGAGAAAGTCGAAGAGCCGCTCGCGGATCTGAGTGGTATCCGCGGAGTGCATGTCGCGCACTGTCTCGACGCTGGGCTCGCTGAGCATGACGTCATAGAAGCGGTCGACCAGCTGGCGTAGCGGTGTATCGCCGCCCAGTTGCTGGTAAGGAGTGGGCTCAACGGTTGCGTTCACGTATTGCTCCTCTGAATAAGCCGAAACGGTTGCAAAGAACTGTGCCGCCGCGGCAGATCGGCCAGCCGCGCTACTGCTGCGCCCGCCACAGGATCAGGTAGCCAAGCCCCATCAGCAGCCAGGCGGCGGCTGGATGGAACAGCAGTCGCCAAAGCCAATGCTGCGGCACGAAGCCGACGCCATGAATGAAGCCCGCCGATATGCCCCACATCACCAGCATCAGCCGCGAATGGTCATATCCACCTGCTCCGTCGAGCATCGCCGCAGGGTGAATCAGCAACAGCAGGGCCAGCGGCGTAGCCAGCAGCAGCGAGAGCACGCAACCGGGCCTGCGGTAGACGACGCTATTGGCTGAGCCGATCACTGCTCAGCTCCGCATCGAGGTCTTGGGTCGCTTCGAACCAGAGCGCGCTGATGATGCCGAAACTGCAAGCCAGCAGTACGCCGAGGATCCAGGTGAAGTACCACATGATGATTTCTCCGTTGGGACGTCAGAGCCAGGCGCGCTGGCGCCAAGCCAGGGGTTCAGTACAAACCGTGCGGGTTGGCTTCGATGGTCTGATCGTTGAGTCGGCCCCACATGCGGATATAGCTCCACAGCGTGTAGCAGAGAATCAGCGGCACGAAGATGCAGACCACTACGAACATGATGCCCAGCGTCTTGTAGCTCGATACGGCGTCCCACAGGGTGAGGCTGGAGGCCGGATCGAGGCTTGACGGGAAGACGAAGGGAAACAAGGCGAACCCCGCAGTGCAGATGCTGCCGACAATCATCAGACTGGTACCGAGGAAGCTCACCCCGCCGCTGTTGCGACGAACGCCCAGCAGCGCTATCAGCGCGCCGATGATTCCGGCGATTGGTGCGATCTGAGTGCTGGGGTAACGGCTGTAGTTGCCGAGCCAACCCGCGTTGTTCTGCATCACCTGCTTGTCCAGCAGGGGATTGAGCGCCGCCCCCGGATCCGTGACCGATAACTGGTTAAAGCCTTGAATGCCGAACGCCAGCCACAGGCCCGCCCCGAGGAAGCCAATCAGAAATACCAGCGCACACAAGCGGGTAGCCAGACGCGAGCGCTCGCCCAATGCACCTTCAGTGCGCATCATCAGCCAGGCACCGCCATGGGCGCAGAGCATGCTCAGGCTGACGATGCCGCAAAGCAGCGCGAAGGGGTTGAGCAATTCGAAGAACGAGCCGTGATAACTGGACCGCATCAGCTCGTCGAGCTGGAACGGCAGGCCGAGAAACAGGTTGCCGAAGGCCACACCGAACACCAGCGCTGGCACAGTGCCTCCGACGAACAGGGCCCAGTCCCAGGCACTGCGCCAGCGCGGGTCTTCCACCTTGCTACGGTAGTCGAAGCCCACCGGCCGGCAGAACAGCGCGAAGAGCACCAGCAGCATTGCCCAGTAAAGCCCGGAAAACGCCACTGCATAGACCATCGGCCAGGCTGCAAACAGCGCACCGCCGGCGGTGATGAACCACACCTGATTGCCATCCCAGTGCGGCGCAATGGTATTGATCGCCACGCGACGCTCGTTATCGGTCTTGCCGACGAAAGGCATCAACGCCATGGCGCCCATGTCGAAGCCATCGGTCAGGGCGAAGCCAATCAGCAACACGCCGATCAATACCCACCAGATGAGCTTGAGAACTTCATAGTCGAACATCTTGTTTACCTCACACAGCGGTCGGTTCGGTGGGCGCGTCTTTTGCGGCTTTCGGCACGGCAACGGCGTCGCGCAGCTTGCGCATGTGGTTGGCGGCGGCTGCTTCGAGCTCGAAGTGATAGCGGCCGGTGTGCAGGCTGCTTGGCCCGAGGCGAGCGAAACGGATCATGAGGAACATTTCCACCACCAGCAGCAGCGTGTAGAAAGCCACCAGTGCCACCAGCGAACCCCAGATATCTCCCGCCGCCAACGTCGAGGCGGACAGATGCGTTGGCAGCAATTCGGCGATCGACCAGGGCTGACGGCCATGCTCGGCGACGTACCAGCCGGTTTGCGCTGCGATCCATGGCAGCGGCAGGCTGAACAACGCGAACCTGAGCAACCAGGGTTTGTTCTCGGCATTGCGCTTGATCGAAGCCCAGCTGGCCAGACCAAATAGCAGCAACATGAGGAAGCCCGCCAGAACCATGGCGCGGAAGGTCCAGAACAGGCTGAACACATCGGGGATGGTATCCAGTGAGGCCAGGCGGATCTGCTCATCACTTGCGTCAACCACCTTGTCGGTATAGCGCTTGAGCAGCAGGCCGTAACCCAGGTCCTGCTTGACCTCGTTGAACGCGGCGATGGCCTGCGGTGACTTGTCCCCGCTACGGAGTGTTTGCAATCGCTGATAGGCCAGCATGCCGTTGCGAATGCGCAACTCATGCTCGGCGACTAGCTGCTTGATGCCCTTGACCTCCTCGTCCAGCGAACGCGTCGCGATCAGCCCCAGCGCATAGGGAATCTTCACCGCGTAATCGGTTCGCTGTTCCTGCTGATTGGGCAACCCGAACAGGGTGAAGCCGGCCGGCGCCGGGTGGGTTTCCCACTCGGCCTCGATGGCCGCCAGCTTGACCTTCTGCACGTCGCCAATCTCATAGCCGGACTCGTCGCCGAGGATGATCACGGAGAGGGTCGAAGCCAGGCCGAACACCGCAGCGATGGCGAAGGAGCGACGAGCGAAGCCCAGGTCACGCTTCTTCAACATATAGAAGGACGAAATCGCCAACACGAAGACCGCCCCGGTGACGTAACCGGCCGACACCGTGTGCACGAATTTGACTTGTGCCACCGGGTTGAACAGCAGCGCGCCGAAATCCACCAGCTCCATGCGCATGGTTTCGAAGTTGAATTCCGAGCCAACCGGATTTTGCATCCAGCCGTTGGCGATCAGGATCCACAATGCCGACAGGTTCGACCCTAGCGCCACCAACCAGGTGACCGCCAGATGCTGCACCCGGCTCAGTCGATCCCAGCCGAAGAAGAACAAGCCGATAAAGGTCGACTCGAGGAAGAACGCCATCAGGCCTTCGATCGCCAGCGGGGCACCAAAGATGTCGCCCACGTAGTGGCTGTAGTAGGCCCAGTTGGTGCCGAACTGGAACTCCATGGTCAGTCCGGTGGTGACGCCGAGGGCGAAATTGATACCGAACAGCTTGCCCCAGAACTGGGTCATGTCCTTGTAGACCTGCTTGCCGGTCATGACGTAGACCGACTCCATGATGGCCAGCAGGAAGGCCAGCCCCAAGGTCAGCGGCACGAAAAGAAAGTGATACATCGCCGTCATGGCGAACTGCAGGCGTGACAGATCGACAACGCTTTCCGAGATCATCTCGGTCCTCCCTCAGGGATAGAATCCCGTGAATAAAGCAAATACTCGGCAACCCGCGCCGAGCCGTTTTCCGGAGTGCTGGGCGCATCGAACCAGATCGTTTTTATGGTTATGAGGATCGCGAGCTTGACCAGCAGAACCAGCGCGATGTCCCGTCTGAGCGATGACCTAAACATGCCTAGCTCCTTGCATTTCAGTGTCGAACCCTGTGCGAGCGCATCGAACTCCGACCGCATGAGGCGATTGAAGCCCCCTTTGGGGAGGGGGCCGAAGCCCGGTTGTCGCGGCCCGGGCCCAATCGCTTTACCTCGAATCTACCGTGGAACTCTGCTCGGATCCGAGGCAGGGAAAGTGTCCGGTGCGGCCGTCACAGCGGCAACTGCGACAACCTGCCTCGCCCCAGCAACACCACAGACTGCAGGCAGGCCGTCACACGCGAGCGCGGCCAAACCACGCGACCGGAGCAGACGCAACATCGGCAGCACGGTGCCCGCTAGAGGCCTCGCGAGGTCTGGCCACAACATCACAACGCGCGCTCAACGCCTGGCTGACAAACGCCAAAACACCCCCGCGGCGCACTGTCGCAGTCAGGGCACCCTCAGCCAGCGTCGAAAGCCGTTGCCACTCGTCGTGGAAAGCGGGCTCCAGGCGAAGTCCCAAGGAGCAGGAGGAAGCTCCTCCTGCTCGGCCGCGGGTGGCCGCATCCCCAGGCGCACCCGCGGCTTCCAGTCGAATACGTGCTGATCACCGCCTTGCCAGCCAAGCACGATGCCGATTGCCGCGCTGTCGTCGCTGGCCACCCAGCGCGCCGCAGCGGCGATCATCATGGTTTCGATATGCTCCGGCTCGACCAGATCGCGGTAACCGGAACTCAGCAGCCAGCGGCAGACGCCGAGGTGAAAGGTCCAGCCAAGCGCCAGTTGGCAGCCGTAGGCCCAGGTCATGAACTGACGAAAGACGTTCAGGCCATCTGGCGGATCGAGTTTGAGCAACCTCGGGCAAACGTCGAACAAGGCATGCCAGTACGGCAATAACCGGGCGTCCAGGTGGACAAAACTGCGGGCATTGCTGGGGTAATCCGGGAAGGGAAGCCGAAAGCCGATGCGGCCTTCGGTGCGAGCGAATTTTTCCATCATGGCCATGGTGAAAGCCCCTGTATTGACCATACCGTCGGGTCACCGACGATCTTTTCGTCCGCTCCGCAGCCAGGCTGCATTCGGACGGCGAGGGAGTCCGGTCGGGTATCAGGGTGCGCGGGGATTCAGGGATGGCCAGTGGTAACGCGGACCGCGCTGTTGCGGGCCAGGTCGAGGCAGCGGCACGGTTGCCGGAACCCCCAGCCAACCCAGCGCAAACAACACAGCAATGGCAAGAAAGACCGAGCCGCATAGCGGGCAATCCAGCCCGTGCTCAGCCAGCTCATGAACATCGGCGGGGAACGCATCGCCGCTAGCTGAGGATGCATTGCTGGCACAGAACGGCTCCTGCCCCATGGCCAGCTCGAATCCCATGTGGGAGCCGTGGTTCAGGCTGCAGACAAAAGCGTTGAGCAGGATGCACGTGAAGAGCACCCATATGATCTGAATACGCTTGTCTTTGACGATGGTCATGTTTTGACTGTACACCGCCTGCGCTTTGGCGGCGCTGCGCCAAAGCGCCGCAGAACATCAGGCTATGCGCTGTTCCTGTCACGAGCGGCATCGCCGGCCAACGATGCCACGCGTACAGGCTTCGACACTCCGCTCATAGGCCCAGCTCGTCAGTGGTTGACCGTATATGCCAGCATTGCCGAGAGCTGAGACATGGGTCGGCCGCTCTCGCTGTGCCATTGGTTGAACACCGATTGCACGGCCGCCTGATCCCGCTGGCTGCTGGGCACCTTGTCCACTACCTTTTGCGCCTTGAGCGCAGCGACAACGTCATTGCTGGGGATGAACGTATCCTTACCCGCCATGCGCAGCAGACGCGGCGCAGACAGGCCTCCCAGCTGGGTGCCGTGCTTGGCCAGATAGCGCCACAGACCGACGATATCGGTGATCGGCCAATCAGCGATCAGGTTGCCGAAACTCCCCTTCTCTTTCGCCACGTCTAGCACGAACTGGGCGTTGCGCGGCACGCTCTTGAGTTTGCCTAGGTGGCGGATGATGCGGGCGTCCTGCATCAGTCGCTCGATGTGCTCGCCTCCCATCAACACCAGCTTTTCGGGATCGAAACGAAAGAACACCTCTTCGAACGCCGGCCACTTGGCGTCGACCAAGCTGTGCTTGAGCCCAGCCCGGAAGATACGCAGACTGATCAGCGAAAGGTAACGGTCATCCGCAATCGCGCGAAGCTCATCGCCACTGTTGGGTTGCGGCAGGCGGCTCTCCAGTGCTGCGGCCGAGCCGAAACGATTGAGGCAGTATTCGTGCAGCCATTTGTAGTCGCGCATGCAAGTCCTGAGTCATCGATCGAAACGAGCCGCACAGGTTGCCCTCGGCCACCCAACGTCGCAAGCCCGACCGTCGCCGCCGGGCTCGTTCACCCTAGCGGCGCAGTCGATCCGCCGCGCGAAGCAGCATACGTTCGGTCGCACTCCAGCCAAGGCAGCCGTCGGTAATGGATACGCCATATTTCAGCTCGCCGGACAGTGGCTGACAGCCATCGAACAGGTGGCTTTCGAGCATCACGCCGCGCAGACTCGAATCGCCAGCCTTGCGCTGATCGATAACGGACGCCAGCACCGCTGGCTGACTCAGTGGGTTTTTACCGCTGTTGGCATGACTGCAGTCGACCATGATGCGCGGGGCAATACCCTGGCGCTGCAACGTATCCCGCGCCTTTGCGACGCTGTCTTGATCATAGTTTGGTCCCGAGTGCCCGCCACGTAACACCAGGTGGGTATCGGCATTGCCGCTCGTGCTCAGCAGCGCGGGATGCCCGAGCTCGTCGATTCCGAAGTGCTGATGTGGATGCTCAGCTGAGCGCATGGCATCGCAAGCAATCCCGAGGCTGCCATCGGTGCCGTTCTTGAAACCCACCGGCAGGTCGAGCCCGCTGACCATTTCACGATGGATTTGCGACTCGCTGGTACGTGCTCCGATCGCCGCCCAGCCAAGCAGGTCATCGAAATAGCCCGCCGCCAGGGGTTGTAACAGTTCGGTCGCGATCGGCAGCCCACACGCCAGAATATCTAGCATCAACCGGCGCGATATGTGCAGCCCTTCCGCCATGTCACCGCTACCATCGAGCTGCGGATCGTAAACCAGCCCCTTCCAGCCGACCGTTGTACGTGGTTTCTCGACATAGGCACGCATCACCAGCAGCAGCTGATCGCTGACCTGCGGGGCCAATTCAGCCAGCCGCGCCGCATATTCGAGCGCGGACACCGGATCGTGCAACGAACAAGGGCCAACCACCACCAGCAGGCGCGGGTCATCGCCGTTGAGTACGGCGCGAATGGCTTCTCGTTGATCTCGAACGCGCTCGTCAAGCGATGCGCTGAGGGGCAGCCGTTGCCGCAGTAAAGCGGGACTCGGTAACGGAAGAGCGCTACGTCTGGCTGGGGCGGAGGAAATATTGCAGCTAAGGGCTGAGGCGTTGATTGGTGCATTCATGACTGGCGGTCCTTTGGCCGGCGCGGTATCTGTGCCGCGTCGGCGCTAGCGAAGTGTTCGGTCTAGGTGTGTTGGTGCGGCGGCGGTGAAGCGGCTAAATCGCCAGTCATAGCGGTAGGTGCGGTAAGCGCTGGTGTCGTTGTACATGGTGCTGCCCTCGGTACGTGAGGCCTTCTCAGGCCAGAAAAAACAAAACCCCCGGTCGGGTGGCCGACCGGGGGTTCGAAAACTGTCTGGTGGCGACCCTGATTGCTAGGGCGCCTGTGGGGTATCAGGCGCGCCGATGGCTAAACCAATACCCAAAAAAATAACCGTCAGCCGTAATCGCCTGACCACGCAGCAACGCCGAGCGCATAGCGCTAGTATTTGCAAGGATCAAAGGAATCAGGTTGAGCAGCATGCTGTTCTCCAGAGGATGTCCGAACCATACTCCAGCGCATCGACTCGTTTCAACCGGTAGAGCGCCAGAATCGGTACCCCGCTGCTCTGTTCAGCGGGCCTGAGCTCACCTCAGTCGCAATGCCGCTGCTTGGGGTTCCGGGCTGGAGACACGCCTATTCGGCTGAGCATTAGAGCCCACCGTCCCGAGGCAAGTTGAAGGAATGCTTCTTCGCAGGGTAAGCGCACCCCTCTCATGCCAGCTTCCACGCTTCAGTATGAAACCTTCTACATGACGCGTTTCCTGCGTACCGCGATGACGCAGACCCCGTGCGGCGGCCACACCTAGTTACCGCGCCCAAAAAAACGAAACCCCGCATTAAACGGGGTTCGGTCTCAAGTCACCCGGCGCCAGGCCGGGCTTGTCCGCGCAGTGCTGAAATCAGGCCTTGATACGGGACTTGTACTCGCCGGTGCGAGTGTCGATTTCGATCGAGTCGCCGATTTCGCAAAAAGCAGAAACCTGCAGCTCGGCGCCATTCTTCAGGCGCGCAGTCTTCATTACCTTGCCGGAAGTGTCGCCGCGAACGGACGGCTCGGTGTAAACGATTTCACGAACGATGGTGTTCGGCAGTTCGACCGAGATCACCTTGTCGTTATAGAAAGTGGCTTCGCAGACGTCACTCATGCCGTCTTCGATGAAGGTCATCACGCCTTCGAGGTCATCTTTTTCGATTTCGTACTGGTTGAACTCTTCGTCCATGAAGACGTACAGCGGGTCAGCGAAGTAGGAATAGGTCACTTCCTTGCGCTCGAGAATCACTGGCTCCAGCTTGTCATCAGCCTTGTAAACGGTCTCGGTCGCCGAACCATTGAGCAGGTTCTTCAGCTTCATCTTGACCACGGCACTGTTACGACCGGACTTGTTGAACTCGGCTTTCTGGATGATCCAGGGTGCGCCGTTGATAACGGCCACTTGGCCGGCACGGAACTCTTGTGCGGTTTTCATACGAATATCCGAATGGAATTAGAGACATAAAACAGGCCGCGTATCATAGGGTCTGTTCCTGTTTCGTCGCAAGCCGCGTTACTGCGACGCATGGCGCCGTTGCCGCCCCATATTGGCAGCCTTGCCGATCGATCAAGCCAGAGCAGCCACGGGTCAAACCGAAGCAGGCCCTAACCAGTCTGCGTAAAAAAGCACCAGCTTCCCGGCCAGATCGCCATTGGCAACCTGCTTGTGTGTCCAGCGGTCAGCATGTGCCTGCAGCTCTG
Organism: Pseudomonas sp. 10B238; assembly: GCF_000970615.1. Taxonomy (NCBI): domain Bacteria; kingdom Pseudomonadati; phylum Pseudomonadota; class Gammaproteobacteria; order Pseudomonadales; family Pseudomonadaceae; genus Pseudomonas; species Pseudomonas sp. 10B238. The sequence goes on from NZ_KQ033930.1 coordinate 187,578, forward strand.
CCTCATGCTCCAACATCGCGGTCCAGGCCTTGCCGCTGCCTGTGCCCTCGTTCCAGGCCCGCCAGAACTCACGTAGCGCTACCTCAGCCTGAGGGGAAAGGTCGCGCACGTATAGGTCCAGATAAGCGTTGAGTTTGTCCCAGTGCGCATCTTCATCCTGAGGATATATATGCCAGACCAACGGCCGCCCTGCCCACTGCGCCCGGATGAAGGATTCCTCGCCGCGCACAGCATTGAACTCGCAGCACCAGAGCAGCATGTCGTACTGGTTCTGGGTCATGAACGGCAGCACTGCAATCTGCAGCGCACCACGGGCGTGACGGTCACCGGCTCGCAACTGCTCGAGCCCCAGCCAGCCAGCCACGTCGCCCAGAACCCGGCCCTCAGGCACCAGCAGCTGCGATGGGCGCGCATCAGCAGCCAGCGCGTCGAGCCATCCGGCGACGGCGCGATTCTCATAGGCGAACAGTGAGAGCAAGCGCGCGCCGGCCGGCGCGGTCAAATCGAAGCTCTGCAGAAAGGCTTCACGTAGCACCGGGTTGGCTTGAAACGCCTCCCGGCGTGCCAGCAGATCGCCCTCGCGAATCAATCCGCCGGTGCCCTGCTCGAAGCCCGGAAAGAAAAAATACTTCTGCAAGCCATCGGGCTGCATAGAAGGCAGCGCATGGCAGCCCACCACCCAGTCTTCTGCACTGAGGTATTCCAGGTTGAGCCAGAGGATGCGGCGCCCGCTGCCAGCCATTTCCTTTATATAAGCGTCGGGGAGCTGGCAGGCAAAAGCCTCAATCACCACATCGGCCGGCTCTGCGCCGGGCCAATCAGGTGTCCAATGACGCACTTCGACACCTTCATGCCATTGCTGATCGGCAGTGGTGCTGCTGCCCGGACAAAGCCTAGCGAAGGTATCGAGATCATCGACCCACAGCCGCACGCGCTGGCCGTGCTCTGCCACCAACTGCCGCGCCAGCCGCCAGGTCACGCCAATGTCACCGTAGTTGTCGACGACGACGCAAAAGATGTCCCAGCTTGTTTTAACTGACAAACGAAACCCCTTGAATGATCCGTTCCAGGCTGTTTGTGCCTGCAGGATGCCTGCAAAAGAATACTGACAACGTCCTACCAACCACGTTTAAAGCGAGGCGCGTGTCGACAATGCCAAGCGCTCTCGACCGCTTCCGCGGGCAAGCTTGTATGCGTTTTTTTGAGCATTTCAGTCGGTAAGCTGTCGCCCATCAGGCCGATAAGAAGGCGTGAGAACTCGCTCCGACTCACTGGAAGCCGATGCTAGGGGGAATATAAAGAGGGGAGAATACTATCGTCATGGAGGTGAACCCTACCAGCCACACCCCGGCACACAATGTCACCGCTGCGGCTGCTCCCTTCCGGGCCTGACCGGGTTCACGGCTGATCGTTGCGGGGGGACCGGCAGGGCCCACCATGACAAACCCGCCTGGCGGCGAGCGGCGCCATTGTACCGGCTTATCAGCAACTTACAACCACTGCCTACGAACAGCGGATACCCTGGCCGAATGCGCTGCTCGACGGGCGCTTGACCGTCGGTCAGCAACCGCGGAAACCGGGGAGCTGTTTACCGCATTGCGTCGAAACCCTCTAGCCAAAGACGGGCGTCTGTCCGAGGATGGGGAGGCTAAGCGCTATCGAACGCTTGTCATGAAATCATGCCGCAACCAATCGTTTGTGCGGCTGATCGCACCAGCACACGAGGTAATCATGAGCAAGGCTCCAATCGCCATCATCGGTACCGGGATCGCGGGCCTTTCCGCAGCCCGTACACTTCACGATGCCGGGCAGCCCGTACATCTGTTCGACAAGAGCCGCGGCAGTGGTGGCCGCATGGCCAGTAAACGCAGCGATGCAGGCTCACTTGATCTGGGCGCGCAGTACTTTACCGCCAGGGATCGCCGCTTTACCGACGCCCTGCGTCAGTGGCACGCCGAGGGCTGGGTCGACCAGTGGTCGCCGAGCCTTTTCCAGGCTCGCGACGGACAGCTGACGCCTTCTGCCGATGAGCAAGTGCGCTGGGTTGGCACGCCGACCATGAGCGCAATCACCCGAGGCCTGTTGGGCGAACTGCCGGTTACCTTCAGTTGCCGCATCACAGAGGTGTTTCGCGGTGAGCAGTTTTGGACACTAGTCGACGCCTCCGGCGCCAGCCACGGCCCCTTCAGCCACGTGGTGGTTGCGGTTCCGGCACCCCAGGCTGCGGCGTTGCTACCAAGCGCCCCCAAGCTCGCGGCCGTTGCGGCAAGCGTCGCTATGGAACCGACATGGGCAGTTTCGCTGGGATTTGCCACACCGTTGAGCACCCAGGTGGAAGGCTGTTTCGTTCAGGACGATGCACTGGACTGGATCGCTCGCAACCGCAGCAAACCGGGGCGAGACGGCGAATTCGACACTTGGGTGCTGCACGGCACCAGTAACTGGAGCCGCCAGCATCTCGACCTATCAAAGGAAGCGGTGATCGAGCGCCTGCACGGCGCTTTCGCGGAGCTGATCGACTGCGTAGTGCCGGCACCGGAATTCACCCTGGCACATCGCTGGCTGTATGCCCGGCCGGCCCAGGCCCATGAGTGGACGGCGCTAGCCGACGCCGGACTGGGCCTGTATGCATGTGGTGACTGGTGCCTGTCCGGCCGGGTCGAAGGTGCCTGGCTCAGCGGCCAGGAAGCCGCCCGCCGGCTACTGGAAAATCTATAAGCAAAGCCTTGCGCCTGCTCGATCACATCCACCGGGCTGCCTTAATGCGGCAGCCCGGCGCTAGCTGAGCTCAACCCAGCGCGGTGTCCAGAAACATCATCACGGCGAAGCCCAACATCAATCCGAGCGTAGCGGGCGTCTGATGGCCGTTGCGGTGGGTCTCAGGGATGACTTCATGGGACACCACGAAGATCATGGCACCAGCAGCCAAGCCGAGACTGACCGGATAAGCAATGGCGAATCCGCTGGACATGCCGATGCCAACCAGCGCACCGATGGGTTCCATCAGCCCGGAGGCTGCCGCTATCAGCACGGAGGCCCGCGCAGACAAGCCGGTGGTGCGCAGCGCCAGTGCAACGGCAAGGCCCTCCGGGATGTCCTGAATCGAGATCGCAGTGGTCAATGGCAGACCGACACTCAGGTCGCCATTGGCGAAACTCACGCCAATGGCCATGCCCTCTGGAATGTTGTGCAGGGCGATGGCGAGAACGAACAGCCACACTCGGTTAAGCCGCGCGAATTCGGGGCCGCGGGGTCCAGTGCTCTCATGCTCATGCGGTGTGAAGTGGTCCAACCCGAGCATCAGCAAAACGCCGAGGCCGAGCCCGACCACTACGGTCAAAGCCGCAGCGGGCCCGTTGCCAAACAGCTCACGGCCGGCTTCCAGTCCCGGCAGGATCAACGAAAATGCACTGGCTGCCAGCATCATCCCGGCCGCAAAACCCAGCATGCTGTCCTGGCTGCGAGTAGAGAGGTCGCGCAGGCCGATCGCCAATAAAGCGCCAACAGCCGTGGCAACGAAACCGGCGCTCCCGCCCAGCATGGCGTAGCGAACGTTGCTGGACTCACTATTGAAAGCGTTGACACCACCGGCCACCAGCAGTAAGAGCACGACCACCGCGGCAGCGGCAAGACTGAAGGTAATCCACGGACTGGCCTGGGCCTGAGCGAGCCAGACGGAGCGTAAAGTGGCAGCGGGGCTTTGAGCGGTTGACGCCATGATCAGCAAATCCTGACAGCGGGAAGGTTGATTGTACGCAGCCTCTTATCCGGGCGAGGCTATGGCTGTGATAGTCCTGCACTACGAAGGAACTCACTGTTTGAACCCAAGAGTCTGCTGATGATTCAACGCTGTTGGGCTGTCTCCGCCGAGTGATACCTGCGCTGTACCCATAACGCGTGATTGTCCGTAAGCTTGTGGCGTCCGATGGTCGTCATGTGCCGCACAGGGAGTGGTCCGTTTTGCCTGCCGCCAAATCAATCCGCCGCGCGTTTGTATTACTCATTGTGCTGCTTTTGATTGCAGGCTGGCTGGGCTGGCGTCAGTTGCAAGGACCGGAGCTGCCTGGTTACCGGTTGGAAACGCGGCCATTGGTGCAACGCGTGGTCGCCAGTGGAGAGGTGGACACCCAGTCGCTGGTCCAGATCGGCAGCGAGATCACTGGCGTCGTTGCCGAGCGGCACGTGCGTGAAGGCGATGCGGTGAAAGCCGGTGACTTGCTGCTGGAGCTGCGCGACGACGAGCAGCGGGCCCGTTTGCGCGAAGCCGAAGCTGCCCTGCAGCAACTGATCGACTCCACTCGTCCGCAGGCAGAAGCATCAGCACGCGAGACCCAACATAACTTCGAGCAGGCAAGCCGCGAGCTGAAACGCCGGCAAGTACTGTTCGACCGCAAGTTGCTGGCTTCCGAACCGCTTGAACAGGCGCGCCGCGCGGAACTGACGGCGCGTGCTGTGCGTGATCGTGCACGGTTCGCCGCTGCAGCGCTGGCCGCGGGCGGTAGCGAAGAGCAGGTGCAGCGCCAGCGCCTGGAAGCAGCACGCGCGGCGCTGGCGAAAACCCGCATCCAAGCGCAGGTGGAGGGCATCGTACAGACACGCGACGTCGAACCCGGTGACTTGGTCCAACCAGGCCGCACACTGCTGACTATCGCGCGCTCCGGCAGCAGCGAAATCCTCCTGCCTCTGGACGAGAAGAACCTGGCGCCAGTCGAGCTCGGGCAGGCAGCCAAAGTCGTCGCTGATGCTTATCCCGAACGGGTGCTGCAAGCGAGCGTCAGCTTCATCGCGCCGAGCGTCGATACGGCTCGCGGCACCCTCGATGTCCACCTCGACCTGCAGGGGCCAGCCGATTTCTTGCGTCAGGGCATGACGGTATCGGTGAACATCGAGACGGGTCGCCGTGAACAGGCGCTGGTGTTACCCAACGATGCCCTCCTCGCCCGCAACGGCAATCGTGCTCAGGTACTACGGGTAAACGACGGCGTGGTCGAGCGCGTCGATGTTCGCCTGGGCCTGCTGGGTACTGCACTGAGCGAGGTGGTCGAAGGCCTGGCTGCTGGCGACCTGGTGCTCGCTGGCGATGCCGAAGCTGGCCAGCGCGTGCGAGTTCGTGAGCAACCGATGCCTCGCGGCATCCAGGATTGACTGCCGTGCGCCTGGCGGATTCACTCTGGACGGAATGGTTGATTGCCCTGCGCTTCCTCCTGGACAACCGCATGCAGTCGCTTCTGATCATCTTCGGCATTGCAGTCGGCTCTGCGGTCATCGTGTTCATAACCGCATTGATCACTGGGCTGCAGGCCAACGTCATCGAACGGACCCTGGGCACCCAGGCGCATATCCGGATCCTACCGCCCGAAGAGGTCAACCGCGTTCTGCCTGCCGACGATGGCAGCTGGTCGCTGGTACTGGAGAATCCACGAGCGCAGCGCCTGCGCTCGATCATTAACTGGCAGGACATTCGCGACGTGCTCGATGAAGATCCGCAGGTACTTGCCGTGTCGCCAGTCATCAGCGGTCCGGCTATCGCCCGACGCGGCGTCGCACGTGCATCCGTCGCGCTACTCGGAATCGATCCGGTGCGTTATCAGCAGATCATTCCACTGACCGATGACCTGATAGCCGGCCAGTTCACGGTCGGCGCCGGCAATGCAGTGATTGGCAAAGAACTCGCCCGTGACCTGGGCCTTGGCATCGGCGACAAGCTAAAGCTAGACGCCGGCGAAGGCCGCGAGGCGGTGGTCGACATCGCCGGGATCTTCGAACTCGGGGTGCGCGAGCTGGATGCGCGCTATGTATACCTCGACCTGAAGCAAACCCAGACGCTGCTCGACCTGGCTGGAGGCGTCACTGTCATCGACACCACGGTCGGTGAAATCTTCGAAGCCGACCGCATCGCCAAACAACTGGCCCGCCTGACCGGCCTGCGTGCCGAAAGTTGGATGGAAACCAACGGTCAGCTGCTCAACGCACTCAGTTCGCAAAGCATGACCACTGAGATGATCCGCATCTTTGTCGGGATTTCCGTTGCCTTTGGCATCGCCAGCGTGTTGGCCGTGAGCGTCGTCCAACGTACCCGCGAGATCGGCATCCTGCGGGCGATGGGCAGCCCGCGTGGGCAGATACTCCGCGTGTTCCTGCTGCAAGGGGGCTTGCTCGGTTTGCTCGGCTCAGCTTGTGGCGGCGCGGTCGGCTGGGGCCTGGTACAGGTCTTCAATCTGGCTGGGCCACGCCTGTTTTTCATACCGGTCGACCCGACGCTGGTCCCACTGGCAATGCTGGTCGCAACGGTTACCGGTGTGCTGGCAGCCGCCATGCCAGCGCGCCGCGCGGCGCGCTACGACCCTGCCGTGGCGATCCGCTATGTCTGAATCCGCTGCCAGCCAGAACGTCGAAGAAGTGCTGCGTCTCGAACAGGTACGCAAGGCATTCAACTTCGGAACCCCTCTGGAAACGGAAGTGCTGCACGGTATCGACTTACGTCTGTGCCGCGGTGAACTGACCGCGCTCATCGGGCCATCCGGCTCCGGCAAAAGCACCCTGCTCAACCTGATCGGGCTGCTCGACGCGCCCAGCTCAGGCGAGCTTTATCTGCTCGGCCAGCCCACTCGCAACAGCGATGATGAAACCCGCACGCGTCTGCGCAACCAAGCCATCGGTTTCGTGTTTCAGTTTCACCATCTGATTTCGGCGTTCAGCGTACTGGAGAATGTGCTGATGCCATTGATGATCCGACATGGCAAGCCCTCGAGTGCGGATATCGACCTGGCCCGCAGTCTGTTGAACGAAGTCGGGCTCGACGCGTTCGCCGACAAGAAACCCACGCAAATATCCGGCGGTCAGCAACAAAGGGTCGCCATTGCCCGCGCGCTGGTTACCCGCCCTCCGTTGCTGCTGGCCGACGAGCCAACCGGGAATCTCGACACTCGCACCGCGCAAAGCGTGTTCGAGCTGTTCCACCGTATTAATGTCCAGTTCGGTTGCGCCGTACTGGTTGTGACCCATGATCCGCGACTGGCCGCCGACTGTGCGCGAACCATTCAATTGGTTGATGGCCGTATCGTCAGCGACCACTCCCGCACCGAAACACGCTGATCCCTGCCCCCCCGCCCGAGCCGGTCAAAACGTTCGTCAGCAAACTCAGCTTCGCCTTGAAATACCGGCAGTATTGGCTCGCCCCTCTTAATAACTATTAAATCTAAGCATATAACCGTATCTAGCGCTAAGATCCTTCCAGGCATACCCCCACCCGTATCAAGCCAAGCGAAGGAGCAAGCCATGAATGCCCGTGTTGAAGCATTCTTCGATCCCGCGACCTTTACGTACAGCTATGTAGTCAGCGACCCAGAAACGCGTCAGTGTGCGTTGATTGACTCGGTGCTGGATTACGATCCAGCGTCGGGCCGCACCTCGCATGCCGGGGCTGAGCGGTTGGTCGACTACGTGCGCGAACACGACCTGAAGGTGCAATGGCTGCTCGAAACCCATGTGCATGCCGACCACCTGAGCGCCGCGCCATACCTAAAACAGCGGCTGGGGGGGACATTAGCGATCGGTGATCAGATCACCGTAGTACAGGACACCTTCGGCGCCCTGTTCAACGCTGGTAGCGAGTTCGCCACGGATGGCCGTCAATTCGATCGTCTCTTCCACGACGGTGATGTCTTTCAGGTTGGCCACATCCAGGCGCGGGCGATTCATACGCCAGGCCACACGCCAGCCTGCATGACCTATGTGATCGGCGACGCCGCGTTCGTCGGCGACACCCTGTTCATGCCAGATTACGGCACCGCGCGCTGCGACTTCCCCGGTGGAAATGCGCGGACGCTGTACCAGTCGATCCAAAAACTGTTCACGCTACCAGCCGAGACCCGGGTGTTCATGTGCCACGACTACAAGGCACCGGGACGCGAAGAGTTTCGCTACGAGACCAGCATTGCAGCCGAACGTGAGCACAACACCCACGTACACAGCGGCGTCAGCGAAGACGACTTCGTCGCCATGCGCACCGCGCGCGACGCCACCCTGGCGATGCCCACGCTGATTCTGCCGTCGGTGCAGATCAACATGCGTGGCGGTGAGCTGCCAGCGCCTGAAAGCAACGGTACTCGCTATTTGAAGATTCCTTTGGACGCGCTGTAACTGCCTGCGTGGAGGACGTCACATGCAAACCCTAAAACGCCTGACACCCTTCATCTCGGTGGCCGCCCAGCTGGATCCGGCAGATATGGCCCTGCTGGCGGGAAGCGGCTTTCGCTGCGTCATTAACAACCGTCCGGACAACGAGGGCGAAGGCCAGCCGTCCAGTAATGCTATACGCGCTGCGGCCGAGCAATCAGGGCTTGAGTACCACCACCTTCCGGTAGTTTCCGGGCAGATCAGCGATACCGATGTCGCAGCCTTTCGCGCGCTTCTGGAGCGGGTCAAAGGCCCCGTGTTGGCGTTCTGCCGGACCGGCACCCGTTCAGCATCTCTCTGGGCGTTGGCCGAGGCTCATCATCTGGACCCTGATGAACTCATCCAAACCGCTCGACAGGCTGATTATGATTTGACTGCCCTGCGACCGCGCCTGGAGCAGTACTGGCAATATGCAGCGGGCGGACCGCCGCTGAGCCCTACCCCCACGTTCGCCGCCACGCCACGTTATGACGTGCTGGTAGTCGGCGGCGGAGCGGCAGGCTGCGCCGTGACGGCCAGTTTGCTCAAGCGCGATCCCGACCTGCGCATCGCAATCATCGAACCACGGGAACAGCATTACTATCAGCCGGGCTGGACGCTTGTCGGTGCCGGCGTGTTCGATCGCGCCAACACCGAACGCGCCATGAGCCGTTGTATCCCGACAAAGGCACAGTGGATTCGCGCAGCCGTAGAGGCCTTCGATCCGGAGCATCAGCAGGTGGTGCTTGAGGACGGCAGCCGCATCGGCTACCGCTCGCTGGTGGTCTGTCCGGGCCTGAGCCTCGACTGGGACGCTATCGAAGGCGTGCGTGACAGTCTCGGAAAATTCGGCGTGACGTCCAATTACGCCTTCGAGCTGGCGCCTTACACCTGGCAACTAGTACAGCATCTGCGCCATGGCAAAGCCCTGTTCACCCAGCCGCCCATGCCCATCAAGTGTGCCGGCGCACCGCAGAAGGCCATGTACCTATCCTGCGACCACTGGCTCAAGGGAAGCGTGCTGAAGGACATACAGGTGGACTTCTGTTCAGCTGGGGCGGTGCTGTTCGGCGTCGCCGAGTTCGTGCCTGGCCTGATGCGCTACGTGGAACGTTACGGCGCCACGCTTAACTTCAATAACAACCTGATTGCAGTCGACGGTCCGGCGCGTAAAGCCTGGTTCGAGGTGTCCGACGGAACCGGCCAGAGCAGCACGGTCGAACGCGAGTTTGATCTGCTGCACGTCGTGCCGCCGCAGCATGCACCCGATTTCATTCGCCAAAGCCCACTAAGCAACGCCGATGGCTGGTTCGAAGCCGAGCATGAAACCCTTCGCCACCCCCGCTTCGGCAATATCTTCAGTCTCGGTGACGTGTGCTCTGCACCAAACGCGAAGACTGCTGCAGCAGTGCGCAAGCAAGCACCGGTTGTGGCGGAGAACGTACTGAGCGTGCTCAGCGGCAAGGGACCGCAAGCCATCTATGACGGCTATGGCTCCTGCCCACTAACTGTCGAGTTTGGCAAAGTGATCCTCGCCGAGTTTGGATACGGCGGCAAACTGTTGCCGACTTTCCCCCTTGACCCCAGGGTGCCCCGGCGTCTGGCCTGGAAACTGAAAACACGGTGGATGCCGTCGATCTACTTCGACATGATGCTCAAGGGCCATGAGTGGCTGGCCGAGCCGAAACATCTGGACTTCGAGCCACGGCCAGCCGAGGCGCTCAACGCCTGTGATTTTACTCAGGAGAAGAAAGGATGATGCAGCGGCTCGCCCGCCACCTACCGTGTCTGGAATGGGGGAAACAGTATGACAAGGCCGCGGCGGCCAAGGACAGCCTGGCCGCGCTGATCGTAACGCTAATGCTGATTCCGCAGAGCCTGGCCTACGCGATGCTTGCAGGCCTGCCACCGGTGGCAGGCCTGTACGCCAGTATCCTGCCACTGATCGCATACACGCTTTTCGGCACCAGCCGCACTTTGGCGGTCGGCCCCGTCGCGGTGGTATCGCTGATGACGGCTGCCGCCCTCGGCCCTTTGTTCGCTGCCGGCAGCGCCGCGTATGCAGGCGCAGCACTGCTGCTGGCACTGATGTCCGGCGCGACCCTGCTGGCCATGGCGGTTCTACGGCTGGGTTTCCTCGCCAATTTCCTTAGCCATCCGGTGATCTCCGGCTTCATCAGCGCCTCGGGCATACTGATTGCCCTCGGTCAGCTCAAGCACATTCTCGGCATCTCAGTCACTGGTGACAACGCGCTGCAGCTGCTACGAGGATTGATCCAAGGCCTGCCAGAAACGCACGTGCCCACACTCGCCATCGGCACCAGCAGTCTGGTTTTCCTGTTTTTAGTGCGCAGCCGCCTGGGCCGCTGGCTGCAACGGCTGGGCATGGCCGCCCGCACCGCTGGCACGCTGACCAAAATCGGGCCGGTCGTTGCCCTGCTCCTGGCGATAGCGGCGGTCAGCGGCTTTCAGCTCGCCGCTGCAGGGGTTCGAGTGGTCGGCGAAGTGCCCCAGGGGCTTCCATCATTGAGCCTGCCACCGCTAGACCTGACCCTGATCGCTCAGCTTCTGCCGGCGGCAGTGCTGATCAGCCTGGTTGGCTTCGTCGAGTCGGTCTCGGTGGCACAAACCCTGGCCGCCAAACGCCGCGAACGCATCGAACCCAATCAGGAGCTAGTCGCCCTGGGTGGTGCCAATATAGCCGCGGCGCTGAGCGGAGGTTTTCCGGTCACCGGCGGTTTCGCCCGCTCGGTGGTTAACTTCGATGCCGGTGCACAGACGCCACTGGCCGGTGCGCTAACAGCAGTCGGCATCGGCGTGACGGTATTGTTCTTCACACCGCTGTTTCACAACCTGCCACATGCTGTGTTGGCCGCCACCATCATCGTGGCAGTACTCAGCCTGGTGGATCTCACCGCGCTCACCCGCACTTGGCGGTATTCCCGCCAGGATGCCGCCGCCATGGCTGCCACCATGCTCGGCGTACTGCTGATCGGCGTCGAGACCGGCATCATCATGGGGGTGGGCCTATCATTGCTGCTGTTTCTCTGGAGAACCAGCCAACCGCATATTGCGGTCGTAGGACAGCTCCCCGGCAGCGAGCACTTTCGCAACATCGAGCGTTTCGCCGTGGTGCAGAGCCCCAGGGTGCTTTCGGTGCGGGTCGATGAAAGCCTCTATTTTCCCAACGCGCGGTTTCTCGAGGACCGCATTGCCGAGCTGTTGGGCCAATACCCGCACGCCGAGCATCTCGTGCTGATGTGTCCCGGGGTCAATCTGATAGATGCCAGCGCGCTGGAAAGCCTCGAAGCCATCTCCGCACGTCTTCACACTGCTGGCGTCCAGCTTCACCTCTCCGAAGTGAAGGGGCCCGTGATGGACCGGCTGCGCCGCACCGATTTCCTCGAACACTTCGGCGGGCAGGTGTTCATCAGCCAGTACGAAGCGCTGCTCGCCCTGGATTCGCAGACCACTCGACACGCACTTGAACGGCAACGTTGCAACTGAACCAGCATGGGAGACCGTAGATGAAAAATGCACACGACCTCGTCGAACAGGCCCGGACCCGTATCCAGGAAATACCCCTAGGCGATGCCGAAGCGGCAATCCAGGCGGCGGATATTGTGATCGATGTACGCGAAGCCGATGAGTTTCGCGAAGGCCATATCAATGGCGCCACAAACATTCCGCGTGGCCTGTTGGAATTCAAGCTAAGCGGTACACCCGAGCTGGGCGCACGAGACATGAACATCGTGCTCTACTGCAAGACCAGTGGCCGCGCAGCGCTGTCAGCTGCATCTCTGCAAGACATGGGCTATCTACACGTGAAATCGATCGCCGGCGGTTTCGATGCCTGGACCGAAGCCGGCAAGCCGGTAGCGAAACCGAGCCTGCCGAGCTTTGAGTAACCTCGCAAAATCAGTATGTCCATAAAGCAGAAAACCGACGTCAACGTCGGTCTTCTGCTGGACGAGCCTGCCTCCGCATCTTGGTCAGGGCTTGGTACTGCACGCCTTGCAAGTCTTGATTCCGAGCAGCGTATAGGCCGGGCAAAAGCGGAAAAGGCCGGTGGCCAGGGGTAGCAGACCAATCCAGCCCCAGACGCCAATCATGCCAGCTAGAGTAAGGCCGATTAGCGCTAGGCCGATGACGATCCGCAGCGTGCGGTCGATGGTTCCGATGTTGGCTTTCATAATGACCTCCAGGTCAGCAAGAGCGCCGGCGTTCCAGCGCGGAGAACAGCAACATCCCGCCGAGCATGGCAAGGACAAACAAGAGCACCTGCCAGTGACCGCTGAGCAACACGGCGATCGCTGGGCCCGGACAAATACCGGCAATCCCCCAGCCCACACCGAACAGCAAACTACCGCCGACCAAACGACCATCGAGCTCGCGTTTGCTGGGCAATTGCATCGGAGCGTCAAGCAACGAGCGCTGGCGCGCCTTGGCCAAGCTGAAAGGCACCAGCGCCGTCCCAATCGCTCCGACCATGACCATCGCCAGCGACGGATCCCAGGCGCCGAACAGATCAAGAAAGCCAATCACCTTGGCTGGGTTGGCCATGCCCGATAGCAGCAACCCCAGCCCGAATAGCAGGCCGGCGGCAAACGAGGTCAGCTTACGCATAGTCAGCCCCCGAGAAGATGACGAAGGACAAAGACGGTAGCGAAACCGGCAGCCATGAAGGTCAGGGTCGCCACGATCGAGCGCGGGGACAGCCGGGAGATGCCACACACTCCATGGCCACTGGTGCAACCGGAGCCATAACGAGTACCGATGCCGACCAGCAACCCAGCCACTCCTAGCCCAAGCCAACCCGACTGAAACTCCAAGGCTGGTAAGGAGGTAAACGACACCCACAACAACGGCGCCAGCAACACGCCAACAATGAACACCAACTTTTCCCCCCGCCCCTCAGCATCGCGCTCCAGCAGGCTGGCGAGCAGACCGCTGATACCGGCGATACGGCCATTGAGCAGAACGAACAGCCCGGCCGCCGCACCAATCAGCACGCCGCCGGCCAGCGCGGTCCAAGGAGTGAAGTTGCCCCAATCGATCGTCATAGCTGGTCCATTTCCGAAACAAGTGACAATGGGAGATGTCATGCCCGACACCACCGAAGCCCGGCTCTCCGACGGGCCTGTTCGCCCTGACGCCCGATGCCGAGGAGTGTTCGCAACAGCGTCACAGGCTTATCCAGCCTGGCCGCCATCAATGAACATAGTTAATCGCATAACAATATATTTATCAATATATTGTTATGCCGCATAGACTGAAAGAAGTTGGCCGTAAGCGGTGGCACCGATAGCATGCCCCTACCGGTATGCCAGGCTGACCGATCCCGGCGACCGAGCATGTCAGCAGACGCCCTTTTCGTGACGCCAGGTATCAGCATGAATGATCAGACAACTCCCACCGAATCCGTACAGTTACAGGATCAACAGCAGGCCATGCTGAAACGGCTGGCGAGAGTTGAAGGGCAGGTGCGGGGCATCCAGGCCATGATCAAACGCGGCGAGGACTGCGAATCGATAGCCCAGCAGTTTTCCGCCGCTCGCAGCGCATTGGACAAGGCCTATCGGCTGATGCTGACTTGCCTGATTGAAGAGGCTATGCACGATCAGGCTCAGGACACTGGCGAGACGCTGGCGCGCGTGCGCAGCATTTTTACCAAGTACACCTGAACAAAAAGGTTCGCGCAGTGGCGTCTGTGAGATAGCCAAAACCTTCGAAGAAACGTCAGAAGGCGACTACCCGGACCATCCAGATATCCGCAGCGGCAAGCGGATAAACGAGTGTCCAGAAACGAAAAAAGCGACCCTTTAGGTCGCTTTTTTAGCGCTTCGATATCTTTCAAAAAGACTCGGAGCAAATTTGGAGCGGGAAACGAGACTCGAACTCGCGACCCCGACCTTGGCAAGGTCGTGCTCTACCAACTGAGCTATTCCCGCAAATAATGGCGTCCCCTAGGGGACTCGAACCCCTGTTACCGCCGTGAAAGGGCGGTGTCCTAGGCCACTAGACGAAGGGGACGCTGCCCGGAAGCTACTGCTTTTATCCGGCTTTCAACGTTTCGCTTTAGGGCTTCACGCTGCAAGTGGCGCGCATTCTATGGAGGTCGTTCATGGTCGTCAAGCACCATCTAGAAATATTTTATGAACCCAACGTATAGCAAGCGTTGAGCTATCAGCTTGCCAGCCAACGCTCTACACTCGGAAAAAATCGCTCGGTCAGAGAGGTGCGTTTCGTGTCCCCAGTTCTGATTACTGGATTGGTCATTGCCGGCCTGTTCATCCTGATTGCAATTGGCGTCATCAATCAGATCGTAGAGAAGAACGGCTTGGAAAAGGCGCGCGTCCGCGCCGAACTCAGCGACCGCATGCGCCGCTGTGCCAACCTCTCCGAGAGTTTTCCTGGCCAGATGATGACGCCGGCACTGAAGCTGTTGCTGACGCGTCTGGAGCTGGGTCTGGGAGAGCAGCTGCTTCCCCTAGACAAGAAGAACGCCACGCTCGGCCCCCGGCTCGCTGCTCTACGTAGCGCTGTTGCCGAAGGCGAAGACATTCCCGTAGCAAACGCGCCAGTCAAGGTCACCACAGAAGCACAAGCGAAGGAGATTCGCCTGCTGATGGAAGACCTGCATGCTCAGATTGTCTGGGCCAACAAGCAGAACCAGCTGGATACCACCGCAGCCAAGCGCTGGATCCAACAGATCCAGCGGATGATGGTGATGCTGCATGTCGAATACTTCAGCAATATCGGTCAGCAGTCGCTTCAGCAGGGTAGTGCGCACAAAGCGCGCCTGGCTTTCGAGCGCGGTATCCAGCACATCCGCAAACAGCCCAACCCGGCCGAGTATCAAACCCAATTGAGCAAGCTCGAAGCGAGCTACAGCCACGCTAATAAGCTCGAGCAGACGGAACAACAACCGAAGCTTGACGAACCGAGCCAGCTCGCCGAAGGTCTGAAGAGCCTCGAAAGCGAAGACGATTGGAAAAAGAACAACATCTACTAGGTACAGAGCGGACGAATTGAGACGGCGCTCCGAGCGCCATGCTCAACTGAACCTCCGGCGTCCGCCTGCTGCCCTGCCCTGCCGTGGAGAACTCGTCATGCCCATAACCGTATTCGGTGCCCCCCTATCGCCCTTCGTTCGCAAGGTACGCCTTTGCCTGCAGGAAAAAGGCCTGGACTATGGGCTAGAAGTCGTAATGCCATTCACGCCGCCCGAATGGTATCTGCAGCTCAATCCACTCGGCCGCATCCCAGCCATGAAGGATGATGAGCTCTGCCTGGCCGACTCCAGCGTGATCTGCCAATACCTCGACGAAGCTTACGATCAAACTGTTCGGCTGTATGGCGCTAACCCGACCGACCGATCGCATATACGCTGGCTGGAAAAATATGCCGATTACGAGCTCGCACCGCTGACGACATTCGGGGTTTTCCGCAACCGCGTCCTGAAGCCGAGCTCGGGCAAGCCCTGCAACGAGGAAACCGTGCAGGCCGCATTGAACGAGAAGCTGCCACCGCACTTCGACTACCTTGAGCGTCAGCTGGGGGAGAGCGCCTTTTTCCTTGGCGAGCAACTGTCGATGGCCGACATCGCCGTTGCGTGCCAGCTGATCAACATGGAACACGGCGGCGAGGTGGTCGATGCGGGTCGTTGGCCGGCCCTGGCCGCGCACTACTCGCGTTTGAAATCACGCGCATCGATAGAGAACGTGCTGCCCGGCGAGCAGCGTATGACCGCCAAACTCATCGAAATGGGCAAAAGGCCAACACCGCCGAACTGAAGCTAACGCGCACCGCCCCGGAACCAAGCAACAGCCTCGGTTCCGAGGCGGGCCTCCTGCAAATTGAGCAGTAGAACGCCGAGGCTCACCAACAGGTGTGTCCCGCAGCGCATGGCCTGTTTATAAGGCACGCTTTGGTCAATTGGAGGTCCGGCAGCAGCCTAACCGCTTGCCTACAGCAGGCGAATCCCCACCCACTGCCGAGCAAACTGATAAGCGCAACGGCCATTGCGATTGCCGCGAGCTGTGGCCCAGCGAATGGCGTCCTTTTCCAACTCGTCGTCCCAGCTCCACCTCAGCTCCGCCCGTGCCGCCAGCGAGCCGATCCAGTGCCGCACCACGTTGAGGTAATGCGCCTGGCTGAACGGGTAGAACGACAGCCAAAGTCCAAAGCGATCCGACAGCGCAATCTTGTCCTCTACCGCCTCGTTTGGATGCAGCTCTCCATCCACCATCTGCCAGTTTTCGTTGTCGCTCTGACGCTCAGGCACAAGGTGCCGGCGATTCGAAGTGGCATACAGCAAGACATTCTCGGGGGCCCGCTCCAGCGAGCCGTCCAACACGCTTTTCAAGACCCGATAGTCGCCCTCGCCCGCCTCGAACGAAAGATCATCACAGAACACCACGAAATGTTGTGCCTGCCCGGCAAGCTGATCGACCAGTTTCGGCAGATCAGCCAGATGGTCGCGTTCGATTTCTATAAGGCGCAGGCCCGCCGGTGCATATTCAGCCAACAATGCTCGGATCAAAGAAGATTTTCCGGTACCGCGCGCACCCCAGAGCAGGACATGATTCGCCGGCAGTCCTGACACGAACTGACGGGTGTTGCGCGACAACAGCTCGCACTGCCGGTCAATGCCGATCAAATCGTTTAGCTTCATGTCGAGCGACACATTTAGCGCCTGCAGGTAGCCGCCCTGCCCTTCACGATGCCAACGCGCAGCCAAGCTCG
Source organism: Pseudomonas sp. 10B238 (assembly GCF_000970615.1). Lineage (NCBI taxonomy): Bacteria > Pseudomonadati > Pseudomonadota > Gammaproteobacteria > Pseudomonadales > Pseudomonadaceae > Pseudomonas > Pseudomonas sp. 10B238. The sequence continues at coordinate 204,483 of NZ_KQ033930.1, forward strand.
TATCCCAATCCAGCGGCGCACGCTGCGCAGGAAGCAAGGGTTCCAGGCGCGACATCAGCGCATCAGCACGCTGTAAAAAAGCTTTGAGCTCGGCATCCATTCAACGTCTCCAAAACGATCGCGGCTGCAACGTACAAAAGCGCTGTGGCGGCCGGGAAATATAGGTTACAAGCAAGCCTCGATATGCGCTGTCAGCGCGTCCGGCGAGGTTCGAGACGAAAAGCGCCTCACCGAACGCCCATCGTCGGTGACCAGAAACTTAGTGAAATTCCACTTGATCGCCTTGCTGCCCAGCAAACCGGGCGCGCGCTTTTTCAACTCCATGAACAAAGGGTGAGCATCGCTTCCGTTGACCCGGATCTTGGCGAACATCGGAAAGCTGACGCCGAAGTTACGCTCGCAGAACGCAGCGATCTGCGCCTCGTCCCCCGGCTCCTGATGGCCGAACTGATCACAGGGAAACCCGATCACCACCAGCCCCTGCTCGCGATAGCGCTTCCAGAGCGCTTCCAGCCCCTTGTATTGGGGCGTGAAGCCACATTGACTGGCCGTATTAACCACCAGCAGAGCCTTGGCGCCAAAATCAGACAAGGTCTTCTGTTGGCCATCGATCGTGACGCAGGGAATATCCAAGAGCGCATCGTTCATGGGGTGCTCCATTGAAGCGTTGCGAAGCGCCTTTACGCGTCGCGCGGCTTGTGATTGAGAGACGCTGAATTGATGCAGTAGCGCAGCCCGGTCGGTGCCGGACCATCCGGGAATACATGCCCCAAATGGGCATCACAGCGAGCACACTTGACCTCAATGCGATGCATGCCGCGGCTGAAGTCGTCAATGCTGGCAATGGCTGTATCGCTAACCGGCTGAAAGTAGCTCGGCCAGCCACAGCCTGAATCGAACTTGGCGTCAGAATCGAACAGCGGTGCATCACAGCAGGCGCAGTGGTAGATGCCGGGCGCCTTGGTGTCGTTGTACTTGCCGGTGAACGGTCGCTCGGTCGCACCCAGACGGCAGACCTGGAATTGCTCGTCGGAAAGTTCTTCACGCCAGGTTTCGAGCGGTTTCTCAAGCTTATCCATCGGTACACCTCATGAGCTTAAAAAGGCACCTCTGTACCTTTTCCGGGGATCAGGCCGCACGTATGATGCGGTGCTCTTAAGACGCCTAGTCTGGCAGCGGGGTTTCACACTGCCAAGGCGCCCGGGTTCACGCCGTACGCAGCCAGCCCTTCAGAACGGCAGGCGCGTCATCACTTCGGGACACAAGGATCATGCAGGTCAGCAAATCGAACAAGCTCGCCAATGTCTGTTATGACATCCGTGGGCCAGTGCTCAAGCACGCCAAACGCCTGGAAGAGGAAGGCCATCGCATCCTCAAGCTGAACATCGGCAATCCGGCGCCATTCGGTTTCGAAGCCCCTGAGGAAATCCTTCAGGACGTGATCCGCAATCTGCCCACCGCGCAGGGCTACAGCGATTCCAAAGGCCTATTCAGCGCACGCAAGGCGATCATGCAGTACTACCAGCAGAAGCAGGTAGAGGGCATCACCATCGAAGACATCTATCTCGGTAACGGCGTGTCCGAGCTTATCGTGATGTCCATGCAGGCCCTGCTCAACAACGGCGATGAAGTGCTGATCCCGGCCCCCGATTACCCGCTGTGGACGGCCGCCGTCAGCTTGGCGGGCGGCAAACCGGTGCATTACCTTTGCGACGAGCAGGCCAACTGGTGGCCTGACCTGGCCGATATCAAAGCCAAAATCACGCCCAACACCAAAGCGCTGGTGCTGATCAACCCGAACAACCCGACCGGTGCGGTATACCCACGCGAAATTTTGGCAGGCATGGTCGAGCTGGCCCGTCAGCACAAGCTGGTGCTTTTCTCCGACGAGATCTACGACAAGATTCTGTATGACGAGGCAGTGCACATCTGCACCGCATCGCTTGCCCCTGACGTACTGTGTCTGACCTTCAACGGGCTATCGAAATCATACCGCGTTGCTGGCTTCCGCTCCGGCTGGGTGGCGATCTCCGGTCCCAAGCACAAAGCGCAGAGCTACATCGAAGGCATCGACATCCTGGCCAACATGCGCCTATGTGCCAACGTGCCGTCTCAGCACGCCATCCAGACCGCCTTGGGCGGCTACCAGAGCATCAATGATCTAGTGTTACCACCAGGCCGCCTGCTTGAGCAGCGCAACCGGACCTGGGAACTACTCAACGACATTCCCGGCGTCAGCTGCGTCAAGCCGATGGGTGCGCTTTATGCGTTCCCACGGATTGATCCGAAAATCTGCCCCATCCACAACGACGAGAAATTCGTCCTCGACCTGCTCTTATCAGAGAAGCTACTGATTGTTCAGGGTACGGCCTTCAATTGGCCGTGGCCGGATCACTTCCGCGTGGTCACCCTGCCCCGCGTGGACGACCTTGAGCAGGCTATTGGCCGAATTGGCAACTTCCTCAAGACCTACAGCCAGTAGTGTTGGATGGATCTGCAAATCGATGACTTCTACCGGGACGCCGCGGCCGGGCTGCTGACGCTCTATCAGGCCTTTCCGCGGAAAGTCGCGCTGTACGTCGAGGACCTCATCGGCCATGAAGAACCCGATGAGTTCGGCCTGCCCAGCAAGCGCCATCAAGGCTGCCTCGGCGCGCTGATATGGCTCGCCGAGGAGGGCTATCTACGCTTCGAGAGCACCATTCATTTTCAGGCGCTCGACCAGGCTGTTCTCACCGAGAAGGCATTCCTGCGCCTGACTGCCACCATCCGCGATGCCTTTGCCGGTCTCGACTCACTGCCGCCGAGTGTCCGTCGGGTCCAGTCCAGCCTGGCGCATCAGCTACGCGAAGCGTTGCGTGAAGCGGACAGCGAGCGGCTGGCACAACTGACGCGCCAGCTGTTCGACAGGCCACTGCCTGAGCGCAGCTAAGCCCAGCCGGGCGGCAGGCGACATAGCTTGAAATAGTCGCTCGGTTGAATCGAGCCGGGCCGCCCCTTATATAGCCTATCGTTCTTTACTGTTCCTCTTGGAGTCTGCCGCAACATGATGCGCATTTTCTTGTTTCTGGCCACCAACCTGGCTGTGCTGGTCGTCGCTAGCATCACCCTCAAGTTGCTTGGAGTAGATCGCTACACGGGTCAGAACTACGGCAGCCTGCTGGCTTTCTGCGCCGTCTTTGGTTTCGCTGGTGCACTGATTTCGCTGTTCATCTCCAAATGGATGGCGAAAATGAGTACCCGTACAGAGATCATCACCCAGCCGCGCACGCGTCACGAACAGTGGTTATTGCAAACCGTCGAGCAGCTGGCCCGTGATGCCGGCATCAAGATGCCAGAAGTGGGTATCTTCCCTGCTTATGAAGCCAACGCCTTCGCCACCGGCTGGAACAAGAACGATGCGCTTGTCGCAGTCAGCCAAGGGTTGCTCGAGCGCTTCTCCCCGGACGAAGTCAGGGCCGTACTGGCCCACGAGATTGGCCACGTTTCCAACGGCGACATGGTCACGCTTGCATTGATCCAGGGCGTGGTAAACACCTTCGTCATGTTTTTTGCACGCATCTTCGGCAGCTTCGTCGATAAGGCGATCCTGAAGAACGAAGATGGCCATGGCATCGGCTATTTCGTTGCGACGATCTTCGCCGAACTTGTGCTGGGGATCCTAGCCAGCATCATTGTCATGTGGTTCTCACGCAAGCGTGAGTTCCGCGCTGACGAAGCGGGGGCTCAGCTTGCCGGGACCAGCGCGATGATCGGCGCCCTGCAGCGTCTGCGCGCAGAACAGGGCGTGCCAGTCGACATGCCGGACAGCCTCAAGGCCTTCAGCATCAACGGTGCCCTGCGCAACGGCCTGGCCGGCCTGCTGATGACTCACCCAACGCTGGAAGATCGTATCGAAGCCTTGCGCCAGCGCGGCTAAGCGAGCGAACCGAAACAAGGGCGGCATACACAAGCCGCCCTTTTTTTCGTCTGCGATTTGCACGTAGTGGCTGTATGCCTGTCGAAGCAAGCGCCGTCTTCAGAAAAGGAACATCTCAACATGCGCCGCTTCTTTCTACTCGCCCTCGCCCTGCTCACCCTGGCCGGCTGCCAGAGCGCCTATTACTCGGCAATGGAGAAGGTCGGATTGCATAAGCGCGACATTCTGGTTGACCGCGTCGAGGATGCGCGCGACTCACAGCAGGAAGCCAAGGAGCAGTTCAAGGATGCCTTGGAGCGTTATCGCAGTGTGGTTCAGGTTAAAGGCGGTAAGCTTGAAGAGCGCTACGAGGCGCTGAACAATGAGTTCAAAGCCAGCGAAAACAGCGCTCGCGAAGTGCGGGAAAGGGTCGAAGCCGTCGAGGATGTCGCCGAGGCGCTTTTCGAGGAATGGAAACAGGAACTCGGCGAGTACAGCAACGCAAGCTTGAAAGCGGCCAGTCAACGAAATCTGGAACGCACCCAGAAAGATTATCGTGTGCTGCTGCAACGCATGAAGGCAGCGGAAAAGCGTATCGATCCGGTGTTAGACGTATTGCGCGACCAGGTACTGTTTCTCAAGCACAACCTCAATGCACGCGCGATCGGCGCCTTGCAGGGCGAATACCGCACGCTGGAAGGGAATGTCGATCAGCTCCTCGCTGAAATGCAACGGGCCATAGACGAAGCCGACGTGTTTATCCGTCAACTCCAGCGCAACCAATAACCGAGATAACCGGCTAACGCTGGTGGCGAAATGGTCGGGCGAAAACCACAACGGGCACACCGCGGCGCGCCCGTCATCTCAACAGCTGTCAGCACGACAGTCGATGCGCGCTAGGAGAGTTCACCGAGTCGGTAGCAGCTTTCTTCTAGGCGAGTGAGGCCACGCTGAAGAAATCTCCAATTGCTTTCGTTCAACACGTTGGCGCGCTCCAGCAGATCGACTTTCCAGTGCGCGCTCAAAGACATTCGAACTTCAGCATCACTCACAGCGAATGGCGGGCCGGACATCTGCTCCTGCTGGTAATCCAATGTGATCAGCAGCCCCTGACAGTTTGGCGCAAGGATGCTGACTAGATGGTTGACGTAACGCTGACGCATGTCGGCGGGCAATGCGATCAGCGCAGCGCGGTCGTATAGCGCCTGGCAGTCGGCCACATCAGCAGGTGTCATGGCGAAGAAATCGCCACAGCGGATTTCCACCATACCTGCCCGGTAAACCTTGAACTCACCCTGGACGCTGACGTCCGGGACTAGCTCGTGCTCGGAGAAAAAATCCTCGGCTGCGCGCTCGCTCAGCTCTACACCCAACACCGCAAAACCCTGATCGGCGAGCCAGGCCATGTCGAGACTTTTCCCACACAACGGCACCAGGACACGAGCCCCTTGCGCTAACTTCAAGCTGGGCCAATAGCGGCGCAGGTAGGGGTTGACCTCGTTTAGATGGAAGCCGATTTCGTTACGTGCCCAGCGACGCTGCCAGAACGCTTCGTCCATGTAGAGACCCTCTTGAGCGATGTTGGTCGGGGAGCTTATCAGAGCCGCCTTCGTCCGGAACCCCGCTTCAACCGGAGCGCAGCGCTGACTCCGGGTCCATACCGGCATCGCGCATCTGAGCCAGCTTGTAACGAAGCGTCCGCGCACTGATACCTAGACGGTCAGCCGTCTCCTTACGGCGCCCGCGCTCGGCACGCAGGGTCTCGAGAATGAGTTCGAACTCGCGACGGCGCAGGTCTTCACCCAACGCGCCAGCGACCTCGGCCGGCACTGAAACGGTCGCCGGGGCAGATTGCGTCGACACGATTGCGCTTGCGGCAGTACGCGCCAGCGAGGCGAAGCCGGCAGCAGCTGTCAGATAGAGGTCATCCGGCCGAATAAATCCGCCCTGCTGCAGGATAAGGGCTCGCTGAATCGCGTTGTCGAGCTCACGCACGTTGCCGGGCCAGGAATATCCGAGCAGGCACTGACGCGCCTCAGCTGTCAGTCTCGCGCCTGGCTGACGCATCTTTGCCGCATGATTGGCCAGCAACCGCTCGGCCAGCGGCACGATATCCGCCGGCCGATCGCGCAATGCCGGCCAGGCGAGCGGAAAGACCGAGAGACGGTAGAACAGGTCTTCACGGAAGCGCCCGCTGCGAACCTCCTCAGCCAGATCACGGTTGGTCGTGGCGACGATACGGATGTCGAGCGGTATGGGTTTGCGCCCACCCACACGCTCGACCTCACGCTCCTGCAGTACCCGCAGCAACTTGGCTTGCAATGCCAGCGGCATTTCGGAGATCTCGTCAAGCAGTAGCGTACCGCGATCAGCCAGCTCGAACTTGCCTGGCTGCGTCGCGATGGCACCAGTGAAGGCGCCCTTCTCATGACCGAAGAGCGTCGCTTCCAGCATGTTTTCCGGAATCGCAGCGCAGTTGATGGCCACGAACGGCTTGTCGGCTCGCGATGACTGCTGATGAATAAAACGAGCTAGCACTTCTTTGCCAGTGCCCGACTCTCCTGAAACCAGCACCGTCGAATCGCTTTGTGCCACCCGTGCCGCCAGCGCCAGCAGTTGCCGACTCGCAGGTTCAACCGCCACAGGCCCCTGCATTTCGGTCGCACCAAGCTGGCCAAAGGCATGCCGGCCGACCAGGTCGAGCAACACCTTGGGTTCGAACGGTTTAACCAGGTAATCCACAGCCCCTAGGCGCATGGCTTCGACGGCGCGCTCGACGGCACCATAGGCAGTCATCAACAAGACAGGCGTTTGCGGATACCGTTCGCGCACAATTGCCTGCAAGGCATGGCCGTCTATGCCAGGCATGTTCACATCACTGACCAGCAGGCCGAAACTCTCCTGATCCAGCGCATGCAACGCGGCCTCAGCGGACTCCACCGCGCGGAAGGCATAGCCGCCCAGTTCGAGGGTATCGCCCAGCGCTTCGCGCAAAGCGCGATCATCTTCGACCAGTAGAACTTTAACGCCCATAGGGCTACTCCGAATGTGCGAGCGAGGACAGCGGAAGCAGCGGTAGCTGCAACGTGGCGCAGGTTCCTCTGCCCGGGCGAGAACGCAGCTCAAGCGCGCCTGAATGCGCTCGCACTACCGAGTTGACGACGGCCAGGCCGAGGCCGGTCCCGGTTGCCCGTGTGGTGAAAAAGGGCTCGCCAAGTCGGGCCAAGGTCGCCGCATCGATGCCTACACCGTTGTCACTGATGCTGATACGCAGCATTGAACCTCGTGCAAAGAGATGAACCTTCAGTTTTGTATCGCCGGTCGCCGCCTGGAGCGCATTTTCGATCAGGTTGAGCAGTGCACCGACCAAGGTGTCGCGATTGCACAACAGTGCACCGGTCCGGGCGTCGCATTGCCAGCGAACGGCGACGCCCTCTAACTTCATCTCGGTCGCCGCACGCAGCGCTCCCAGCAACTCAGCGGGTGTTAGCCGGTCCTCCAGCGGCAGATCACCCCGCGCGAAAACCAGCATGTCACGAACCTGATGCTCCAATTCGTTCAGCCGGTCCTTCAAACGACCGGCAAACCGCTGCTGATGCTCGACCGACAATCCGCCCTGTTCCAGATGGCTTGCATACAGCAGTGCTGTCGATAGCGGGGTACGGATCTGATGAGCCAACGATGCCACCATACGGCCCAGCGCAGACAAACGCTCATGACGCGCCAGTTGCTCCTGCAGCCGCCGTGTCTCCGTCAGATCGGTCAGCAGCACCAGCTGCCCAGGCTCAACGTTCAAGGAACGGGTAGCGATAGAAACGCGACGCCCATCCCTCAATGAGATTTCGTGACCGTCATCCCTACGAGGCGAGAAACTCCGCGCAATCACCTCGCGCCAGAGCGCCCCTTCGAGCGGTGCGCCAAGCAGCTCGAGCGCAACCGGATTCGCTTCGCGAACCATACCCTGGCCGTCGATGACAATCACACCGCCAGGCAACAGGTCCAGCAGGCTTTGCAAGCGGCTCGCCAGGCGCTCCTTCTCGTCGAATTCCTGCAGGCGCTGCGCAGCGCTCTCCGCAAGCTGATCCTTCAACTCGGCTACCCGTGCCTGCAGCATGAACTGGGACTCGCCCAACCGGCCGGACATGTGATGGAAAAGTGCGAGCGATTGTTCAAGCTCGTCGCTTGAGCCGGCCTTGGCCGGGAATTGGACGGGATCAGGAGAGCAGGTCGCTGAAGTCACTGGCACACGTTTCCGTCAAAAGATGGTCGGTAACGTGAAGGTCAGCAAGGATCATGCCCGAGATGACAGAACAAGGAAGGGCCACGCCGCAAGCAAGAGCGGCGTGGCAAAGGAAATCACTCGTCGAGATCGTCTTCGCGACGGTTCATTCCGTATTTACGCATCTTTTCTACCAGCGTGGTTCGCCGTACCCGCAGACGCTCTGCAGCACGCGCCACAACGCCGCCTGCATCTTCCAGCGCCTGCTGGATAAGCCCCTGCTCTAGGTTGCCCAGGTAATCCTTCAGATCAAGGCCTTCTACGGGAAGCATGGCATGCGCATCCGCCGGAATGATCGGGGCGTTTATTGCTGCACGCTCTTCCATCTCGTCATGCAGGCTGGTCGCGTACTGCTCATCGTCGTCATCGACGTGGCGGAATTTCTTTGGCAGCTCCATCACACCAATCACGCCGTACGGGTGCATGATGGCCATGCGCTCGACGAGGTTAGCCAACTCCCGTACGTTACCGGGCCAATCGTGACGACAGAGGGACATGATCGCCGCCGAATTGAAACGGATGGAGCCCCGCTTCTCGTGTTCCATGCGCGAGATGAGCTCGTTCATCAGCAGCGGAATATCCTCGATGCGCTCGCGCAAAGGGGCCATTTCGATGGGAAACACGTTAAGCCGGTAATAGAGATCCTCGCGGAAGCTGCCATCCACGATCATTTTTTCCAGGTCTTTGTGCGTTGCAGCGATGATGCGTACGTCGGCGTTTTGCGTACGGTTGCTGCCCACGCGCTCGAAGGTGCGTTCCTGCAGGACGCGCAGCAACTTGACCTGCATAGGCAGCGGCATGTCGCCGATCTCATCGAGGAACAGCGTCCCGCCTTCGGCCAGCTCGAAACGACCGGCACGCGAGGTGATCGCGCCGGTAAACGCACCCTTTTCATGACCGAACAGCTCGCTCTCAAGCAACTCCGCCGGAATCGCTCCGCAATTGACGGGAACGAAAGGCCCGTTACGACGCTTGGAATGATAGTGCAGGTTGCGTGCAACAACCTCTTTGCCGGTTCCCGACTCACCGAGAATCAGTACGCTCGCCTCAGTGTCTGCAACCTGCTGCATCATCTGACGTACATGCTGAACTGCACGACTGGTGCCTACCAGGCTACGAAACAGATTTGGCTCGCGCTGCCGACCACGCGCCTTCGCCTTATCGTTCATGTCCCGGTAGATCTGGGCCCGGTGAAGCGAATCGAGCAGTTTGTTGTAGCTCGGCGGCATCTCGAGGCTAGTTAGCACGCGCTGGCGTATCTCATCCGGCCATTCGGCCGGTGCTGGCTCTCCAATCAACAGAAGGGGCAGGTTTTCGTCCCACTTGCTGATCTGCTTGAGCAACTCCACGGCGCCGCCCTTCGCTGCAACATCACCAAGCATCACGCCGAGTATGCTGCGGCTTGATTCCAGTGAATCGACCGCAGCCTGCCAATCGGTGCTGGCGCATGACAAATGATCTTCGCTGAGAAAGTTCAGAATGACCGTCAGATCCCGGCGACGATCCTGATCGTCGTCTATCAACAAAATTTTGGTTTCACGCCACATCTTGTTTATAGCTCTAGAGGCTGAAAGAAAGCCCGCACACGTCCTTGGCAGAACGGCAGCGTCATCGGCAGATAGCCGGTAGTTAATTAAAAAAAACGGCCTGAGTCAAATTTATGACGTGATTCAACGACAAAATAGCAAGGAATGCATTCTGTTATTGACATAGAGCAACTCGTTAGGAACGAGCCGGGAGATAACGCGTTCAGCTTTGGCGCGTTTGGACTAGCTCAGGAGATCGAGACAGAACCGTCTGATTTCGAGCGGAAAGCTCAACTGTACGCCTAAGAATACCGTTGCTGACGCGTGCGTTTGAACCTGCTTTGGTGTACCTGATCCGTTAAATCGGGCGGTGAAAATCAGGCAGCTCTCCGCGACCAATGGTCGCGGCAGCTTTCAGGAACTATCAGCCGAATAACTTGTAAATGTTGGCTCCTTGCTGCGACTGGTTGAGCTGTATCAGCTCATCCGCAACACGCTGCTTCTCGCTCTGACAAGTGGTGACCAGTTCACGGTAGAGATACACCAGCTCTTGCAGACGCTGCCGAATTGCTGAGTCGTCTTCACGAGGCTCGACCATCGCAGCCTCAACAACTTGACGGCATTGCAGGTCAAGCACGCTGATCGCTGTCCAGTCCTGCTGAGCCATGGCGTCACGCAAGGCGTTGCCGGTTTCCTCAAGACGTTTGACTGCTGCACTCATGAATCCGCTCCGAATGAACTGGCAACAAGGCCGAACCGATACCGCCTGAACCTCTGTCCGCGGCGCCTGATACCTTATCGGCAACCTCCACGTCGCCTTTAATTGCCACAGCGGAAAAATGTACGGTCAGTGCAGGCTACGTAGCCCCGTTGGGACGCTAGGTGGCGCTACCGGCTCCCAGGGACCACCAGGCCGACCGGCGCAATACCAGTCGCCATCCCAGCGGTAGTAGAGACGCTCGCGATAGAACAAGTCCTGCCCTTCCACAACGTAGACGCCCAGACGGTTGTCCCAATGCGCAGCAGCATGAGGCGGCGGCGCATAACGTGGATGGCTTTTCTGGGTTGCCGGCGGGCGCGGTGCCGGTGGGGTGCGCACTGGGGGAGGCGTAGCAACCGGTTCGCGAGGCGGCGCCGATTCGGGCGGTGCCGGGTCGCGTGTAGGTCCGGACGCCTGGTAAGGATTGCCCGCACAGGCCCCAAGCAGCAACGCCAGCGTTACTACTGCGCTAACTCTGGCCAGGCGCTGAAACCTTGTTGAAACCCGCTCCTCCAGCATAATCAGTCGTCTCCCGAACCCCTGCGATCAGGGTGCTACAGGTTGGTCGATAGTCAGCTTGACCGCATCCGCATCATCCGGCGCCAACGGTTCGCTACTGCCTTGCCACTCACCGCGAGTAGCGTTCCCATCTCGGGATACGCGGGCGAACAATCTGACTTGTTCAAAGTTGGACAATCGAAGCTGTGGAGTCATTGCATCTGCATCACTCAAGTTAACCGTCGCGGGTAAATCGGCAACCGTTATACGTTTCACAGCCAAGGGCATCGGCGGGCCGGACAACGCACGGGCGAAGATGAATACGGCATCGGTCGGTCGAACCTTGTCGACCACCTCGGCAGCCAGTTGCACTTCGACCGTCAGTCCCGCCCCGGTCTCGGCAACCATCTCGCCGGCCGGTTTGGTCACGCTCGCCGGAGCCGACTCGCCGAGCTGCTCGCGCGCACGAGCGATACCGCCCTGAATGGCATCACGCGATGGATCTTCAGCAGGCAGCGTTGCCACCAACCGCTCCCAAAACCCTATCGCCTCCGCGAACCGTTCTTCTTCGTAGGCCGCGATACCCAACAGCCCGAGGCTAGTGACCTCGTGTGGATCACCACGTAATGCCTCGTCGGTCAGCTGTTGCAGCTGCTTGGACCATTGACGGTCACCAGCGAAATAGAGCGCCTGCGCCCACTGACCCAGGAGTTCCGGCTGACGCCCCGCCAGCTTGACGACCTGCTCGAATGCGGTAGCAGCATCCGCTGGGCGCTCTCGGCTCATATAGGTCTTGGCCAGGAAATACCAGGCCTCCGCGGACTCGGGCTGAGCCTTCACTGCGCGCTCCAGCCGTCCGACCATCTCTTCCATCGTCGCGGGCTGCTCAGTGAACTCCCGCGCCAACTGCAGCTTGTCGCTCGCACCCCAGTGCAGGTAGAGACCATATCCAACCAACGGCACAAGGATAGCCGCAATCAGCGGCACAGCCCGACCCAAATGGTTATTGTGGCGAGTAGTGGTGGTGCCCTCGGTGTCATCAAGCAACTCGCGCGCTGCATCGGCGCGCCCGGCCTCGAGCTGTTCTGAATCAAGGGTTCCGGCCGCCTGTTGCGCCGCCAGCTCTCCAAGCCGCTCCTGGTAAAGCGCGACATTCAACGCCGTCCGGTCTTCTTCGGCCTGTACACCACGCCCACGCAACAACGGCAGCAGCAGGAACGCCAGGGCGGCCAACAGCAACAGGCCTGCACCTATCCAGAAATCGATCATGGTTCTTTTCTATCCAACAACGTGGCCAGGCGCTCACGCTCGGCCTCGGTAAGGGTGTTCGACGCGGGCTTATCGGACGCACGGCGACGACGTATCAGGATGAACGCCAAGACGGCGAATCCAATCACCAGCAGGACAATCGGTCCATACCAGAGAACAAGCGTTTTGGCATTGACGGGCGGTTTGTAGAGAACGAAGTCGCCGTAACGGGCGACCAGGTAGTCGACGATCTGCTCGTTGCTCTGCCCCTCTTCCAGCATGCGGTAGATTTCACGGCGCAGGTCCATGGCGATCGGCGCATTGGAATCGGCAATGTTCTGGTTCTGGCACTTCGGACAGCGCAACTCTTCCACCAGCGTCCGGTACCGCTCGCGCTCGGCCTCGTTTTTGAACTCGTAGGCATCAATCGCCGCCGACGCGCTGCCCAGCAGACAGAGAGTCAGCAGAAGCCCCTGAATCAGCTGCTTCATTCGTCCACCAGTTGTTGATAAAGCGCGGCAAGCTGTTCACGCCACACACGCTCGTCTATGACGCCGACATACTTGTGACGGATGATGCCCTGCTTGTCGACGAAGAAGGTTTCGGGCGCACCATACACACCCAGATCCAGCCCCAAGCTGCCCTGCTCGTCGCGAATGTTCAGCTGGTAGGGATCGTGAAAGTCTTTAAGCCATTTCTGCGCTGCCGCATTGTCATCCTTGTAATTGACGCCATGGATGACCACGCCCTGCTCTGCAAGCTTGTTCAACACTGGGTGTTCGACCTTGCAGGCGACGCACCAGGTTGCCCAAACGTTAACCAACGCTGGCTTGCCCTTAATGTCCTCGGCGGTAACGACCCTCTGGGGATCCTCGACCGAGGGCAGCGAGAACGAAGGCAGCGGCTTGCCGATCAACGCCGATGGCAACTCGGTCGGGTCCAGAAACAGACCGCGATAAAGAAACACGGCGACGAGTAGGAAAATCGCCAGCGGTAGCAACATCAACAATCTTTTCATCTCAGGCTCCTTGCTGCGCCAAACCGAGCGCCTCACGTACACGGGTCCTGACCTTCACCCGGTAACGTTTGTCGCTCACCGACAGCACGCCCCCCAGCGACATCATCAGCGCACCTAACCAGATCCAGCGCACGAACGGCTTGATATGCACCCGGACCGCCCAAGCACCGTTTTCCAGCGGCTCACCCAACGCCACGTAGAGATCCCGAGTGAAGCCCGCGTCAATGCCCGCTTCGGTCATCGGCATCTGTTGCACGGTGTAGAGGCGTTTCTCCGGATACAGTGTCGCCACCTGCTTGTCACCTTCGAAGACGCGAATGGTGCCTTTGTCAGAGGTGAAGTTGGGACCTTCGAAGTGCTTGGCACCGTCGAACACGAAACTGTAACCACCGAGCTGCAGCGACTCGCCTGGAGCCAGGCGCAGATCGCGCTCGTCGCTCTGCTGACTCGTCAGCACCACACCCAACGCGCAGACCACCAGACCGAAATGCGCTAGCTGCATGCCCCAGTAACTCGGCGCAAGGCTACGCAATCCCTTCAGCAATCCCTTGTGGCGGGTCTTGTCGAGGATATCGCGCACACCAGCGCTCACCACCCAGCCGGCAAGCATGCATACAGCCAGCACAGCCCAGTGGAAGTCACCGAAGAGCATCGAGCCCAGACCGCCAAGAACGGCGCTGGTGATCAGCACGGGGGTCAGCATGCCGATCAACCATTTGACCGGCGTGTTCTTCCAGCGCACCAGCACGCCCACACCAAGGGCAAGCATCAGGGCGCCAACCAGCGGCAGGAACATCGCGTTGAAATAAGGCGGGCCGACCGAAAGCTTGGTATCGGATAGTGCGTCTAGCAGCAGCGGATACAAGGTGCCCAGCAGGATCATCGAGGTGGCAACGACCAACAGCAGGTTATTTACCAGCAGCAGCGTTTCACGCGACCACAGGCCAAAACCGATCTGGCTCTTTACAACCGGCGCACGCAGTGCGAACAGCGTGAGCGAGCCGCCGATCACGACCAGAAGAAAAGCCAGAATGAAGACGCCGCGCGCCGGGTCAGTGGCGAAGGCATGTACCGACGTAAGCACCCCAGAGCGGACCAGAAAAGTGCCTAGCAAGCTGAGCGAGAAGGCAGCGATTGCCAGCAAGACGGTCCAGCTTTTGAACACGCCACGCTTTTCCGTAACCGCCAGCGAGTGGATCAAAGCGGTGCCCACCAACCACGGCATGAAGGATGCGTTTTCTACCGGATCCCAGAACCACCAGCCGCCCCAGCCGAGCTCATAGTAGGCCCACCAAGAACCCAGGGCGATACCGGTCCCCAGAAAGGCCCAGGCGATCAACGTCCAAGGGCGCGACCAGCGCGCCCAGGCCGCATCCAGACGTCCACCGAGCAATGCGGCGATGGCGAACGCAAAGGCTACCGAGAAGCCGACATAGCCCATGTAGAGCATGGGTGGATGCACCACCAGCCCGAAGTCCTGAAGCAGCGGGTTGAGATCTCGCCCGTCCATCGGCGCCTGCGGCAGCAGCCGCTCGAACGGATTCGACGTGACGATCAGGAACAGCAAAAAGCCGATGCTGATCAGACCCATTACACCCAACACCCGCGCCAGCATGTCCTCCGGCAACTGGCGCGAGAAGATCGCAACCGCGAAGGTCCAGCCGGCCAGAATGAACGCCCACAGTAATAGCGAGCCCTCGTGCGCGCCCCATACGGCGCTGAACTTGTAGTACCAGGGCAAAGCGCTGTTGGAATTCTGCGCCACGTAGGCAACGGAGAAATCGTCCACCATGAAGGCATAGGTGAGACAGGCGAAAGAAAACGCCAAAAATGAAAACTGGCCCCAGGCGGCCGGTTGCGCCAGCCCCATCCATTGGCTGTCGCCGCGCCAGGCACCGATCAACGGCAGCGTGCCCTGCACAACGGCCAGACACAGCGCCAGAATCATCGCGAGATGACCGAGTTCAGGGATCATTTCGCATACTCCTGCTCGCCACCGCTATAGGGCTTGCTCTTGCCACTTTTCTCCAGCGCTGCGGTGACTTCAGGCGGCATGTAGTTTTCGTCATGCTTGGCCAGCACTTCATCAGCGACCAGGACGCCATCCGCGTTCACGCGCCCCAAGGCAACGATGCCCTGCCCCTCACGAAACAGATCAGGCAAGATCCCCTGGTACTGGATAGTGACCGCTTCGGCATAATCGGTGACACGAAAGGTCACCGTCAGCGAATCGTTACTGCGTTGTACCGAGCCCTCTTCGACCATACCGCCTGCCCGAATTCGTGTGCCTTCAGGCGCTTCGCCTGCCGCGATCTGCGTCGGTGTGTAGAACAGGTTGATATTCTCTTGCAGGGCGGACAATGCCAGCGTTACCGCAACACCGACGCCAGCCAGAATCGCCAGAATGATGAACAGACGCTTCTTGCGCACAGGATTCACTTCATTTCCTCCCGGCGCAAACGACGCGCCTCGTCTTGCAGATAACGCCGACGCGCCATGACTGGCAGCGCCACGTTGAGAATCAGAACCGCCAGGCTGATGCCGTAGGACGTCCAGACGTACAGACCATGGTTACCCATGGCGATGAATTCCGAAAACGACGAAAAATTCATGCTTTACCCACCAGTGCTTTCACTTCCGCTTTGACCCAGCTGCTTCTCGACTCACGCCGTAGCACCTCGAGGCGCATGCGCATCAGCAGAACCACCGCAAAGAAACAGTAGAAGCCCAGCACCATAACCAGCAGAGGCAGCCACATTTCCATCGGCATGGCCGGCTTTTCCGTCACGGTGAAGGTGGCCGGTTGGTGAAGCGTGTTCCACCATTCCACCGAATATTTGATGATCGGGATGTTCACTACTCCCACGATCGAGAGCACGGCACAAGCCTTGGCTGCGCTGTCTCGATTGGTAATGGCCTGCCCCAGCGCAATGATGCCGAAATACAGAAACAGCAGGATCAGCATCGAAGTCAGACGTGCATCCCACACCCACCAAGCCCCCCAGGTGGGCTTGCCCCACACCGCACCGGTGACCAGCGCGATGAAGGTCATCCAGGCACCAATGGGCGCCGCTTGCTGGAGTGCAACGTCGGCCAGCTTCATTTTCCACACCAGCCCGACCAGTCCCGCCACCGCCAGCATCACATAAATAGACTGTGCTAGAAACGCTGCCGGAACGTGGATATAGATGATCCGGAAACTGTTGCCCTGTTGATAATCCTGCGGGGCAAACGCCAAGCCCCAGACCACCCCGACCCCAACCAACAACAATGCGGCCCAGGTCAACCATGGCAGCCAACGACCGCTGATGCCGTAGAACCATTTAGGCGAACCCAGCTTGTGGAACCATGTCCAGTTCATAGAGCCTGCCTCACGCCTGCTACGTTTGCCGATACTGCGCCGAAACCGGGCAACCGCCGCTTGTTCGGAATCATGAAACCCATCGTTGCGATAACCGCTCGCCTCGCATCGGCTAACTGCGTTCCGCTATTGGATAGAAACATTCTGCCAATCCGTCATTCGCCGACGCTGATTCTCAGGCCGGCCGCTATTGCAAAGGGTGTCAGGGTAACTGCCAGGGCAGTCAAGCTGGAAAGCCACAACAGATAACCGAGCGCAGGCAACCCTTGCAGGGCTGCCTGCAATGCTCCGCTGCCCAGGATCAAAACGGGGATATATAGCGGGAGGATAAGCAGCGCCAGCAGCAAACCGCCGCGCTTGAGCCCGACGGTCAAGGCCGCCCCGACTGCCCCCAACAGGCTCAGCACCGGCGTACCTAGCAGCAGCGACATCAGCAGCACCGGCAGTGCGCTGACCGGCATGCCCAGCATGAGGCCCAGCAGCGGCGCCAGAAGCACCAGCGCCAACCCGGAGAACATCCAGTGTGCCAGCACCTTGGCGAGAACCAGAAGCGCCAAGGGGTGCGGCGAAACGACCCACTGCTCAAGCGATCCGTCTTCGAAATCACTGCGAAACAGGCCGTCCAGCGAAAGCAGCACTGCCAATAACGCGGCGACCCAGATCAGCCCGGGCGAAATAGTCTGCAACAGCTGCGACTCAGGACCGACCGCCAGCGGGAACAGAGCGATGACGAGGGCAAAGAACACCAATGGATTGGCCAGTTCTGCCGGTCGACGGAACAACAGCCGACTTTCGCGAGCCAGCAACAGCGTAAAGACGTTGTTCATGCGGCTCGCTGCCCCAGATCGATCTCGCGGAAGCCCGCGGGTTTCTCAACGAGCGAATGATGAGTGGTCAGCACGACCATGCCGCCTTGTTCGCAGTGGGTCGCCAGATGCCGTTCAAGCTGGGCCACGCCACCCTTATCGAGCGCCGTGAAGGGCTCATCGAGAATCCACAAAGGGGGCGGCGATAGGTACAGCCGGGCCAACCCAACCCGGCGTTGTTGACCGGCGGAGAGCGTATGGCAGGGCACGTCTTCGAAACCGCGCAGTCCCACAGCATCGATCGCCTGCCAGATGGCATCACGCGACGCCGGCTGATGCAATGCGCATAGCCAGGTGAGATTTTCCTCGGCGCTTAGCAAGCCCTTGATGCCAGCCGCATGACCGATCCACAACAAATTGCGGGCCAATTCGCCGCGCTGGCTTTCTAACGTTTTCCCCTGTAGCAAGACCTCCCCGGCGGTTGGCTGCATCAAGCCAGACAGCAACCGCAGCAAGCTTGTCTTGCCGCTGCCATTGGGGCCGGCGATCTGCAACATTTCCCCTTTGACGATCTGCAGGTCTAACCTCTCGAACAGCAGGCGCCAGTCTCGCTCGCAGGAAAGCGCCACAGTTTCAAGAAAGGGACTGGACACGCTAGGGCAACCTCAAGATGAAAGGAGCCCGGCCGCTACATCGTGATCGGGCGGGCGGGCGGGCGGCGGAATTATACATGCCGAACCCTGGCGCCAAAGACCACAACGTAGAAAGGTTGTAAGAGCATTTAAGTAAGATGACCGAGATCAAAAGCACTCAGGCAATCCCCGCCGCTGGTCCAGCTCGCCCGGCAGTGGCGCCTGCTGACCTCGCGTTGAAATTGCTACAGCCGATGCAGGGACTGCTTGCCGCTGGCGAGAGTGCCGAGGCGGAAGTCATCAGTATCAAGGAGGCGTTGCAGAGCTTTCAGCTGACGCTGCGCCTGACCCTGACCAACGGACGACAGGCAACGGTCGAAACGACCAGCCCGAAGGCTGCCACCCCCGGAGCCGCCCTGCTCATTACCGCCGTGTCCGATTCGCGACTGATGGCCACGCTGCAGCCCGGCCATCGCCAGCCGCAAAGCAGCATTGATCTTTCGCAACTGCCAATGGGCAGCGTGGTGCAAGGCAAGGTGACGGCCAGCCAGCAGACCCAGCAGGACGGTAAGGTTCTTTTCAAGGTCGTGATCACTCTGCTCAATTCGCCGCTCGCTGGACAGAAGCTCAACGTTGAATCGGCTATGCCGCTCGCGCCGGGCAGCCTGATCACAGCACGCGTTCAGGGCGACCAGTCGTTGGCTTTCGTGCCACTGAGTGGCCGCCTCGATCAGTTGGTGCTAGGTCAACAGCTGACCGCGCAGCATGGTCGCCAAGGCTCGATTGAGGGGCTGCTCAGCGCGCTCGGATCCAGCTCGGCTCTGCCCGACCAGTTGCGCGGGGCAGCCGAGCGGCTGCTCGGCCTGGTGCCGGATATGCAACAGCTTGGCGATGCCAAGACGTTGGCGCAGGCATTGGCGCGCAGCGGGGTGTTTCTCGAAAGTAGTCTTCTGCGTGGCGAAGCAAGCAATTTGCCGACAGACATGAAAGCCGCTCTGCTACGCCTAATCGCGCAATTACCGGGCCTGCCGGGTGGAGGGCCGCTAACAGCGGCGCAGGCCGGTGCAAACCTCGGCCAGGCTCTGCCGGCTTTCGCCCGTAATGCACTCGGTGCGCTTGGCCAGCCAAATCCGCGCCAGTTGGCGCAAAACTTCCCGTTGCCGAGCCGGCTGTTGCCCAACGCCGATGAAGAAGCCGACCTTGAGATTCTGCTGAAACTGGCCGCGGCTGCAGTGTCGCGGCTACAGACACATCAGTTGTCCAGCCTTGCCCAGACACAGACCAACCCGGACGGTACCCAGGTCACAACCTGGCAGCTTGAGGTGCCGATGCGCGACCAGCGCGATATCGTCCCACTGCAGGTGAAATTCCAACGTGAAGACGAGTCTCAGCAAAACCGCAAGGACAAACCGGAAACGGTGTGGAAGGTCGAGCTCGCATTCGATGTCGCTCCCCTCGGCCCGCTGCAAGTCCAGGCACAATTGTTTCAGGGTAACCTTTCGAGCCAGATCTGGGCCGAACGCAGCGGTACCGCCGAGCTGATCTCGGCAGAGCTCGAGCACCTACGCCAACGCCTGGTCACGGCCGGGTTGAACGTCGGCGAATTAGCCTGCCGGCAGGGAACGCCGCCTCAGGGGCCGCGTACTTCATTGGATCAACGCTTCGTGGATGAAACCGCATGATCACCAGCACACCGCGCCAGGCCATCGCTCTCACCTATGATGGCGCCACCGCACCAACCCTTTCAGCGAAGGGGGACGACGAATTGGCCGAAGCGATACTGGCGATCGCCCGCGAACACGACGTGCCGATCTACGAAAATGCCGAACTGGTTAAATTGCTGGCGCGCCTGGAACTGGGCGATGCGATTCCGGAAGCGCTCTATCGCACCATCGCCGAAATCATCGCCTTCGCCTGGTACCTGAAAGGCAAGTGTCCGCCAGGCTTTAGCGGTCCCAAAGACACACCGGACGTCCCGCGGCTCAATGGGCCTGGGCATTAAGCGTTGCGATGCTGTTGATCTGGCCCTTCTCCTGAGGAAAATCAGCCAGCATCCACGCGAAATAGCCTTCTCGGAAATAAAACACCTGCTGGTAACCCCACGCGACCGCGAGGCGAACCGCCTCGGCACTGGCCGGACAGACCTCGCTGTTGCAGTAGACCACCAGGGGGACGCTTCTTGGCCATTCGGTCCGCGACAGCCCAAAGAATTCACGCGCTAGACTCATGTGCACCGCGCCTTCAACGTGACCCCAGGCCCACTCGTGCCGCGGGCGCACGTCGATGAACACGGCGCCAAGCGCATGGAGCTGCCGAGCCTGATAAACATTGACGGTCATTGCACCGTTTACTTGCGGCGGCGCTTCCGCTGCGCAGAGCCAACCAGGGCTCGCCAGCAGGCACAGCATTAGAATGCGCAGCATCACATCCTCCTAGCCCTCGGGCACAGGCCTGCACCAGACATGGCGAAACCTTGTCCAGTTTGGAGGAAGCAATAGTCATATCGTTCACTGCCACGGCCAGAGGGCCGACGGTTGTCACCGGAGGGCGGCGACATACCTTCCTGGCACTAATCAGGATTGCGGCGCGCCTGATGCAACTTGCGCATCAGCTCGGCTTCGGACTGGGACAGACCGCAGGATTGCGTCAGATCATCGACGCTGGCACCCATACCAACCAGTTTGGCCGCTTGGGAAAAGGAGAAATTGTTCGGATCGCGCTGCTCGAGCTGGCCCAGCTTTTCTGGCAAAGGGGCAACGATGCGCGACAGCTCATGCAGGTCTTTGCCCATCCGAACGTTGCTTTCCAGGTAGTTATCCAGCCGGGTGGTGAGCGACTTAATGCGCTGGTCACGGGCAGCGTCTGCGAGCGCTTGCGTTTCTGCCTGCTGTCGCTGGCGGCGGAACAGCCAGATGCAGCAACCGAGCAATGCGAGGCAGCACAAGGCAAGCGCAACGACCGCCGCTACCAGCGACGCGATCATGTTTCAGATGCTCTCAAGTTCCGCCCATTCTTCTTCGCTCATCATCTTGTCCAGTTCGACCAGAATCAGCAGCTCATTGTTCTTATTGCACACGCCTTGGATAAACTTCGCGGATTCATCGTTACCGACGTTCGGTGCGGTTTCGATCTCCGATTGGCGCAGGTAGACCACCTCGGCAACGCTGTCGACCAGGATGCCGACCACCTGGCGGTCTGCCTCTATGATGACAATACGGGTGTTGTCCGATACCGGCGCCGTGTCGAGACCAAAGCGCTGGCGCGTATCGATCACCGTAACGACGTTGCCGCGCAGGTTGATGATGCCCAGCACATAGCTGGGCGCACCCGGCACGGGGGCGATTTCGGTATAGCGCAGCACTTCCTGAACCTGCATCACGTTGATGCCATAGGTCTCGTTATCCAGACGGAAGGTTACCCATTGCAGGACCGG
Organism: Pseudomonas sp. 10B238; assembly: GCF_000970615.1. Classification (NCBI taxonomy): domain Bacteria; kingdom Pseudomonadati; phylum Pseudomonadota; class Gammaproteobacteria; order Pseudomonadales; family Pseudomonadaceae; genus Pseudomonas; species Pseudomonas sp. 10B238. The sequence continues at coordinate 225,942 of NZ_KQ033930.1, forward strand.
ATCATCGGAACCCTGTGCGGAAGTCATCTTCATAGCCCCACCTCTTCATGTACCGCACTGGCGGTTGATTCTATCGATTACTCGGGGCGCTTGCGTGCCCCTCTGTTTGTTCAAGTCGTTACGACGGAACGCCCTTGAGATGTCGGGTCGCACCGCTGGCGATCAGCTCGGCGAGCGCGGTCACGTCCACCAGCGCACACATGTGGTCAATCACCGTCCCGGCGAGCCAGGGGCGCTGAGTACGCTGAGTGCGCCACTTCACTTCCTTCGGGTCCAGACGAATCGAGCGGCTGACCTGGTGTACCGCCAGCCCCCACTCATAGCCCTGCACCGAAATTACATACTGAAGTCCGTCGCGGAAATCATCCCGATACCGCTCAGCCATCACCCAGCGTGCGGTATCCAGAACTTTCAAATTGCCAGCCTGGCTCGGCAAGATGCCGAGGAACCAGGCCGGCTGGCCGAACAACGGCGTCAGCTCCTGCCCGGCAAGTGGATAAATCGAGCCGAGACTGACCAGCGGCACCGCCAGCGTCAGCCCGGCCACGTCGAACAATAGGCACTCGAACGGCTCCTCGCCCCACTCTGGCTGGCGGCTCAGGATCGCTGGCGGACCGCCCGGCGCTTGGCCCTGCGACTCAAGAATAGCAACGGGTTCGACTGGTACAGGCGGCGCCTTCGCGGGTAACTCGGGTGGCAATTCGAGCAACGGCTGCGCCTCGACTATCACCGGAACAGCAACAGCTTCGGGTTCGGGCGGAGCAACCGGGCGCAGCGCAACCACCCGCTGTGTATCGCGCTGTTGCTCCTCGAGCACAGCAGCCTGAAACTCGTCTGCACTGACCGATTCGGCCAATCCGATGACGGCGTCCTGCAACAGGGCGTCGAGATATGACTGCAGCGTCTGTTGCGATCGGCTTTCTTTAAGAACGGTACTACTCATGGAACCAACTCGTGCGAACCCACTGGATAGGCTATCGGCCGCACCCATGTCGAACTTGAACGGCGAACGCGGCCGTACGTCGTCATTCAGGCCACCTGCGGCGAAGCTTGAGCCGCCAGCAGAGTTTTGAGCAGCGCGCGATAGGCGAGCACGCCCCGGCTGCTCGGATCATGCTGGGACGGCGTCAGGCCGGCACGACTGGCATCGCGCAAACGTGTATCGATCGGAATGAAGGCTTGCCAGAGGTTGTCCTGATAGCCATTACGCAAAACCCTGAGTGTGCTCATCGAGGCTGCAGTGCGGCGATCGAACATCGTCGGCACGATGGTGTAAGGCAAGGCCTGCCGGCGCGACCGATTGATCATGCTCAGCGTGCTGACCATCCGCTCCAAGCCCTTCATGGCCAGAAACTCAGTCTGCACCGGAATGATCAACTGCTGGCTGGCTGCCAGCGCGTTTACCATCAGGACCCCAAGCAGCGGCGGGCTGTCGATGATGGCGTAGTCGAAATCCTGCCACAGCTGAGAAAGACTCTTGGCGATGACCAGACCGAGACCGTTCTGGCCGGGGGACTGACGCTCCAGCGTCGCCAGTACCGTGCTGGATGGCAACAGGGAAAGGCGCTCATGACTAGTCGGCAGCAGCAATTGCCAAGGCAAACCCTCGGGAACCGTGCCCTGGTGCTGGAACAGATCGAAGACGCTGTGATCGAGGTTATCCGGGTCATGACCGAAATAGCTCGTCATCGAGCCATGGGGGTCGAGATCCAGCGCTACGACCCGCTTGCCCGAATCGGCCAGCAAACCGGCAAGTGCTATGGAGGTGGTGGTCTTGCCCACTCCTCCTTTTTGATTGGCTACAGCCCAGACTCTCATATGTGTCTTTCCATCCGGATCGAACCAGACCGGGATCGGCCGTCTCGGCCTTGGCCGGCGACGGAGAATTGACGACGCCGCGAGCGGCACCTAACGATCAGAAGGAACAGCACGTTGTGTGCCAGGTTGCGGGGCCGCCCCGACAGGTCGAGCATTCCCACTTCCCACGCCACTGACGCTGCGGCGAACGTCCAGGTTGCGTGAAACAACCAGAATCACCCGACGATTACGCGCCCTGCCCTCGGCGGTGGAATTATCCGCAATGGGCTGAAATTCGCCGTAACCCACTGCGGCCAGGCGTGCCGGGTCGACGCCGTCGGCCGCTAGCATTCGCACCACACTGCCTGCACGTGCGGCGGAAAGCTCCCAGTTGGTAGGAAACTTTTCGGTGTTGATCGGCAGGTTATCGGTGAACCCTTCGACATGGATGGGGTTATCGAAAGGCGCCAGAATCCCGGCAATCTTCTCCAGCAGATCGAACGCGTGATCGTTGGGCAACGCATCGCCGCTGGGAAACAGCAGGCTCGAATTCAGTTCGATTTCAACCCAGAGCTCGTTGCCGCGAATCGTCAGTTGCTTCGAATCGATCAGATCGGCAAAGGCCGCCTGCATGCTCTGCATGATGCTTTGCAGCGGATCGACTGGCTGCTTAGACGATTGCGGCTCGTCGATCTGGGATGCATCCGGCTGAGTGGTACGTGGTCTCTCTTCTCCGATCGGAATCGGCTTGACCGCTCGATCGACCTGATTGAAAACGCCTACCAACGAATCGGACAGAATCTTGTATTTGCCCTCGTTGAGCGAAGAGATTGAATACATCACCACGAAGAACGCAAACAGCAGGGTGATGAAATCCGCGTAGGACACCAACCAACGTTCGTGATTCTCCGGCTCTTCGTGAGTGCGGCGACGGGCCATTCAGATGCCTCCAGCGTTTAGCGCGCAACTCATCGAGCTAGGCGTTTCAGAGCCTGAGCGGATGATCGTCTTGACTGGAGCCTTTTCCATCTTCGTTCCCAGGACCGCAGCGGCAAGGGTGCCGTTGGCATTCCGTCAGTTAATCGATGAAACCCTGGAGCTTCATTTCGATTGAACGAGGGTTTTCTCCTTCGGCAATCGACAGAACGCCTTCGAGCAACATTTCGCGATAAGCGGTCTGCTTCTGCACTACGCTTTTGAGCTTGTTGCCCATCGGCAAAACCAGCAGGTTGGCAAAAGCCACACCGTAAATCGTGGCAACGAATGCAACCGCAATACCGCTGCCCAGCTGACTGGGATCGGCGAGATTGCCCATGACATGTATCAGCCCCATGACCGCACCGATGATGCCTACCGTGGGCGAATAGCCACCCATGCTCTCGAACACTTTCGCCGCCCTCAGATCACGGGTTTCCTGCGTGTACAGGTCAACCTCGAGAATGCTGCGAATCACTTCCGGCTCAGCACCATCGACCAGCAGCTGCAAGCCTTTGCGTGCGTAGGGATCAGGCTCGGTTTCGGCGATCGGCTCAAGCCCCAGCAAACCTTCCTTTCGCGCCGTGGCGCTCCAGCTCGTGACCAAGCTGATACCACGGACCATGTCGATACGCGGGGGAAACAAAATCCACCCCATCACCGACATCGCTCGCATGAACACCGCCATTGGCGTCTGCAGCAGCACCGCACCGAGCGTACCGCCGAGCACGATCAGTGCGGCCGGGCCATTGAGCAGCGCCGACACATGCCCGCCTTCGAGGAAGTTACCCCCGACAATGGCAACAAACGCAAGGACCAGCCCGATCAGGCTGAGTACATCCATCAGATGCACGCCTCGCTCAAATGGCGACCGATGTCATCGAGCCCGTACACGGCATCGCTGAGGTTGGCCTTGACCACTGCCATCGGCATCCCATAAATCACACAACTGGCCTCATCCTGCGCCCAGACCTGGCTGCCGCTCTGCTTGAGCATCCGCGCGCCCTCACGGCCATCAGCCCCCATACCGGTCAGCACGACCGCCAGTACCTTGTCTCCGTACGCCTTGGCGGCTGATCCAAAGGTGACGTCGACGCAGGGCCTGTAGTTGAGGCGTTCGTCGCCCGGCAGGATACGCACCGTACCTCGCCCGTCGACCATCATCTGTTTGCCGCCCGGCGCCAGCAGTGCCAAGCCTGGACGTAATAGATCGCCGTCTTCGGCCTCCTTGACGCGGATCTTGCAGAGCTTGTCCAGACGTTCGGCGAAGGCTTTGGTAAACGCGGCCGGCATGTGCTGAATCAGCACGATAGGTGCCGGAAAATTGCCGGGCAGCTGCGTTAGCACGCGCTGAAGCGCCACCGGCCCACCAGTTGAAGTGCCAATGGCGACCAGCCGGTACGATTTCCGACGAGGCGCCGAAGCCGGCGCCGTGTGGGCGGGCGTCGTATGCCGGGCAACAGGAGCCGTGCCCGACACGACGCTAGCTGACCGGGACCCCGGCACCGTAGCAGCCGGAGCGACACTGGTACTGCTGAAGCGGCGATTGCTGCGCGAAATTGAGTGGACCTTTTCGCAGAGCAGTTGCTTGACCTTGTCCGGATTTCGCGAGATGTCCTCGAAGTTCTTCGGCAGAAAGTCGACGGCTCCCGCATCCAGCGCGTCGAGTGTGACCCGTGCGCCTTCGTGGGTTAGCGATGAGAACATTAGTACGGGTGTTGGACAGCGCTGCATGATCTGCCGGACCGCGGTGATGCCGTCCATCATCGGCATCTCGTAGTCCATCGTGATGACGTCCGGTTTCAACGCCAGCGCCTGGTCGATCGCCTCGCGGCCGTTGGTCGCGGTTCCGATCACCTGGATATTCGAATCTGAAGAAAGGATCTCCGATACACGGCGGCGGAAAAAGCCGGAATCGTCCACCACCAGGACCTTGACTGCCATAAACAACTCCTAGCGGCAGCGGTCCGTGAAAAACCGCTGCCTACTGATCAGATCCGGCGTGCGTAACGCTTAAGCATGCTCGGGACATCCAGGATCAAGGCGATACGACCGTCGCCAGTGATAGTCGCACCGGACATTCCCGGAGTGCCCTGCAGCATCTTGCCCAACGGCTTGATCACTACCTCTTCCTGCCCCACCAGCTGATCGACGACGAAGCCGATACTCTGGTTGCCGACGTTGAGGATCACCACGTGCCCTTCACGCTGCTCTTCGAGCTCGGCACCGCGCACCAGCCAGCGCTTGAGATAGAACAATGGCAGCGCCTTGTCGCGAACGATCACCACTTCCTGACCATCAACCACGTTGGTACGGGACAGGTCGAGGTGGAAGATCTCGTTAACACTGACCAGCGGGAAAGCGAATGCCTGGTTGCCCAGCATCACCATCAGGGTTGGCATAATCGCCAGCGTCAGGGGCACTTTGATTACAACGCGCGAGCCCTGGCCTTTGTTGGAGAAGACGTTGACCGTGCCGTTGAGCTGCGAAATCTTGGTCTTGACCACGTCCATGCCAACGCCGCGGCCGGACACATCGGAGATCTCCGTCTTGGTCGAGAAGCCCGGCGCAAAGATCAGATTGTAGGATTCCAGATCGCTCAGGCGATCGGCTGCGTCCTTATCGAGCAAGCCCTTCTCCACCGCCTTGGCGCGAAGAACGTCTGCATCCATCCCTTTGCCATCATCGGTGATCAGCAACAGGATGTGGTCGCCTTCCTGTTCGGCGGAGAGCACGACCTTGCCGGTGCGTGGCTTGCCGGCAGCTTCGCGCTCTTCCGGTGTCTCGATGCCGTGGTCGACTGCGTTGCGCACCAAGTGCACCAGCGGATCAGCCAAGGCTTCGACGAGATTCTTGTCCAGGTCGGTTTCTTCGCCGACCAGTTCCAGATTGATTTCTTTCTTGAGGCTACGAGCCAGATCACGGACCAGACGGGGGAATCGGCCAAAGACCTTCTTGATGGGCTGCATGCGCGTTTTCATCACGGCGCTCTGCAGGTCAGCGGTCACCACATCGAGGTTTGACACGGCCTTGGCCATGGCCTCATCGGCGCTGTTGGATCCCAGGCGCACCAAGCGGTTACGCACCAGTACCAGTTCACCCACCATGTTCATGATTTCATCGAGCCGCGCAGTGTCGACTCGAACGGTGGTCTCAGCTTCACTCGCCGGCTTCTCCGGAGCTGCAGCAGGCTTGGATGCAAGCTCCGCTTTCGCCGGGGCAGCAGCCTTGCTCGCTACGGCATTTGCTGCCGGTTTCGCTGGCGCAGCCTTTTTCTCGGCAGGCGCGGCAGCCGGTGCGGGCTTGGTGGCAGGCACAGCTGCAGCCGCGACTGGCGCGGCCGCATCGGGTTCAAACTTGCCCTTACCATGCAGCTGGTCCAGCAGCGCTTCGAATTCGTCATCGCTGATGTCATCGCCTCCGGCCGCGGCAGGCTTGTCAACGGACCCGGCGGGGGCAGCAGGCGCAGCGGCAACCGGTTCGGCGAACTGGCCTTTGCCATGCAGTTGATCGAGCAATGCCTCGAATTCGTCGTCGGTAATCTCGTCGCTGGCAGACTGTCCCGCCACCGCAGCAGCAGGAGCGACCGCAGTCGATTGCTGCTCCGTCGCGAAATGACCCTTTCCATGGAGCTGATCGAGCAGCGATTCGAACTCCTCGTCGGTAATTTCATCTGGGGCGTTTGAAGACGGCGCCTCGGCAGATTCGTCTAGCGCGCCAAGGAACTGTTCGAACTCGGTGTCGGCGGTGGTAGCGGGCTCAGACTCAGCCTCAGTCTCGATAGACGCTTCGACTATGGGCTCCTGCGCTCCGGCCGGCTCGGCCAAACGGGCCAGCGCTGCCAGCAGCTCGGGCGTCGCCGGGGTTACTTCGGTACGCTCGCGCACCTGGCTAAACATTTCATTGACGGAGTCTAAGGCCTGCAGCACGACATCCATCAATTCCGAGTCGACGCGACGCTCACCCTTGCGCAGGATGTCGAAGACGTTTTCAGCGATGTGGCAGCACTCCACCAACTCATGCAGCTGGAGAAACCCGGCACCGCCTTTTACCGTATGGAAACCGCGAAAAATCGCATTGAGCAAGGCTGTGTCATCGGGGCTGCTTTCCAGCTCCACCAGCTGCTCTGACAATAGTTCGAGAATCTCGCCGGCCTCTACCAGGAAATCCTGGAGGATTTCTTCATCGGCGTCGAAGCTCATATTTAACTTCCCCTAAAAGCCCAGGCTCGAAAGCAGATCATCAACGTCGTCCTGCCCGGATACGACATCTTCACGTATATCGGCATGCATCTGCGGACCTTCACCATTGGAAGGCTGTTTTTCTTGTTTTTTCATTTCCTGCTCGGCGCGCATCGCGTCGCGGTCGTGCTGGATGCCCGCCACGCGGTCAACCTGGCCGGCCATCAGCACCAGATTAAGCAGGTTACTTTCGAGTTCGGTAATGAGCCGGGTCACTCTTTTGATCACCTGACCGGTAAGGTCTTGGAAATCCTGAGCCAGCATGATTTCGCTAAGGTTCTGCGACAGCTGACTGCCATCGTTCATGCTGCGCTGGAGAAACTGGTCGATGCGCTTGACCAGCTCACGGAACTGCTCAGCGTTCATATCGCGCCGCATGAAACGCTGCCAATCAGCAGTGAGGCTCTGCGCCTCGTAACTCACGTAATTGACCAGGGGCGCCGATTCTTCAACCAGGTCCATGGTGCGGTTGGCCGCTTTCTCGGTCATCTCCACCACGTACGACAGCCGATCAGTCGCATCGGTGATCGGTGACGGATCCCCCCCGGTGGCACAGGTATCCATCTCGAGTTTTACGATGGCGTTGTGCAGCTCGCGTGTGAGCTTGCCAACTTCCAGGTAGATCCCGTGATTGCGCGCCTGATTGAGCTCATTGAACATCTGCGTCGCTTCGTCGAAACGACCCTGTTGCAGACTTTCAATCAATTGGGGTGCGTGAGCCTTCAGAGTTGCTTCGAACTCTGCCAGGGTTTGGTCTGCTTGCGTCATAGTGCCCTCGCGGCGTTACTGCTTCAGCCGTTGACGCGCTCGAAGATCTTTTCGATCTTCTCTTTGAGCACTTGAGCCGTGAATGGCTTGACCACGTATCCGTTAACGCCAGCCTGCGCGGCTTCGATGATCTGGTCGCGCTTGGCTTCAGCGGTAACCATCAATACCGGCAGATGCTTGAGACGTTCGTCGGCACGCACTGCGCGCAGCAGGTCGATGCCGCTCATGCCGGGCATGTTCCAGTCGGTGACGAGGAAATCGAAACTTCCGCTCTTGAGCATCGGCAGCGCAGTGGTGCCGTCATCTGCCTCGGCAGTGTTGGTAAAACCCAGATCGCGCAAGAGGTTCTTGATGATCCGTCTCATGGTCGAAAAGTCGTCGACGATGAGGATTTTCATGTTCTTGTCCAAGTACACCTCCGTAAATCCCGAATCGAGACCTGCTCACGGTCTGTTTGCGAGCCTCATGAATGAAGCTCGTAAGCGGTCTCTAATGCTTTTGTCGCAAACCGGTCGTTAACGCGCGCGCCACTCGCCAAGACGAGCCCGCAGACGGGCCGCGCACTGACTGTGCAACTGGCTCACCCGTGATTCACTGACGCCCAGTACCTGACCGATTTCCTTCAAGTTCAACTCTTCGTCGTAATACAGCGAAAGCACCAACTTTTCACGTTCGGGCAGGTTACTGATGGCCTCGGCCAACGCCTGTTGGAAACGTTCGTCTTCAAGATCGCGGGACGGTTCCGGATGGGTGCTGGCTGCATCCTCCTCGAACTCCCCGTGCTCGCCTTCCTGAAGCAGATCATCGAAGCTGAACAGGCGGCTGCCCAGGGTGTCGCCCAGAATGCCGTAGTACTCATCGAGACTCAATTTAAGTTCGGCCGCAACGTCCTGATCTTTAGCGTCGCGTCCTGTTCTAGCCTCAATTGCCCGAATCGCCTCACTGACCATGCGCGAGTTTCTGTGTACCGAACGCGGCGCCCAGTCACCTTTGCGCACCTCGTCGAGCATGGCGCCGCGGATGCGGATACCGGCGTAGGTCTCGAAACTCGCCCCTTTTCCGGCGTCATATTTTTTTGACGCCTCCAGCAAGCCGATCATGCCGGCCTGCATCAGGTCGTCGACCTGCACGCTTGCCGGCAAACGCGCCAGGAGGTGATAGGCAATGCGCTTGACCAGCGGTGCGTACTGATCGATGAGTTGATATTGCGAGTCTTTAGCCTGAGCTTTGCTGTAATACATACCGAATCCAGCCGCTATTGTTCGTTAGGCTCTGCGGCGGGCCTGACGAGGCGCTCCACAAAGAACTCCAGATGACCGCGTGGCGTTGCCGGCAACGGCCAAGTGTCCACCTTCTGCGCGATAGCCCTGAACGCCAGCGAGCACTTTGCGCGCGGGTAGGCCTCGTAAACGGCACGCTGCTTCTGCACGGCCTTGCGCACCGCTTCGTCATACGGGATGGCGCCGACGTACTGCAGCGCAACGTCCAAGAAGCGCTCAGTCACCTTGGTCAGCTTGGCAAACAGGTTGCGCCCTTCCTGCGGCGCATGGGCCATGTTGGCCAAGACCCGGAAGCGGCTGATGCCGTAGTCACGGTTGAGCAGTTTTATCAGCGCATAGGCATCGGTGATTGACGTGGGCTCGTCGGTGACCACCAGCAACACTTCCTGCGCGGCGCGAACAAAGCTCACCACACCGTCACCAATGCCAGCGGCGGTGTCGATGATCAACACATCGATGTCATCGCCGATGTCGCTGAAAGCCTGGATCAAACCGGAGTGTTGAAGCGTCGACAGCTGCACCATGCTCTGAGTGCCGGAAGCGGCCGGAACAACACGTATGCCGCCCGGCCCCTGAATCAGCACATCGCGCAGGTCACATTCACCGGAAATGACATCAGCCAGGGTGCGCTTTGTCGTCAGGCCGAGCAACACGTCGACGTTAGCCAGACCAAGGTCGGCGTCGAGCAATACCACTCGACGCCCGAGATCGGCCAGCGCCAAGGCCAGATTGACCGACACGTTGGTCTTGCCGACGCCACCCTTGCCGCCGGTCACTGCAATAACCTGTACGGGATGCATACCCATTTTCACACGCCTATCTCTTGCTGGAGCCCTTGGGCCATCGATGCGTTCAGCGGGAACGCGTCTTCTTTGTGTGTCTCTTGGAGCATTGCGTTCATCCGACCTTCCTAGAACCGTTGTACAGATCGGAGAACATGTCAGCCATGGTTTCCTCGCTAGGAGCCTCTTCCGATTGCAGGCTCACCGCGCGGCTGACCAACTGGTGACTGCGTGGCAGATGCAGGTCATCAGGAATGCGCGGCCCATCAGCGAGGTAAGCGATGGGCAGGTGCTGACTGATGATAAGACCAAGTACGTCACCCAGGCTCCCGGCTTCATCCAGTTTAGTCAGAATGCAGCCAGCCAGCCCGCAACGACGGTAGTTGTGCCAAGTTGCCTTGAGCACCTGACTCTGGCTAGTTGCAGGCAGGACCAGATAATTCTTCGCTTTGATGCCGCGGTCCGCCAGGGCCTCAAGCTGCACCTTCATCATCGAGTCCCCCGCTGGCAGGCCGGCGGTGTCGACAAGAATCAGGCGCTTACGGGCTAGCGGCGCCAAGGTTTTGCTCAAGGGCTGGCTGGGGTCCAGCTGAATGACCGGGACGTCGAGAATCCGCCCCAGGGTTTTCAGCTGTTCCTGAGCACCGATGCGGTAGTTATCCATGCTCGCCAGGGCGATGCTTTGCGGGCCGTGCTTGAGCACGTAGCGCGCGGCTAGCTTGGCCAGCGTAGTGGTCTTGCCGGCACCGGCCGGGCCGACCAGGGCAATGACGCCGCCCTCTTCCAGCGGCTCAACCTTGCTGACCTTGATCGATTGCGCCAGATACGCCAACAACATCCGCCAGGCCTGGCGTGGCTCCGATACGGTCGAAACCTTCTCCAGCAAAGCGCGCGACAGTTCGGCTGGCAAGCCAATGCGCTGCAAGCGGCGCCAGAGGCCAGCCTGTTGAGGACGGCGGCTCTGCTCCTGTCCCCAGGCAATCGAACCAAGCTGCACTTCGATCAGTTCGCGCAGCCCCTGTAGCTCTGACTGCATCGCCTCGACCGCACGCGTCTCGAACGACGAACTTGCGGCAACCGGAGCTGCTTGGGCAGCCGCTGCCGGCTTTTCGTCAAGCAGCTGACGATCCTGGCCGACCGAACCACGCGATGGAGCGCTCATTTCGGCATGCGCGCTGGCAAGACGAGCCTGAGTCTTGCGCAGCTCGGCTTCCAGGGCCGGGTTCGGCTGCTTCGCCGCCGCCGACTCCATCGGATAATCAAGCACTGCGGTCAACTCGACGCCGCCAGCGACCCGACGGTTTCCCGTGATCACGGCATCGGCGCCCAGCTCGTCACGAATCATCTTCATGGCGATACGCATGTCGGCTGCGAAGAAACGTTTGACCTGCATGGCCTGTAGCCCTCAGTTAATTCTGACCCACCGTCGAAACGATGGTGACCTGCTTGTTATCCGGTATTTCTTGATAGGCCAGGACATGAATGTTCGGTACAGCGAGCCGGGCGAATCGCGACAGCATCGCGCGGACCGGACCTGCCACCAGCAAAATCGCCGGCTTACCTAACATTTCTTGACACTGTGCCGCTTCTACCAGAGAACGTTGCAACTTTTCGGCCATTCCCGGCTCGAGGAGGATGCCATCTTCCGAGCCTTGTCCTGCCTTCTGAAGGCTATTGAGCAATATCTGTTCCAACCTGGGCTCAAGCGTGATGACAGGCAGCTGCGGCTCAAGCCCGACAACGTTTTGCACGATTGCACGAGACAGCGCGACACGTACCGCAGCCACCATTGCGGCGGGATCTTGACTCTTGGCGGCAACGTTGGCGATGGCCTCGGCGATGGTTCGGATGTCACGCACCGGCACCTGCTCCTGCAGCAGCGCCTGCAGCACTTTGAGCAACGTAGACAGCGAGATCATCCCAGGCACCAGCTCCTCGGCAAGCTTGGGTGAGCTCTTGGCCAGCAACTGCAGCAGTTGCTGGACTTCCTCGTGGCCGAGCAGTTCATGGGCATGCTTGTGCAGTATCTGGTTGAGGTGGGTCGCCACCACGGTGCTGGCGTCCACCACCGTGTAGCCGAGCGATTGCGCCTGATCGCGCTGGCTGGCCTCGATCCACACCGCTTCTAGGCCGAAGGCCGGATCCTTGGCGGCGATGCCGTTGAGCGGGCCGAACACCTGACCCGGATTGATCGCCAACTCACGATCCGGGTACACCTCTGCTTCCGCCAGGCTTACACCCATCAGCGTCAAGCGATAGGCGTTGGGCAGCAAGTCAAGATTGTCGCGAATATGCACCGACGGCATTAAAAATCCGAGGTCCTGGGACAGCTTCTTGCGCACACCCTTGATTCGAGCCAGCAGCTGTCCACCCTGGTTGCGGTCGACCAGCGGAATGAGCCGGTAACCGACCTCCAGACCAACCATGTCCACCGCTGTTACATCATCCCAGCCCAGCTCTTTAGTCTCGGCGGTGCGCTGGGCAGGGAGCATTTCCTGCTGCTTCTGCACGTCCTGTTCGGCCAGTTGTTTGACCTGCCTCTGGCGGTGCCATATCCAGTAAGCGGCGCCGGCTGCAGCTCCACCGAGACCAAGAAAGGACATGTGCGGCATGCCAGGCACCAAACCCATGGCGATCATGATGCCTGCCGAAACCGCCAGTGCTTTCGGCGATGCGAACATCTGCCGGTTGATCTGCTGCCCCATGTCTTCGGAGCTGGTGACACGGGTCACCATGATGGCTGCAGCGGTCGACAGCAACAGCGACGGTATTTGCGCCACAAGGCCGTCGCCAATGGTCAGAAGCGCATATACCTGGCCTGCGTCGCTGAAACTCATGCCGTGCTGCACCATGCCAATGCCGACACCGCCGATCAGGTTGATGAACAGGATCAGCAGTCCGGCGATGGCATCACCACGCACAAACTTGCTCGCACCGTCCATCGAGCCGTAGAAATCCGCCTCGGAGGCGACTTCGACCCGGCGCAACTTCGCTTCGGTTTGATCAATCAAACCGGCGTTGAGGTCAGCGTCGATGGCCATTTGCTTGCCTGGCATGGCATCAAGGGTGAAGCGCGCGCTAACTTCGGAGATTCGCCCGGCACCCTTGGTGACCACGACGAAGTTGATGATCATCAGGATCGCGAAGACGACGATACCGACGACGTAGTTGCCGCCGATTACTACGTTACCGAAGGCCTCGATCACATGGCCCGCCGCCGATCCGCCCTCATGGCCGTTGATCAGCACCACTCGCGTCGACGCCACGTTGAGCGCGAGGCGCATCAGCGTGGCGACCAGCAGAATCGTCGGGAACACGGCGAAATCCAACGGCCGCAATGCATAGACGCTGACCAGCAGCACGACGATCGACAAGGCGATGTTGAAGGTGAACAGCAGATCCAGGAGGAACGGCGGCACCGACAACATCATCATGCCCATCATCACCAGCAACAGCAGCGGCACACCTAGGTTGCCCCGCCCTGCGCCCGCTAGGCCATTGCCGAAATTGATGAGTTGCGTGCGATCCACGTAGACCCCGTCAGACAAGAACAAAGAATTGACGCGAAAACGCATCCTGTTCGAGCTATAGCAAGAAGGAGTCCAATTTTTGATCCCGCATCGATACGGCCCCACCAGCCCATGACGGGCCAATCGAACGCGCCTGGGCTGAGGCAGTCAGACAGTCGACGGGTGGCGTGACGCTGCCCTCCTTCAGTCAAACAGGAGCGTGCTATGAAACAGTGGTTAATCGCCGCAATGGCTAGCTGCGCCGCGGTTGGCGTACAGGCCGAAACCCTTTCAGTCGAAATGAACAAGGTCAACGATCAAGGCGTTGCCAGCTCTGTCGGCACCGTGAAGATCGAAACCACCGATCAGGGTCTTGTATTACGTCCGAATCTGTCAGGTATGAACGCCGGCGCGCATGGCTTCCACGTCCACGCCAATGGCAGCTGCCAGCCCGCGGAGAAAGACGGCAAGCAGGCCGCAGCCGTTGCAGCCGGCGGCCACTGGGATCCGAAGAATGCTGGCAAACACGGCGAACCTTGGGGCGAAGGCCATATGGGTGATCTGCCGGTCCTGATAGTTGACGCCGAAGGCAAGGCCAACCAGCCAGTCCTGGCGCCCCGCCTGAAAAGCCTTGGCGATCTCAAAGGCCACGCACTGATGGTTCACGAAGGTGGTGACAACTATTCCGACGAGCCCAAACCGCTCGGCGGTGGCGGTGCTCGGGTCGCCTGTGGCGTGATCGAATAACGCCACTGGCGCCTTAAGCCATAAGGCAGGTGGGCTGAAGCCCACCCTACCGGGTCCTGTCCGTGGGTGCGTTTTCGCGAATGCGGATACAGGGTGGGCTTCGGCCAAAGAGGAAGAAAGAACCTGGCCTGGCGGGCCAATCAATCTGCCTCTGGCGAACTCACCCCTGCTTTTATTCACTCTGCAAGGCGCCAGGTTCGCGCTTCACGCCGAGCGTGTTTCCACTCGATCATTCATCGCGGCGCAAGTCTGGCGGAATCGGCAAGCTGCTCAACGGGTCTGGCCGCTTGCCCTTGCCGGAGCGGTACTGGCGTAGCTGATACACGTACGCCAGTACCTGGGCCACAGCGAGGTACAGCCCCGCTGGAATTTCCCGATCGAGTTCGGTTGAGTAGTACACCGCTCGGGCCAGAGCAGGGGATTCGAGCACCGTCACCTTATGCTCGTTGGCAATTTCGCGGATCTTCAAAGCGACGAAGTCCCCACCCTTGGCCACCAGCATCGGCGCCCCGCCTTTGCTGCCGTCGTATTTCAGCGCTACGGCAAAGTGGGTCGGGTTGGTGATGACCACATCGGCGTCAGGGACGGCCTGCATCATCCTGCGTTGGGCGGCATCACGTTGCAGCTGCCGAATTCGAGATTTGACCTCGGGCTTACCCTCGCTGTCTTTGTACTCGTCGCGCACTTCCTGCTTGGTCATCATCAGCTTCTGCTTGTTGTCCCAAAGCTGGAAAGGGACATCCACCGCGGCAATCAGAATCAGCCCGCAGGCCATCCACAGTGCACACCATCCCACCACCTCGACACTGTGCATGATGGCCAGATCCAATGGCTGTTTGGCGATCGACAGCAGATCGTCCTGATAGGCACTGAGTACGGCAAGCGCCACCATCAGCACCACGACAAATTTACCTAGCGCCTTTAGCAGCTCGACCAGCGCTTTGGTCGAGAACATCCGTTTGAGGCCCGGCCCGGGGTTCATACGGCTGAACTTGGGCGCCATCGCCTTGGCTGAGAAAAGCCAGCCACCCAGCGAAATCGGGCCAATGATCGAGACGAGCAGCAGCACGATCAGCAGCGGCATGATGGCTTCCAGCGCAATCATGCCGCTGCCCATCAACAGCCTCACCATGGAGCCTTCGTCCAGCAGGGTTTCGCGGCTGAGTTCGAAGCTGCCCTGCATGATGGCCATCAGGCTGCCGACCAGGCTGCCACCAGACGCCAATAAACCGCCAATGCCACCCAACGTCACCGCTACGGTGTTCAATTCACGAGAGCGGGCCAGCTGGCCTTTTTCACGGGACTCACGGATGCGTTTCTCCGTGGGTTCCTCGCTTTTATCAGCACCGCTTTCGCTCTCAGCCATGCACGGCCTCCGGCAGCATTAAGGAACGAATCAGCATCAGCGTAGACCGATCAGTTCGCGCAGCATCGCCAAGGCTTCACTGACGAAGGTCTGGTATTGGGCAAGAATGTCGGCCATGCCGATCCAGACGATGATCAAGCCGAGCACCAGCGTCAGCGGAAAACCAATCGAAAAAATGTTCAGCTGCGGTGCAGCGCGGGTCATCAGGCCGAACGCCAGGTTGACCACAAGCAGTGCCGTGATTGCTGGCAGTACCAACAACAGGCCGGCGCCGAGCACCCAGCCAAGCTTGCCGGCCACTTCCCAGAAATGGTTGGTGCCAACCAGCCAGCCGCCGATCGGCAACGTCGTGAAGCTTTCATTGAGGATTTCCAGCACCACCAGGTGCCCATTCATCGCGAAGAACAGCAGAATCACCAGCATATTGAAGAACTGGCCGATCACCGGCACC
Organism: Pseudomonas sp. 10B238; assembly: GCF_000970615.1. Lineage (NCBI taxonomy): Bacteria > Pseudomonadati > Pseudomonadota > Gammaproteobacteria > Pseudomonadales > Pseudomonadaceae > Pseudomonas > Pseudomonas sp. 10B238. The sequence goes on from NZ_KQ033930.1 coordinate 241,858, forward strand.
GAAACACCATTAGCCGGATCGATCATCGAAGCAAAGCCCAGACCCATTTGCATGGCAAGCAGCTGTCCGGAAACGATGAACACCTGAAAGAACAGCTGAAGCACAAAGCCCAGCATGACCCCGATCAGGATCTGCTCTGCAATCAACACCAGCGCCTGCCCGCTCAACGCGTCCACCATCGGCACTGCTGGCAGCCCAGGCACGAGGACGACCGCAATCGCGACCGCCAGATAGAGCCGAACCCGCATCGGCACCAGCTGGGTACCGATGATCGGCATGCTCATCAGCAGTGCCGCAATGCGAAACAACGGCAGCAGAAACTGCCCGACCCAGGCGCCGATCTGCGCGTCGCTGAGTTCAAGCACGGGCGCGCACCTTGCGCGAAGTATCGATCATCAGGGTCAACCGATGATCAGCGGAATGTTCTGGACCAGACCCTGGGTGTACTCCATCAGCTCTCGAACCAGCCAAGGCCCGGCCCAGATCAGCGTCAACAGCATGACCAACAGGCGCGGCAGAAAACTCAGGGTTTGTTCGTTGATCTGGGTGGCCGCCTGAAACATCGCCACCACGAGGCCGACCAGCAGACTGGGCACGACCAGCACGCCAACGATCATGGCGGTCATCCAGAGGGCCTCACGAAACAGGTCAACCGCGACTTCGGGTGTCATGCGTGTCTCCGTATAGGCCCTAGAGCGTGCCGAAACTGCTGGCCAGCGTACCGATGATCAAACCCCAGCCATCGACCAGCACGAACAGCATGATCTTGAACGGCAGCGAGATGATCAGCGGCGAGAGCATCATCATGCCCATCGCCATCAGCACGCTGGCGACCACCATGTCGATGATCAGGAACGGGATAAAGATCATGAAGCCGATCTGGAACGCGGTTTTCAGTTCGGAGGTCACGAATGCCGGAACCAGGATGGTCAGCGGCGCCGCGTCCGGGGTCTGGATATCGGTCCGGCGCGACAGCCGCACGAACAGCTCCAGATCGCTTTCGCGGGTCTGCGCGAGCATGAAGTTCTTCAACGGCACCTCGGCCCGTGAAATCGCCTCTGGCGCCGACAGCTGCTGGTTTAGATAGGGCTGCACCGCCTCGTTGTTAATGCGCTCGAACACCGGCGCCATGATGAACAACGTCAGAAAAATGGTGAGGCCCACCAGGATCTGGTTCGATGGCGTCTGCTGCAGGCCCAGCGCCTGACGCAAGATCGAAAAGACAATGATGATGCGGGTGAAACTGGTCATCAGCATGACGAACGCAGGGATGAAACTCAGCGCTGTCATGATCAGCAGAATCTGCAGGCTGACCGAATATTCCTGCTGTCCTTGGGCATCCGTGCTTAGGGTAATGGCCGGTATCGACAGAGGATTGTCGCCCTGCGCGATCAAACCACCCGCATCCTGGCCCACGGCGAACGGGGCGGCCAGAATCAACAGGGCCGCCAACAACAATCGAAGCATCAGGGCTTGTCCTTATGGTCCCGCCCGAGCAGCTCCATCAGGCGCTGGGCAAACTCCGGGTTGGCGGGCTCGGCATCCGGCAGGTGTACCGGTTCCTCAAGCACGTGCAGTGGGGTGATCCGACCGGCGCTCAGGCCGAGCAGCACTTGTTCACTGCCGACCTGAACCAGCACTAGCCGCTCGCGAGGGCCCAGCGCGTGGCTGGAAATCAGCTTGATCGCCTGGTTGCTGCGCGGGTTCAGTTGCTGCATCCGGCGCAGTAACCAGGCAAGCAGAAAGATCAGGCCGATCACCAGCAGCAGCCCAAGCAGCAACTTGGTCATTTGTGTGCCCATGCCAGTGCTGCTCATGCTTGCTGCGGGCTCAGCGGCCACCGCTGGCAAAGCCAGTAACAGCGAGGGGAGCGCCAGGAACCGCATGTCAGCGCAACTTCTTGATGCGTTCGCTCGGACTGATCACGTCAGTCAGACGAATGCCAAACTTTTCGTTCACCACCACCACTTCGCCGTGCGCAATCAGCGTGCCGTTGACCAGCACATCCAGCGGCTCGCCAGCCAGGCGGTCGAGCTCGACCACCGAACCCTGGTTGAGCTGCAACAGGTTGCGAATGCTGATTTCGGTACTGCCGACCTCCATCGAGATCGACACCGGGATATCCAGAATGACGTCCAGGTTCGGCCCTTCGAGTCCGGCCTGAATCGGTGCGCTCTTAGGGCTGCTGCCGAACTCTTCCAGCGGCGCACGAGGCGGCGCCGGCGCTGCCGCCGGGCCCTGGTTCAGCATGGCATCGATATCATCCTGATTGGCGTCACCGGCTTCGGCCAGTGCCGAAGCCCACTCATCGGCCAGCGCCTGCTCCTCGGGGGAAGTGTTTTCGTGTTCGTCTGCCATCGCTAATCCTCGACCGGCGGGTAATTGAATAAAGACTGAATCAACGTGGTCGCAATACGGATTCGAGCACTTGCAGTGCCAGGTTGCCCTTGTGCGCACCCAGCTTGACCTTGAAAGCCGGCATGCCATTGGCGCGCATGATCATGTCTTCCGGCATTTCCACCGGGATCACATCGCCCGGCTGCATATTGAGAATCTCGCGCAGCTTGAGCTGACGCCGCACCACCGTCGCACTGAGCGGCACGTTCACATCGAGCACGTCCTCGCGCAGCGCGTTTACCCAGCGCTCGTCCTGATCGCTTACATCGGACTGGAAACCGGCATCGAGCATTTCGCGGATCGGCTCGATCATCGAATACGGCATGGTGATGTGAAGGTCGCCACCGCCACTCTCGAGCTCGATATGGAACGTCGACACGACCACCACTTCGCTAGGGCTGACGATGTTGGCCAACGCCGGATTCACTTCCGAATGCACGTATTCGAAATTGACGTCGAGTACCGCGTGCCAGGCTTCCTTCAGATCGACGAATGCCTGGTCCAGCACCATGCGCACCACACGCAGCTCGGTGGGCGTGAATTCGCGGCCCTCGATCTTTGCATGGCGCCCGTCACCGCCAAAGAAGTTATCCACCAGCTTGAACACCAGTTTGGCGTCGAGGATGAACAGTGACGTTCCGCGCAGCGGCTTGATCTTCACCAGATTGAGGCTGGTCGGCACATACAGCGAGTGAATGTACTCGCCAAACTTCATCACCTGTACACCGCCTACTGATACGTCTGCCGAACGGCGCAGCAGGTTGAACATGCTGATGCGTGTGTAGCGGGCAAAACGTTCGTTGATCATTTCCAGGGTAGGCATGCGCCCACGGACGATCCGGTCCTGGCTGGTCAGGTCGTAACTCTTGATGCTGCCCGGTTCGGAATCGCTTTCGGTATCGACCAGACCGTCATCGACTCCGTGCAGGAGCGCGTCGATCTCGTCTTGCGAGAGCAGGTCTTGAACAGCCATCTGAAACGACCCCTATTGCAATACGAAGTTGGTGAACAGGACTTGCTCGATCGCGAGCTTGCCGATTTCCTTCTGCGCCAGCTCCTGAACGCTGGCGGTCGCCTGCTGCCGCAGCATCTCCTGGCCGACAGGCGTCGCCAGGCTGGCAAAGTCCTGACTGGAGAACAACATGACCAGTTGATTGCGTAACAACGGCATGTGTTCCTTTAATCCATCGAGCGCGGCCTGATCACGCGACATCAGCGCAACGCTGACTTGCATGTAGCGCTGGCGCCCACCGGCATTGGTGAAGTTGACAATGAAAGCCGGTGCCAGCACTTCGTAGATTGCCGCTTGGCGCTGGGGCACAGCATCCTCGCTGGCAGCATCGTCCGCCGGCTTATCTGCCTCGCCTTGAGACATGAAGTACAAGGTGGCGCCCACCGACACCCCGACGGCCAACAGCAATCCTAAGACAATCAGAATGATCAGCTTGAGTTTGCCCTTTCCTTCGGTCGCAGCCGCAGGACTCGGAACGTCCGGAGGTCCTTGTTTCTTTGCCATGCCAAATATCCGTCATTACAAGTGTTTTCACTCGCCTCATTAAGGAAGCGAGCAACTGCTGTGCCAAAGTATCGGCTAGCGAACAGGCAGCGTAAACGATTGCCATGGCGCGTCCGTCTTTTGTAGACGAATAGTCGGAGACTCAGGTTGCCGTGAGCAAAAAAAACCGGGCGCAAAGCCCGGTTCCTGTCAGCACGTTACGGTCACGCGTAGTAATCCACCAAGCCGCGATCGCCACCGGTACGCGCGGAGCTGATCTCCATGCTGCCCTGAACGACCTCATCATCCCCTGCAGTCGATACACCGGCGGCGCCACGATCACGCGACTCGCCGCCGCCGTCACCACGCCAACCTCGGGACTGATCAGAGACGTTCACGTCCATCGTCATCCCCTGCTGAGCGAACATATCGCGCAGCCGTTGCATCTGCCCTTCCAGCGCATCGCGTACGGCTGCATGCGGGCTGAGGAAGGTCACCTGGGTTTGATCCTTGGTCATGTCGATACGAACCTCCATGCGGCCCAGCTCGGCCGGATCAAGCTGAATTTCGGCCGACTTTAGGTTCTGGCTGGACAACCACATCACCCGATCGACCACGGCTTCGCTCCAGCCGGTCTGCTGCATCTGCACAGGTTGTCCTGGCACCATCGTAGGCCGCTGCAGCTGCTGGGTCTGATTCTGCTGAGCAAGCGCCTGAGTCAATGGGTTGAGCCGGTTGAGTGCCGCCTCTCCGCTGGCGCTTGGGCGACTATCCTTCGACGCGTCCAACTTCTCGAGCAGTTCACCGAAACCTTCCTCCAGCGAGCGATCGTCGCTCTCGTCGGCCAGGGCCTCGCCTTCAAGCAGACCCGCGGGGAGGGTTTCTTGCGCATCGCTCGTGCCTTCCTCAACCAAGACGGAAGTCGTGACAGGGCTTTTCTGGTTCGCCGACTGAAGTTCCAGCGTACGTTGCCCTGCCAGTACCGTCTCGCCTTCTGCCTCGAGACTCTCGGCAGCGACAACCGGTTGTGCCAGGCCAACCAGTAACTCGCTGTCTGGCAGCGGCAGTTCGTCGACGGGCGACGCCTCGCTGACCGTACCCTGCCCGCCCATGCCGAACAGCAACAGCGGATCAAGCTCGGCCTCGGGGTTCGGCACGCTGTCATCGACCGTCTCGAGGCTGGCAGGCAAGTCATTGCCGGTTTCGGCCGTTGCCGGCTTTTCGGTGCCGCTTGCCTTGTCGGTTTCCTGACTCGGCTCCTCGTCAGTCGGCTTGTCCCGGGCCGGCTTCGCCGCCGCGTTTTGCGCCTCGGCAGGCTTACCCTGGCGCTCTTTCGCGTAGACGTTAGCGAAGCTGGAGGCCTCGTCACGACTGGATTGTTGGGCAGGCTTGGGGGATGCGTTCGCTGCCTTGGCGGCGGCGGTCGGGGCCTTGATATTGAGCAACAGATCGGGGGAAACGGCCATGGATCTTTCCGCTGAGGATGGAGACGTACTCATGCTCAAGCAAACTCCGGGCCACTCGGTAGCGAATGAAGGTTCAGCGGCAGCGTCGCGCCCCCTGCGGGACTGCGGAGAAAAGGTTCCTGTCAGCCAGGTCCTCCCCAACGCTGGCGTTCGGCGCGATATAGAATGCGCACAATGGCAAATTCCCGTTCGATGCGCTCAATCAGGCCCGGCGCCTCATCCAGTTGGTCGCGCCTGGCGGACTCCTCCATCTCTCGACAAAGTTCTGCCAGCAGCACGGCGCCCATGTTGCTGCAGCTACCTTTGAAACTGTGCGCAGCCTGACGCAGGCTCTCTGCCTCGCCGCTCCGACAGGCCGCCTGCAACAGCCGCAGTCGCTCTTCGGAATCGACGAGAAAGGTGTCCAGCAGCACCGGGTACTCCGCCTCCATCACTTCCTGAAGGGTTACCAGCACGCTGGTGTCGAGATGTTCGGCCACGGAGATGCTCCTGGCGGTAAACGGCGGATTATGCATGACCGGACCAGTGAAACTCCACGTTGAGCACCTTGCCATCGGGCTGCCAATAAAATCGCTCGCTTAACTGGCGAATCATGCGTAGCCCTCGCCCTCCCAGGTATTCGCTGCAGTACTGCTGGTTCAATGCCCGCTGCACATCGAAGCCCGGTCCGCTGTCGCGAACAGCGATGCGCAGGTAGCCCTTGGCCCCTTCAGACTTGACGGTAAACTCGATAGACACGAAGCCTTCGCTAAGCGCGTCCAACCGCCGCTGGCGTTCCTGGTAATAGCTGGCAAAGCCTTCCGCGTCAGCCTTGATGGACGAGTCGAGCAACAATACCCCATGCTCCACGGCGTTGGCATAAAGCTCAGTCAACACCGTAAAAATGGTGCCGACACGGTACCGCAGTGGCGAAATCTGCAGCAAAAGCTGCATCGCCATCGGCAAAGGGTCAGCCGAGCGCAGGCTGCCGGGTCGTAGTTCGAAGCAAGTCGACCAATCTCTCGGGCGCAGCTCTCGGCTTCCGAGTGGGTAAACATGGAGCGGATGAGGCGCAACCGCCCCCGGCTCAGCGATCATGCTCACTTCAACCAAGCTCAGGTCGTCAAGTATTTGACCATGGAAAGCATGCAGCGCATCCTGAATGTCGTCGAACAGCGTCGCGGGGTCGGAGTTGGACTCCAACACGGCTAGCAGCCGTTGCTCGCCGAACAGCTGATCATCGGCGTTGCAACTCTCCAGCAACCCGTCCGACAGCAACAGCAGGCGATCACCCAGCGCCAAAGGCAGGGTCTCGAAGGTGTCATCGAATGACGTCGCCTCTCGTACCCCTAGCGGCAAATGCCTGGACCGCAAGGGCAACCGTGCGCCGTCCACGGCCTTGATCAGATAACCGTCTGGCAAGCCACCGTTCCACACCCGCAAGATTCCTTGCTCGAGGTTGATGTCGAGAAAAGTGGCGCAGCAGAACATCTCGACCGGCAGGATCAGCTTTAGCTTGGCGTTGATATCGCGAAGGATCTGATTACTTGAGTAGCCCTTGGCGGTCATTCCGTAAAAAGTTTCCGCCAGCGGCATGGCGCCGATCGCGGCCGGCAAACCATGGCCGGTGAAGTCGCCAAGTAGCACGAACATCCTACCGGCCGGCGCTTGGGCAGCGAGCAGCAGGTCGCCATTGAACAGCGCCCGAGGGGATTGTCGATAACGGATGTTGGGCGCGTTAAGACAGCCGGCGTGAGCGACCTTGTCGAAAATGGCCTTGGCCGCGCGCTGCTCGTCGAGCAATTGCTGATTGCGGCGGCCGATCAGATCACGCTGCTCCAGCACCGTCGCTTGCAGTCGGCGCAAGCGATGCATGGCCTGGATCTTCGCCTCCAGAATGATCGGGTTGTAGGGCTTGGCGATAAAGTCATCGCCGCCCGCCTCGAGGCAGCGAACCAGCGCTTCGTTTTCGGTCAGCGAGGTAAGAAAAATGATTGGCACCAGCTCATTGCCAGCCAATTGCTTGATCTGTTGTGCCGCTTCGAAGCCGTCCATCACCGGCATCAATGCATCCATCAATACCAGCTGTGGGCGCTCGCGCTCGAACAGCTCCACCGCTTCGGCGCCATTGGCGGCGGTCACCACGTGATGGCCCTGGCGGCGGACGATAGCCGCCAACAGCATGCGATCAGCCGCACCATCCTCGGCAATGAGTATGGAGAGCCGACGAGGCATCAGGCGATCGCGAACAGTTGTTCGAAGTTGGAAACCGAGAGGACTTTGCGGACATCAGGGTTGCAATTGATCAGGCGAATATCGGCCTTATCGCTGCCCGCATGATCGCGCAACAGTAACAACATCCCAAGCGCAGAACTGTCGAGATAGGTCGCTCCGTTGAGGTCGACCACATAGCGTCGGGGCGAACTCCCAGCACATTGATAGGCATCGCGAAAAGCCTGGTGCGTGTTGAAATCGAAGCGCCCTCGAATCGTTATGGTCAGCTCCTGTCCATCTGCCGATAGCTGTGAACTGATGGTCATCTAGCACTCCTGATCCGAACGAGGTCGTGGCCTTTCGCCACGGCTGTCGTTATTGCTGGGTTGGTGCCGGCGCGCAGCGTGGCGCCACGTAAAGGGCCTGCAGCTTCAATTCCAACCGCGCTAATGTAAAGAAGCTGATGAAGATTTAGCACCCTAAGCCCAGCGCAGCAAGCCTCAATCCTGTTTAGGGCGACTCGAGAGTCGCTGGGAAAATTCGTCCAGCAGTTTTTGCTCTCGCTTGTCCGCCGCGATCCTTGCCTCTTGCAGATAACGCTCGACCAGCCTGCGCAGTCCGTCGAGCCGCGCTCGTCGCTGCTGCCATTGTTCGCGCAGCTTGTCGAGGTTGTTGCGATGCCAATCCAGGCTGCGCTGCTGCTGCCCGATGGCGGATTCGAGTTGGGAGAGAAAACGTTGGTAGTTCATCAGCCATTGGCCGGACACGCCCTGGCTGCCTTGAGCCATCCACTGCTGCTGGTAATCGGCGAAGTATTGCCGTAACTCGCCCAGCTTGGCTTCGGCCTGGGCAACTTGCGTCTGGCCCTGGCCAAATAGCTTAGCGGCCTCTCGCTCGGCACGCTCGGCCATATCGATCACCGGCGCCAGGCGCGCCGCTCGGCTGGCTGGCAAGGATTAGCCTGCGGCCTTGGGATTGAATACGTTGGCCAGCAGCGCTTCGCTCTGGGCCAAATGCTCGGCTTCGTCCAAACCCTGCCGAAGGTAGCGAACCATCTCCGCCTGTCGGGCGATGGCGAGGTCGGTTTCCGGATCGCCTCCCGGCACGTACGCGCCGACGCTGATCAGATCGCGGCTCTGCTGAAAACGCGACCAGAGCTGTTTGAAGCGCTGGGCATTGCGCATATGTTCAGCGCTGACCACCTGCGGCATGACCCGGCTGATTGAGGCCTCGATGTCGATGGCGGGGTAATGCCCCTCCTCCGCCAACCGGCGAGACAACACAAAATGGCCGTCCAACACCCCTCGCGCGGCGTCGGCGATCGGGTCCTGCTGATCGTCGCCCTCGGACAAGACAGTGTAGAACGCCGTAATCGAGCCGCCGCCCTCTTCCGCATTGCCGGCGCGCTCCACCAGGCTGGGAAGCTTGGCGAACACCGATGGTGGATAACCCTTTGTCGCAGGCGGCTCGCCAATGGCCAGGGCGATCTCGCGCTGTGCCTGGGCGAAGCGGGTCAGCGAGTCCATCAGCAGCAGGACGTTCTTGCCCTTGTCGCGGAAATACTCGGCGATGCGCGTGCAGTACATGGCGGCTCGCAAGCGCATCAAGGGCGCGTCATCCGCCGGCGAGGCGACGACAACCGAACGCTTGATGCTTTCTTCGGTGAGAATGTTCTCAATGAACTCTTTTACTTCCCGGCCCCGTTCGCCGATGAGCCCGACGACGATGATGTCGGCCTCGGTGAAGCGCGTCATCATGCCGAGCAGGACCGACTTACCCACGCCGGTGCCGGCGAACAGCCCCAGACGCTGCCCGCGGCCGACGGTCAGCAAGCCGTTGATGCTGCGGATACCGACATCCAGCGGCTCGCTGATGGGGTGGCGCTTGAGTGGGTTGATCACCGGGCCGTCCATGGGGACCCAGTCCTCGGCTTTCATTCCGCCCTTGCCGTCCAGTGCACGGCCAGCACCGTCCAGCACGCGCCCCAGCATCGAGGTCCCCATGGGTAGACGCCCGGTATTGGCCAAGGGCACCACGCGCGCGCCGGGGGCGATGCCCGCTAGGCTGCCGACCGGCATCAGGTAAAGCTTGCCACCGGAAAACCCCATCACCTCAGCTTCGACCTGGGTCGGATGGTAGCTGTCTTCGTTGATCACCAGGCAGCGGCTGCCGACCGCAGCACGCAGGCCTTCGGCTTCCAGCGTCAGCCCGACCATACGCAACAACCGACCCTCGAGGATCGGTTGGCTGGGAAGCTTGATCGCCTCGCCGTAGGTTTCGAAACGCTTGGCGAAGCTGGTTCGTTCAAGGCGCATCGGCTGGCCCCGCGCCCGATCCGAGATCAAGATGCAGGTCAGCCTCGGGCGGGCTGGTGGCGTTTTCCCGCTGCTGTTCGAATAGCTGACTGATCGCCTGGCCCAGGCGCGTTTCGACACTCGCGTCGATACGGCTCTGTTCAGTCTCGATCCGGCAACCGCCCGGCAGCAGATCACTGTCTTCGACAATGCGCCAGGTCTCTTCGTGGCGCTCGCGCAGCGCTTTGACCAAGTCGAAATCCTGCGGGTTGATGTAGATGCGCACGTTGCTGGCCCCCATGGGCAACAGCTTGAGCGCTTCGCGCAGCACCTGGCGGATCTGGCTGGAGTCGATCAGCAGGTCGCGCTGAATGACTTCGCGCGCCAGTTGGCTGACCAGTGTGACCATCGCGTGTTCGAGGTTTCGATCCTGATCGGCGATGGGTTCGAGCAGCTGCGTCATCAGCTTTTCCAAGCTCTCCAGCTTGGGGTTCAGCGCCGCCTCGGCTTCTTGCCTGGCCTTGAGCTGACCGGCGTGAAAGCCATCCTTTTCGCCCGTACTGAAACCTTCGTTGTAAGCCTCCTGACGAATGGCCTCGAGCTCGTCGAGCGTCAGAGGTTTGACTTCCGCGATCGGCACGTCTTCGCTGCGTGACAAGTCCTCGTCTTCAACCGGCTCCTCGCCAATCTCTGGGTCTTCCGGTGCCGCACCCAGAGGGTCGAAGCTCGGTAAGGCCCAGCGATCGAAAACGTTGACGTCTTTCGCGCGGATCACATCGCTGGGGTTTTCCTTGGACATTCAGTTTCAGTGCCTTGCTAGACCATTTCCTCGCCGCCTTTGCCACCGAGCACGATTTCTCCGGCTTCGGCCATGCGGCGAGCGATAGTGAGAATTTCCTTCTGGGCGCCTTCGACTTCGCTGATGCGCACCGGCCCTTTGGCTTCCAGATCGTCACGCAGCAATTCGCCGGCGCGCTTGGACATGTTCTTGAAGACCTTCTCCTTGATCGCTTCATCGGCGCCCTTGAGCGCCAGAACCAGCACATCGGAGGATACTTCGCGCAGCAGCACTTGAATGCCCCGGTCGTCGACATCGGCAAGATTGTCGAACACGAACATCAGGTCCTCAATCTGCGACGACAGATCTTCGTCGACATCCCGGATGGCGTCCATCAGCTGACCTTCAACGGAGCTGTCGAGGTAGTTCATGATGTCCGCGGCGCGCTTGACGCCCCCCAGCGTTGCCCGCGTGGTATTGGCGTTGCCGGAGAACTGTTTCTCAAGGATCAGGTTCAGCTCCTTCAGCGCGGCGGGCTGCACCGTGTTGAGCGACGATACGCGCAGGACGATGTCCAGCCGCACCTTGTGGTCGAAGTGAGAGAGCACCTCGCCAGCCTGATCGGGGTCCAGATAGGCCACCACAATCGCCTGGATCTGCGGGTGTTCGTAGCGGATCACATCGGCAACGGCACGCGGCTCCATCCACTTCAAGCTGTCCAGGCCGCTGGTATTACCACCGAGCAGGATGCGGTCGATCAGGCCACCCGCCTTGTCCTCACCGAGGGCCTGCGTGAGCATCTTGCGGATATAGCCGTCCGAACCCACTCCAAGGCTGGTCTGGTCGCCGACGATCTCGACAAACTCCCCCATCACCTGTTCGATCTGGTTCTTCTGCACGTTGCGCAATTGCGCCATTGCCGTGCCGACCTTCTGGACTTCCTTCGGGCCGAGATGACGCAGCACCTGCGCCGCGTCGGCCTCGCCCAGCGAAAGCAGCAAGACCGCCGCCTTGTCGATTTTGTTCAGCTTGACCGGAACTCGAGCATCACTCATCTGCGTTGATCCACTCTTTGACGACCTGAGCCACCCGGCCCGGATCTTCTGCTACCAGATTCTTGATGGCATTCAATTGCGCATCGTATCCCTCGGTCGGGCTTGGCAGCATGATGCTCTGCGGCCCGCTCAAACTGACTCGATCATTGGACAGCGCCCCGTCGATGCCTTCCATGTCACCGAGCTCGGCATCACCGCCCACTGTTTGCAGCTCCTTGCTCTTGCCGGCGTTGGTCAGGTTGTTCAGCACGGGCCGCAGCACGCCGAACACCAGTACCAGGATGAACAGGACACCGAGCACCTGCTTGACGATGTCCCAGAACCACGGCTGCGAGTAGAACGGACTTTCAATAAAGGTCTCGTCGAGCGAGTCAGCGGCGAATGGCGCATTGATCACACTGACGCTGTCACCACGGCTTGCATCAAAACCGACCGCGTCCTGTACCAGCCGGGTGAAGCGCGCCAGTTCTTCGGCGGTGCGCGGTACCCGAGTGGTGGTGCCGTCAGCGGCAATGGTCATCTGGTCATCGAGCACCACGGCAACTGACAGCCGACGCAGGCGTCCCTGTTGCTGCTTGGTGTAGCTGATCGACCGATCCAACTCATAGTTGCGGGTCGCCTGCTCACGCTTGTCTGCCGGATACGGCGCCAACATCGGTTGACCGGTCGCGGGGTCCATGACTTGCTGACCATTGGCATCCAGCAACGGCTGGCCCGAAGCGATAGCACCCGCCGCGCCTGCCTGCCCGGCAACAGCATTCTCGGGCGCAGCAGCGGGTCCCGGTGGTTGATTGCTGAGGGCCCCAGGCACACCTTGCGGGCCGAGGCTGCTCTGACGCTGCTCGCTGACGCTCTGCTCGCTGCGCAGCGCGGGCTGATCGGGGTTGAAGGTCTCGGACGTGGATTCGACTGCACTGAAATCCACATCGGCAGACACTTCAGCCTTGTAGCGACCGCTGCCCAGCACCGGCTGCAGGATGTTGTGCACGCGCTGGGTGTAAAGGCTTTCCATACGACGGCTGTAGTCGAACTGCTTGCCGGCCATGCTCAGCTCGGTCAACTCCTGCTGATCGGATAGCAGGTTGCCCTTCTGGTCGACTACGGTGATCTGTGACTTGGTCAGCTCAGGCACGCTGGTCGCGACCAGATTGATGATCGCCATTACCTGGCTTGGCTCAAGATTGCGGCCCGGATAGAGTTCGACCAGTACCGATGCGCTCGGCTTACGCTCGTCGCGGACGAATACCGAGCTCTTCGGAATGGCCAGGTGGACGCGCGCGCCCTTGACGTTATTCAGACTGGAAATGGTGCGACCCAGCTCGCCTTCAAGACCACGGCGATAGCGGGTCGCTTCCATGAACTGGCTCGTGCCGAGGCCTTGCTCTTTGTCGAGAATTTCAAAACCGATATTGCTGTCGGTCGGAGCGATACCAGCACTGGCCAGCTTCAACCGCGCACGCGCAAGGTCATCGGCCTTGACCAGCAAGGCGCCGGAATTGGGCTCGACCGTGTAGGAAATGTCGGCGGCCGCCAAGGTTTCCATCACCTGGTTGGCATCCATTCCGGCGAGGCTGCCCAGCAATGGCCGGTAGTCCGGCTGCTGCGACCAAAGCACGACTGCAAAACCGATAGCAACGCTCGCCGCCAAACCGACCAGCAGGCCGATCTGCCGCAGCATCGACATTTCAGATAGGTTTTCCAGAAAGGAAAGACCCAGCAAAGGCTTCTTCGGAGCATCCGAACCAACCGGCACCGGGGCATTGCTTAGCGCGTCAGCCATAGTTCAAATCCTGCCTTAGACCGGCATCTGCATGATGTCTTGATACGCCTGGACCAGCTTGTTGCGGACCTGGGTCATGGCCTGAAAGGAAACACTGGCTTTCTGTGACGCGATCATGACTTCGGTCAGATCAATGCCACCCTGGCCCATCTCGAAAGCAGTAGCTAACTGATTGGACGCCTGCTGGGTTTCGTTCACTTTATTGACGGCTTGGCCGAGCATGTCGGAAAAGCTCGCCGCGCCCACTTCTGGAGCCGCAGTCACGGGCTTGGAGCGTGCCATTGCATCGGTCTGCATGGCCCGCATTTCCAGCATCAAGCGATTGAATTCAATACCCTGACTCATCATTCCTCCAACAGCTGCGGTTTTTTTGACGCCTCGCAGCAGGCACAGGAGTAATAGCAACATCGGTGCCAGTGTCCGCACGACCATTCCGATCCGCTGCCGCGCGGGAGACGAACGGCGCCAAGCAGGGTCAGAGCACTGTTACGCTGATCACGCTGCTGGCTGTACCGCGACGCGAAGCGCGCAACCCCCTAGCCTGTCGTGTATCGCTGGCACGATGCGTTGAAGTAGGCCAAGCCCCGGTCCGTCAGCGATTTCGCCCCTGCGTATCCATCCCTGAATCCGGACCCAAAGCTGACGATGACCGCCACCGCCGCCCCGCCTCACCGCCTAATCAAGGACAGCTCGACCTCAACCGTCGTGGCCGGCTTCATTGCCATGCTCACCGGCTATACCAGCTCGCTGGTGCTTATGTTCCAGGCCGGGCAAGCCGCTGGGCTCAGCGGCGGACAAATCTCTTCCTGGATATGGGCGCTGTCGATCGGCATGGCGATTTGCAGCATTGGGCTGTCATTGCGCTACCGGACGCCGGTTGTCATCGCTTGGTCGACGCCCGGTGCGGCGCTATTGATTAGTAGCCTTCCTGGCGTTCCGTACGGCGAAGCGATCGGTGCCTTCATCTTCGCCTCAGCGTTGATCGCGCTCTGCGGGCTTACCGGCAGCTTCGAGCGGCTGATGCGCAAGGTGCCTGCTTCGCTGGCGGCGGCCTTGCTGGCGGGGGTGTTGTTCAACATCGGCAGCGAGATTTTTCGCGCCGTGGAAGTTCAGCCAGTGCTGGTGCTGGGCATGTTCTTCAGTTACCTGCTCGCCAAGCGCTTTCAGCCCCGCTATGCGGTGCTTTCGGCGCTGCTAATTGGCTGCGGCCTGTCGGCAATGATGGGTCTGCTGAACTTCAGTGAGCTGAGCCTGAAAGTCGCGGCGCCGGTCTGGACTACACCGGATCTATCGCTTGCCGAAATCTTCAGTATTGGCATTCCGCTATTCGTGATCGCCATGGCCTCGCAGAACATGCCGGGGCTGGCCGTGCTTCGCGCTGCGGGCTATCAGGTGCCGGCATCGCCACTGATCTCGGTGACCGGCATCGCCTCAGTGCTGCTGGCACCCTTTGGCTCTCATGGCATCCATCTGGCCGCGATCACCATGGCCATCTGCAGTGGCCCGGAAGCACATCCGGACCCGGCAAGGCGCTATACCGCAGCCGTCTGGTGCGGCGTCTTCTATGGCATCGCCGGAATTTTCGGCGCCACCCTGGCTGCCCTCTTCGCATCCTTTCCGGCTGCCCTGGTGTTATCCATCGCAGCATTGGCGCTGCTCGGCTCGATCGGCAGCGGCCTGACCCAGGCCATGCAAACACCGCGTGAGCGCGAAGCGGCGCTGATTACCTTCATGGTGACGGCGTCGGGCTTGACCCTATTCGGCATCGGTTCCGCGCTGTGGGGGTTGGTAGCCGGTGTGCTGACGCTATTGATCGTCAGCGCACCCAAGGGATCGGCCTGAATCGCCGCAGCGAATCAGATTGCCGTGGCACCACCGTCGACCGCCAGCGCGTGGCCGGTGGTAAAGGCCGCACCATCGCTGCAGAGATAGAGCACTGCAGCGGCAATTTCTTCAACCTTGCCTACACGACCTACCGGATGCATGGCAGCGGCAAACTCTGCCTTGCGTGGGTCCGCCTCATAAGCACGACGAAACATGTCGGTATCGATCACCGCCGGGCAGACGGCGTTCACCCTGATTTTTTTCTTGGCGTACTCAATCGCTGCCGACTTGGTCAGGCCGATGACCGCATGCTTGGACGCCGAATAGATGCTCATCTTCGGTGCTGCTCCTAGGCCTGCCACCGACGCCGTATTGACGATGGCGCCGCCGCCCTGTGCAAGCATTAGCGGTAGCTGGTGCTTCATGCACAGCCAGACGCCTTTGACGTTGACCCCCATGATTGCGTCGAACTCGGCTTCACTGCCTTCAGCCAGGCGGCCCTGTTCGATTTCGATTCCGGCATTGTTGAAGGCGTAGTCGATGCGACCATAAGTCGCCACCGCCTGCTCGACCATCGCCTTGACCTCCGCGTCGCGGGTGACGTCACAGCGCACGAATACAGCCTCGCCGCCAGCCTCACGAATGGCTTCGGCGCAAGCCGCCCCGCCTTGCTCATCCACATCAGCCACGACCACCTTCAGCCCCTGCTCGGCGAACGCCAATGCTGTCGCGCGGCCAATGCCTGCCGCACCGCCGGTAACCAATGCAACCTGACCGGAAAAAGACATGCTCATGCTAGATACCCTGATCGATTTAATGAAGGCGCCGAGTCCGAATGTGACTGCAAGCCAAACGCTGGTCATGGTTATACCGCCATCCTTCCCTCCGATTAAGCAGGGGATGGCGATATCACTCACGCGGATGCCAATGCATTCCAGCACGCCCGCCTTGCTTGCAGTGCTGCTCCAGGGAGGCTAAACCAAGGGTTTGCACACACAAGAGGTTTCCATGGACAAGACCAATCGCCAGTTCCTGCTGGCCAAGCGCCCGGTCGGCGCACCTAACCGCGAAACCTTCGAGTACGCGGAAAAACCGCTGGGCGAACTCGGCCAGAACCAGATACTGGTCAAGAACGAATACCTGTCGCTTGACCCAGCCATGCGAGGCTGGATGAACGATGCTAAGTCCTACATTCCCCCGGTCGGCATTGGCGAGGTGATGCGTGCCCTCGGTGTGGGAAAGGTCATCGCCTCCCAACATCCTGGGTTTACCGAAGGCGATTACGTCAATGGCGCGCTGGGCGTGCAGGACTACTTCCTCGGCGAGCCGAAAGGCTTCTACAAGGTTGATCCGAATCAGGCGCCGCTGCCTCGCTACCTGTCTGCACTAGGCATGACTGGCATGACCGCCTACTTCGGCCTGCTGTCTGTGGGTGAGCCGAAAGCCGGCGAAACCGTGGTGATTTCCGGTGCAGCCGGAGCAGTTGGCAGCGTCGCGGGACAGATCGCCACAATCAAAGGCTGTCGCGTAGTTGGGATCGCCGGTGGCGCCGACAAGTGCCGCTTCCTCACCGAGGAGCTCGGATTCGACGCCGCCATCGATTACAAGAGCGAGGATGTGGCAGCAGGCCTGAAGCGCGAATGCCCGAAAGGCGTTGATGTCTACTTCGACAACGTGGGCGGCGATATCCTCGATGCAGTGCTGACGCGCATTGCCGTTGGCGCGCGCATCGTGATCTGCGGTGCTATCAGCCAGTACAACAACAAGGAGGCAGTCAAAGGCCCGGCCAACTACCTGTCGTTGCTGGTCAACCGCGGACGTATGCAAGGCATGGTGGTGATGGATTATGTCTCACGTTATCCAGAAGCCATGAAAGACATGGCTGGCTGGATGCAGAGCGGCGAGCTGAAGAGCAAGGAAGATGTCGTCGAGGGCCTGGAGACTTTCCCAGAGACATTGATGAAGCTGTTCACCGGCGGCAACTTCGGCAAGCTGGTGCTAAAGGTCAGCTGAGCGCGCTAAATCGCCGGTCGCCGCGATGGCGGCCGGCTAGTCGATCACGCCAGTTCTGCAACGACTGCTGCCAACGCCTGAGCTGGATCGGCGGCCTGGGCGATCGGACGGCCGATCACTAGATAATCCGAACCTGCTGTAATCGCCTGCGCAGGGGTGAGAATGCGCCGCTGATCATCCGCTGCGCTGCCGGCGGGACGAATGCCCGGCGTCACCAGCTGCAACCCGGCGAACTGCGCCTTCAATGGTTGCGCCTCCTGGGCCGAACAGACCAACCCATCCAGCCCCGCCTTCTCAGCCAGCCCTGCAAGACGCAATACTTGCTGCTGCGGTGGCAGATCCAGGCCGATGTCAGCAAGGTCTGCCTGCTCCATGCTGGTCAACACCGTAACGCCGATCAGCAGCGGCTTCTGCCCGCTCAGCTTATCCAGCGCTTCCCGGCAAGCAGTCATCATCCGCAGGCCGCCGGAGCAATGCACGTTGACCATCCACACGCCCAGCTCTGCTGCCGCCTTGACGGCCATCGCCGTGGTGTTGGGGATGTCGTGGAATTTCAAGTCGAGAAACACCTCGAAGCCTTTGGCCTGCAAAGCTTCCACCACCGGTGGGCCGCAACGGGTGAACAGTTCCTTGCCGACCTTGACGCGACACAGAGCCGGGTCCAGTTGCCCGGCCAATGCCAGCGCAGCATCACGGGAGGGGAAATCGAGCGCAACGATGATCGGAGTCTGGCAGGGCATGGCACGTTCTCGGCAAAATTCGGCGCGTATTGTCGCAGAAAAACCGGTAACCGGCGGAGCTGCTCAGACGCCCACAAGGCCACACTCTGCCTCGGGTGGCCTAACGCTGCAGCCGGGCGTAAGGTGGTGTACATACCGATCAAGCTACTGGAGAACTCACATGCCTTGGTATATCTGGCTTTTACTGGCTCTCGTAATCGGAACAATCATCGGCGGCTTGCTGATGTTGCGCGCAGGGGCCCGCAAGATTCCGCTGACCGAGGAGCAAAAACAGCGCATCGCTCAGCGTAATGCCGAGGCAGACGCCCAAGACGCTCGGGATCGCTGAACTCAGCCTTGGCTTGGCACCGCGTCCACTCGGCTTGGCGCCCATGAACCGCGCGTCTATAAAGGGCTGCAATCAGCGGCCGCCGATGGCCTTTAGCCATGATTCAGGCCATCATTCATCCTCCCTACAGGATGATTGAATGTCAGCATCTCGCTCCCACACCGACAACCTCGACCCCAACGCTAAAAGCGCGTTCGCTCGTCGCACCCTGCCCGGCATCGCCTGCCTATTGGCGGCCGCGCTTCTGGCGGCTGCGGTTGCCGTTATCCAAATCGCCAGCACTATTGACAGTGATGCGCTTGTGCGGGAGCGCTTCCTGACGGGCAAGGCGTTTGAAGCGCACCAACGCGGCATGAGTCGCCACGTGGCGGATAACGCGTTCTGGGGTGATGCCTATGCCAATCTGAGCAGTCGGGTGAACCTGAACTGGGCATACGAACAGGAAAACCTGGGGCCTTCGCTGTACCAGGATTTTGGCTACGACGCCGTTTTCGTGATCGATCCGGACGGGAAAACCACCTACTCAGTCATTCGCGGTGAACTTGTTCAGGTCGATGCGCAGCAATGGCTCAAGAACGGGCTAAAAACGCTGCTGATCGATGCGCGGATAGCCCTTGAGGATGACGAGACGTCCGCTGGCATACTCACCGCCGAAGGCCATCCGGCCATGGCGACTGCTGCAGTGATGACCACCGGCGGCAGCGATATCGAAGAGCAACCCGGCCCTGCCTCGGTATTGGTCTTCGTTGACCTGATGGACCCCGAGTGGCTGCTTGACCTCGGAGAAGCCTACGCCGTCGAAGGCCTGCGCGTAGACCGCGGCAACGAGCATATCGAGGGTGCACAGGTCGAACTCAACAGGCTCGATGGCTCGCCAGTGCGTTTTACCTGGAGCGTGTCGCAACCCGGTGAATATCTGCTGTGGATCACGCTGCCGGTGCTCGGTGCAGTCACTATCGGGCTCAGCCTGCTGGCCTGGCTGCTGTTGTGCCAGGCACTCAAAACCGTGCGCATCATGGACGCCAGCTACAGGCGTCTGGTGATCAGCCGCACCGCATTGGCGGCCAGCGAAGAGCGTTTTCGTGACGTGGCGGAAGCTGCTTCCGACTGGATATGGGAAACGGACCAGCACGTCCAGCTTACCTACCTGTCAGCCCGCTTCGAGGAAATTACCGGGCATGTGCCTGCGACCTGGATTGGCCGCCCGCTGATCGACCTGCTGGTCACGGATCACGCCGCACTGCAGGAATGGCTGAGCGGTAAACACAACGTGCCGCTGCGTTGCAGCTATCACGCCGCGGATGGATGCGTGCGGTATTGCCGCTTGTCTGCCCGGGAGATCCACGATGGCGGCCGACTTCTGGGATATCGTGGCACTGCCAGCGATGTCACCGAGGAGACCAAGGCACAGGCTCGTGTCCAATACTTGTCTCAGCATGACGCCTTGACCGGCTTGCCCAACCGTAACCGGCTGCGCGATTACCTCGAGAGCAAACTCAATTCGCTGACCACCGCGTCGCGGCTGACCGTTCTCTATATCGATCTGGATCGCTTCAAGCCGGTGAATGACACCCTCGGTCATGGCGCCGGCGACGAGGTTCTTATCGGTGTCGCCAACCGTCTGAAACAGTGCATCCGAGGTGACGATCTGGTCGCCCGCCTGGGCGGCGATGAGTTCGTCATGGTGATGAGCCGCCTACAACACAACGAAGACATCGAGGCGCTATGTGCCCGCGTTGTCGGTGCCATCAGCGAGCCATTCAGCTATGAGGACAAGCAGATCCACATAGGCGCCAGCGTCGGAATTGCTTTGGCGCCTACCGATGCCAGCCAGGCCAGCGAGCTGCTGCGGTGCGCCGACATCGCCTTGTACCAGGCCAAGGCCGACGGGCGTGGCACCTGGTGCTTCTATGGCATTGAGATGGACAAGCGACTGCATGAACGGCGCAGTCAGGAAGACGAGCTGCGCCAAGCGATTGCCGAAGGTCAGTTCGAAGCGTATTACCAGCCCCGTTATCTGAGCGAAGACATGCGTATCAATGGTGCTGAAGCGTTGCTGCGCTGGCACCATCCCAGCCGGGGTCTGCTGCTACCCGAACAATTCATTCCGCTGGCAGAAGAGACCGGGCTGATCGTGCCACTGGGCGAATGGGTGCTGCGCGAGGCCTGCTTCGAGGCGGCAAACTGGAGTGATGACCTGGTCGTATCTGTCAATCTGTCGCCCCTGCAACTTCGCATTGGCGATCTCTACCAGGTAATACTCAGCGCGCTCGGTGATAGTGGCTTGCCCGCAAACCGTCTGGAACTGGAGATTACCGAAACCGCGCTGCTACAGGAAAATGAGAGCACTCTGGGTGTGCTCAATCGGCTGAAATCGCTCGGCCTGCGGCTGGCAATGGATGAATTCGGCACTGGCTACTCATCGCTGAGCAATCTGCGTAACTACCCGTTCGACATGATCAAGATCGACGGCAGTTTCATTGCGGGCATGTCCCTCTCAGTAGAAAACCACTCCATTGTCAAAGCGTTGATCGACCTCGGCCGTGGTTTGCGTATGCGCGTTACCGCTGAAGGTGTGGAAACGCTGGAACAGCTGAACCTACTGCTGGCTGACGGTTGTAGCGAATTGCAAGGGTTCCACATGAGCTATCCGCTGCCCGCGAAGGAACTCAGCGCGTTGCTCAGCAAGGCCCGTCCGGCCGACGAGGCGAAGCCATAATCCGTCAGCACATTCAACGCTTGAGTTCGAAATTGATCTGCGCCCCATCGATGATGGCTTCGTCCTGGGCCATTCCTGGCAAAAGCTCGCCGCTCATCTGCAGCGAGCGAGAGTCCTGACTGGATTCGAACAGCGGCGGAAGCAAACTCAGGGACGTCGGTTCGTCCGCTGGACCGAGGCTTTCGGTCCAATCCTCCGGTAGGCTCAGGTCGAGATCCGGCTCGGGCAGTTCCACCGTCTCCAGCTTGGTCTTTGGCGCAGCGGCGGGTGCAGCCTTGACCTTTGGCGGAGGGGCCGCGGGCTCGGCTGGTGATGGTTCGGGGTTCGCTACCAAAGCCGACTCGGTTTCGATCTCGATGCTCTCCCGGCGATCCCTCGCATCCAGCTTGGGCTCGGCTATTACCGGCGCAGCAGTATCAGGCGTCGAAACAGTGACCTTGGGCGGTACAGGAGGCGCAGGCTGATCCGGAACCTTGTCGCAGGCGCCAAGGAGCGATAGCCCCGCCAGCATCAGCCATCTCATCTCCCACCCTCCTCGTATCAATTAGCTCGATTGTCGGCAAAGCTCTCCAGCAAGCTCACCCAATGTCTTCAATGCTCGCTCCGCCTCGGCCGTCCAGGGCAGCGCGCAGTTGAGCCGCACACAGTGATTGAACTGCTCAGTGTTGCTGAAAATCAGACCCGGCGCGATGCTGATCCCACGCTGCAACGCCTGGACATGCAGATCCTTGGTATTCACCCGGGCCGGTAAACTGACCCAGAGGATGAAACCGCCCGTAGGTCGAGTCATCTGAGTGCCTTCCGGGAAGTAACGTTGCACGGCCAATTGGAAAGCGCTGAGATTCTTCCGGTACTCGTGGCGGATGTAGCGCAAATGGCGGTCATAACCCCCATTTTCCAGATACGCGGCAACGCCCATCTGCGTAACGCTGCAGGCCGAATGCGTGCTGAAGGTCTGCAAACGCTTTATCTCTTCACGGTAGCGGCCAGGAATGATCCAGCCAATACGCACACCGGGTGAAATGGTCTTGGAGAAGCTGGAGCAATAAATCACCCGCCCTTCGGTATCATTGGATTTGAGCGCCCGGATCGATCCTACGTCGAACAACAACTCGCCGTAGATATCGTCTTCGACAATCTGAATGTCGAAATTCGCTGCCAGCTTCAGCAACTGCTTTTGCCGTACGTCGGGAACACTGCCACCGAGCGGATTGCTTAAACGCGCCGTCAGTACCAGCGCCTTGATCGGCCACTGGCTGGCCGCCAGCTGCAACGCTTCAAGGCTAAGCCCGGTATCCGGATCACAAGGGATCTCGATCACCTTGAGCCCGAGCAAATCGGCCAATTGCAGCAAACCGTAGTAACTGGGCGACTCCGCTGCGATCAAATCGCCGGGTTTGGTCAGCACGCGCAAGGACATCTGCAGCGCATCGACGCAGCCGTGCGTAATCACCACGTCGTCAGGTCCGACGACCACGCCCGCGTCGCGCATGCGAATCGCCACCTGCCGGCGTAGCGGCTCGTAGCCGGGGCTGAACATGTAGCTGAACGCCTGCTGACTCTGGAAACGAGTGACCTTGGCGAGCTGTTGATGTAACGCACGAGCCGGTAGATAGTCCACGTGCGGTACGGCGGCACCCAGCGGTATAAGCCCGTCACGGCGCGATTCACTGAGCACCTGATTGATGATGCTGCTGCGGGTGACCAACGTCGGCCGTTCGACCTGAGCGATATCCGGTGTAGGCGCGGTCAGTGCGGGAGTGTGATGAACGTAGAAACCGGATTGCGGACGGGCGCGGATCATGCCCTGGTCTTCCAGATTGGCATAGGCCTGCAGCACCGTCGCGTGGCTGACGTTCAGCTGCATGCTCATTTTGCGCACCGAGGGCACCCGCTCGCCCGGGCGATAGACGCCTCGCCGGATATCGTCGGCGAGCTGGTGTGCAATACGCTGATAAAGCAACAGATTGGTCATTTCGTCCGTCTCCGCCAACTGGACCATAACAGTAGTACAACACCGTTATGCACGACCAATACAGTTATCCGCTAACTCGCCGACACAGTCAGTTACCTTTCTAACCATCTGAGTTCAACGGGGGCTGCTCAGACGTCCTTGCTCGTCAGAAAACAAAATCTCGACCCGCCGATTCTGTGCACGCCCGCGCGCCGACGCGTTCTCGGCGACGCGATGTTGCTCGCCATAGCCGACCACCTCGATACGCCCCGCATCGATCCCCAGGCTTTGCATGAAGTCGCCGACCGTTTGCGCACGCGCCTTGGATAAGGCGAGGTTTTCGGCCGCATCCCCTCGATTGTCCGTATAGCCCTCGATCCGGACCCGCCGCTTGGGATTGAGCTGCAGGAAATGGACGACCTTGAGCAGCGTG
Organism: Pseudomonas sp. 10B238; assembly: GCF_000970615.1. NCBI lineage: Bacteria > Pseudomonadati > Pseudomonadota > Gammaproteobacteria > Pseudomonadales > Pseudomonadaceae > Pseudomonas > Pseudomonas sp. 10B238. Next base: position 265,327 of record NZ_KQ033930.1, read on the forward strand.
CGGTTGGCGGATGCGCCTAGTTCGGCACTGGCCGCCCTGAACAGCACGTCACCCAGGGTCATGACCAGACCGCGATCGGTCTCGGCCGCCGCCAGGCTGACCATCTGATCCTCCAGCCAGCGCCCCTGATGTTGCATGTCGAGCATCCTGGCTTCCTGTACAGCCTGACGTAGACGCTCTAGCTCCATGCTCAGCTGGGTCGCGCGCCTTTGATTCTGTAACTGTTCGCTGTGCTGGCGCGCAATCTCGCTATAACGTTTGCTGAGGTAGGCATAATGAATGACATCCTCTGCGCTGCCCCAGTAGCCAGCGAAGCGCTTTGCGCGCTCCAGTGACTCGCCCGCCCGCATCACGTCCTTGGGCGCATCCTGAAGGATCTGCGGCACTTCACTGATGCTCTGAAAAGTCATGGCTGCGTCTTCCAGCTGTTGCTGCGACTCGTGCGTCGCGCAACCTGAAAGTGCGCCAAGCGCTACCAGCAGCGCGGGTATTAGATAGACCGGCTTCACTGCAACGCTCCCAGCTGTTCTCGCAAGCGCGCGATACGGCGGTGCAACTCCGCCAGCCCCTGCTGACTTTTCTCATTAAGCACGCGGGCCTCGGCAAGTCGCGAGTCAAGTTCGGCTTGCTCGGCTTGCAGGCGTGCCTCTCGATAATGCTCGCTCTTCATCGCTGCCTCCGCAGCCGCCAGTTTCTGCTCAGCCAGTGTCAGATCCGAAGCGCCCAACGAGCGTGCCTGGTTCAACGCCTGCTCGGTAAGTCGCAGCTGTTCAATGGGAGCGGGATCGCTGGCACAACCAACCATTGCGAACAGCACGAGCGTGCCGCAAAGATGTTTTATCAAGTGAAAATCCTACCGTTGCGAATTGCGTGTCGACGCTGACTGCTGCTTCCAGCGCTCGATGTTGTCCACCAGCAGTTGCTGCGGCACTCCCGCGGCTCGCAATTCTGTCATTTTTATCGCCAGCTGTCCGCGTAGCCATGGCCCGTTGCAGGCCGAGTCGTGAGCGACCGCAAAATGCAAACCGCGGATGAAAACCGGTGGGTCCAACCGCTGTATATCGGCTAGCAATCCCTGTCGGGCTGCATATGCAATCAGGCTGTAGCGCTCGTGCAGTACATAATCAGCTTTGCCCGCCAACAGTGCGCTTAGGGCCTTGGCCAGGCTCGGCACCGAGCGCAGATTGAGGTTGTCTTTGGCATAGCTGTCGAATGCACTGCCAAAGCCAGCCGTCGTGACATAAATGCCCGAGCGACCTGCCAGATCCTCCCGATTGGAGTAGAGGAACCCCGGCTCTTGACGTACCCAGGCAGACATCTGCAAGTTAGTGATCGATGGATGGATGAAGTCCAGATAGGCCAGCTCGCTGGGAGACAGTACCGCATCGGCCAGTACGTCCACTCGGCCGCTGCGCACTTGATCAAGCGCCTTCGGCGCGTCACCTGTGTAGAGCACGTCAAGTTTCAAATCGAGCGAGTCGGTAATCTTTTTCAGCAGATCGGCATTCGCACCCACTAGACGCTTGGGGTTTTGCGGATCACGCCAGAGAAAAGGTGGGTTGTCCGCACCGCCAGTCGCGATCAGCCGATCACACTTTGCTGCCGCCGCGTGCGCCGCGAGAGGTGTTGCCAACAACAAGGCGAGCAAGGCGGACATCAGCGGAACGGCACAGCGCATGGAAAACCTCATTGTTCAAAATCGGACAGGCGCCTTCTCGCGCCTGCAGGAATCTTACCATTGGGCAACGCAGCCAAGCGCCCATAAAAAAACCCGCTGCGAGAGCGGGTTTTTCAACCTAGTCGGTCACACCAGCTCTTCAAGCTCTGGCAGGATCTCGAATAGATCGCCAACCAGGCCATAGTCGGCAACCTGGAAGATAGGCGCTTCCTCGTCCTTGTTGATCGCGACGATTACCTTGGAGTCCTTCATGCCCGCGAGGTGCTGGATCGCTCCAGAGATACCGACTGCGATGTACAGCTGCGGCGCAACGATCTTGCCCGTCTGACCGACCTGCATGTCGTTCGGCACGAAACCGGCATCGACCGCGGCACGCGAGGCACCAACGGCGGCTCCGAGCTTGTCGGCCAGCGAGTAGAGGTGCTTGAAGTTGTCACCGTTCTGCATGCCGCGACCACCGGAGACAACGATCTTCGCAGCCGTCAGCTCAGGACGATCAGACTTGGCCAGTTCCTCACCAACGAACGAGGAAATGCCCGCATCGCCAGTACCGGAAACCTGCTCGACAGCTGCCGAACCCCCTTCAGCATTGACCGGATCAAAACCAGTGGCACGCACGGTAATAACCTTGATCGCCGCGCTGGATTGCACGGTGGCAATGGCGTTACCGGCATAGATCGGACGCTTGAAGGTGTCCGGGCTTTCAACGGCGATGATTTCAGAGATCTGATCGACGTCCAGCTTGGCGGCGACGCGTGGCAGGAAGTTCTTGCCGTTGGTAGTGGCAGCAGCCAGTACGTGGCTGTAGTCCTTCGCCAGATCGGCAATCAGCGGCGCTACGTTTTCCGGCAGCTGATTGGCGTAAGCAGCATCGTCGGCGACCAGTACCTTGGAAACGCCTTCGATCTTGGCTGCCGCCTCACCGATCGCAGCGCAACCGGCACCGGCAACCAGCACATGAATGTCGCCGCCGATCGCCTTGGCCGCGGCCACGGTGTTCAGGGTGGCAGCAGCCAGAACGGCGTTGTTGTGTTCAGCGATAACCAGGATAGTCATTTAGATTACCTTCGCCTCGTTCTTCAGTTTCTCGACCAGTTCAGCCACGGACTTGACCTTGATACCTGCGCTGCGTGCGGCCGGCGCTTCGACTTTCAGGGTCTTCACGGTAGAAGTGGTGGTTACGCCGAGCGCGTCCGGCGTCAGCACTTCCAGCGGCTTCTTCTTGGCCTTCATGATGTTAGGCAGCGACGCATAGCGCGGCTCGTTCAGGCGCAAATCGGTGGTCACGATTGCCGGCAGATTCAACGCAACGGTTTGCGCGCCGCCGTCGATTTCGCGCTCAACGTTAACCTTGTCGCCCGACACTTCGACTTTCGAGGCGAAAGTGCCCTGAGCGAACCCAGTCAGCGCACCGAGCATCTGGCCAGTCTGGTTGTTGTCACTGTCGATGGCCTGTTTGCCAAGGATCACCAGCTGCGGCTGCTCTTTGTCGACAACAGCCTTCAGAAGTTTGGCAACGGCCAAGGAATTGAGCTCTTCGCTGGACTCGACCAATACGGCGCGGTCGGCACCCAGTGCCAGCGCGGTGCGCAGCTGCTCCTGCGCAGCGGTCGGACCGATGGAAACCACAACGATTTCGCTCGCCACGCCCTTCTCTTTCAGGCGTACGGCTTCTTCAACAGCGATTTCGCAGAAGGGGTTCATCGACATTTTGACGTTGGCGAGGTCGACGCCGGAGTTGTCCGCCTTGACGCGAACCTTGACGTTGTAATCGACCACTCGTTTGACAGCTACAAGAATCTTCATGGATTCCTCGTTACTCTCCGGTGAATAGAATTTCGCCGAGGCGAACCGAGCCATGCTCAAGGACCGGGCCGCCATTAGCCTTCGGACCTGTTCGGCGAGCACAAAACTGCCCGTATCTTGACTGCAGGCAACAGCTGGGGTCAACAACGCAAATGACCCGTTATAAGCCGCTGTTTCCGGATTCTATCAGGCTTGAGAGAAATTCAAACAAACGTTTGTATTGGACCCTTTCGGGCGTCTATATATAATGCGGCAGCTCGGCTTGGTCAGGGATACGATCCAGCCCTCCACTATCTATAAAACAATCAAGCCTTGAGTAGGAGATAGCCAATGGAACGCGAATACATGGAATTCGACGTAGTCATCGTCGGCGCCGGCCCCGCGGGCCTGTCCGCTGCCTGCCGACTGAAGCAGCGAGCCGCCGATGCCGGAAAGGAAATCAGCGTCTGCGTCGTTGAGAAGGGTTCCGAAGTTGGCGCCCACATCCTATCCGGTGCGGTGTTCGAGCCGCGTGCGCTGAATGAACTCTTTCCCAACTGGAAAGAACTGGAGGCGCCGCTCAACACGCCAGTCAAGCGTGACGACATCTACCTGCTCAAGACTGCCGAAGCTGCTCGCAAGCTGCCCAATGCGCTGGTCCCCAAAACCATGCACAACGAAGGCAATTACATCATTTCGCTGGGCAACTTTTGCCGCTGGCTGGCCCAGCAGGCTGAAAATCTCGGCGTCGAGATCTATCCCGGCTTCGCAGCCCAGGAAGCGCTGATCGACGAGCAGGGTGTGGTTCGCGGCATCCTTACCGGCGACCTCGGCGTGGACCGTGAAGGCAATCCGAAGGAAGGCATGTACACCCCCGGCATGGAACTTCGTGCCAAGTACACCCTGTTCGCCGAAGGCTGCCGTGGTCATATCGGCAAGCAGCTGATCAACCGCTTCCAGCTCAACGCCAATGTCGATCCGCAGCACTACGGGATAGGCATCAAGGAGCTCTGGGACATCGACCCAGCCAAGCACGAGCAAGGTTTGGTCGTGCACACTGCTGGCTGGCCACTGAACGACGACAACACCGGCGGCTCGTTCCTTTATCACCTGGAGAACAACCAGGTCGTGGTCGGGCTGATCGTCGATCTCTCCTACAGCAACCCGTACCTCTCCCCGTTCGATGAGTTCCAGCGCTACAAGCATCATCCGGTGATCAAGCAGTACCTGGAGGGCGGCAAGCGCGTTTCCTACGGCGCGCGGGCGATCGCCAAAGGCGGTATCAATTCGCTGCCGAAGATGGTGTTCAATGGCGGCGCATTGATCGGTTGCGATGCCGGCACCCTGAACTTCGCCAAGATCAAGGGCAGCCATACCGCCATGAAGTCCGGCATGCTGGCGGCAGAAGCGGTAGCGGACGCCTTGTTCGCCGGCCGTGAAGGTGGCGACGAGCTGACCGGCTATGAAGAGGGTTTCAAAGCCAGCTGGCTTTACCAGGAGCTATACGCCAGCCGCAATTTTGGCGCAGCGATTCACAAGTGGGGCGCCGTCAAGGGCGGTGCGTTCAACTTCATCGACCAGAACATTTTCAGCGGTAAGATTCCGTTCACGCTGCACGACACCAAGCCGGACTACGCGTGCCTGAAGACCGCCGCAGAGTCGAAGAAGATCGACTATCCCAAGCCGGACGGTAAGCTCAGCTTCGACAAGCTGAGTTCGGTATTCCTCTCCAACACCAACCATGAAGAGGAGCAGCCAGTTCACCTCAAGCTGATCGATCCGAGCATTCCGATCGAAAAGAACCTGCCGATGTACGACGAACCTGCCCAGCGTTACTGTCCGGCCGGCGTCTACGAGGTGGTGGACAGCGATGACGGTGGCAAACGCTTCCAGATCAACGCGCAGAACTGCGTGCACTGCAAGACCTGTGACATCAAAGACCCGGCGCAGAACATCGTTTGGGTCGCGCCGGAAGGCACCGGGGGACCGAACTACCCCAACATGTGATAAGGCTGCCCTGCAGCTTAGCGAACCCCGCCTCGGCGGGGTTTTGCTTTTTAAGATCCACCACTCCGGCGACTGTGAACGAAACAGCTGCCATCGAGAAGGTCACCAGAGCGCAGCCACCTAGCAAAAAGCCCTGAAAACGAAAAGCCCTGGCCTGGGCCAGGGCTTTGTCACAGTTCCGCTAACAGCCGAAGGGCTGTTTAGCGAATAGCCGGCGGTTACAACCCAGCCACATCCTCCGCCTGCAGGCCCTTCTGTCCCTGGGTGACCGAAAACTCGACCTGTTGCCCCTCGGCCAGAGAGCGGTGGCCTTCGCCACGAATCGCCTGGTAATGCACAAACACATCCGCACCACTGCCACGCTGGATGAATCCATAACCCTTGGCATCGTTGAACCACTTAACGGTTCCGGTTTCGCGCTCAGCCATCCTACTTCTCCAACTCGATTCTTATTATTCCCGCTCGGGGATCAACGGACAGGCGTGATCTTCTTAGAATCAACGCCAGCGCCAAATATAGCGCAGCGGCCATGACAAGTACGTTTCTGGCGTTCGCCGGCGCATCAGCGTCGGCCCGATTGGGGTCGGGGCCTCAGCACGCAACACAAGCCAAGCAAACCGCCAGGCCAGCCAGCTCGCCACGCTCATACTGATCGGCGCCTGCGCCAGAACCACAGCAGCATCCCGAGCGTGAGTATCAGCGGCACCAGACCGATATTGAAGAATTTCAACCCCCGCCCCAGCGCCTCGATGTCCGCGTTGAGCTGGTAACGCACCTCACGCAATTCCTTGCCAATGAGCAGCTTCTGCTGCATGAAATCCTGCAACGCGGCCTGTTGCTCAGCCGTCAGCTGTACAGCTCCTTCGGCGTCCGGCTCCTGCAGCTCGGCAAGTTGTGCCTCGGTGGCAGCCAGACGCTGCTGCAGCACTTCTTCCTTCTCACGAAAGCGATTCTCCGCCTGGCGCTGTAAGTCCTCGACGACTGTAAACGGGCGAGCGAATCGACCTCGTGAGCGCACGCTGATCAAAGCATCGGTGCCAGACAGATTGTCCAGTGCATTGATCACGAAGGTGCCGTTGTCTGCCCAGGGCTGGGGCATACGCTGGCCAAAAAAAATTTCGATTTGCACCCGCATACGATCGGCAAGCAGGTCGGTATCCACGTGAGGCGAGACCGGCCCAATGCGCGCCGAAATATAAGGAGAGCCGCAGCGCTATTGCAACCGGGCCGGGCGGGCGTTCGATATCTTCATCGCAGTTTCGCGACTTGCACTAGCCTCAAGCGAAGCAACGAGAAACGCGGAGCTCACGACATGATCGAACGAATCTTTCGCAGCAGCCGCTTTCTGGTACTGGTTGCCGTTGCCACGACGGCGGTCTCTGCCGTGCTGCTGTATGGGGTCAGCCTGAACACCATGATTCACCTGCTGCTAGAGCTGACTCAGCAGTTTCCTAGCAGCGCGAACGACAGCAAGAGTCTCGCCGTAAAACTGTTAAAGCTGCTGGACCTCCTGCTGATCGCGATCACCTTTCAGCTGATTGCCATCAGCCTGTACCGACTTTTCGTCAAACCACTGCCCGCAGAACAAAGCGCCTCTCTCGGGCCGCTGGACATCAGATCTTTCCATGACCTGAAGAAGACCCTGATTCAGGTCTCGGTAGTGATCATCGTCATCCTGTTTCTTGAGCATGCGGTTGAAGTGGGCGCGCAGCTGGAAACACTGTATTTCGGAGCGGCCGTAAGCCTGGTGGTGTTCTCGGCCGTCTACGCATGGAAAAACATGAGGTGAGCCGAGCCGGCGATAACAGCGGTTTTGAATGACAACACGCTCCCTCTACCCGACGCGTCAGCACACCGACCCGCGCCCTTCACTTACCAGAGATTTTGCTCACCAACACCGCATGCGGCACACTTGCGCGCCTCAAGGGCATTACCCTTCTACAGTCGAATCTGCCGTATGACTCGTTCCCCGCTCCGCCGTCTCGTCTTCTCCATCGTGCGTCGCCTGCTCTATTTCTGGGTGCGCTCGGAGACGATCAACCAGTCCGCTTTCACGCTCAAGCTGGACCGCAGCAAACCGGTGTTCTACGTGTTGCAACGCGCCTCGCTGAGCGATCTGGCGGTGCTCGATCATGAGTGCAGCAAAGCTGGGCTGCCGCGTCCGGTGGGCGATGTGGCGGTGGGCGATCACATCGAACCGGCGGCCTTCATTTTTCTCAACCCGGCCGCCAGCTGGTTCGGCACGCGGACGCGTGCTGTTACGCCAGAGCCACTGGTGCGCTTGGTCGGTGCACTGGAACAGAACGCAGTAGACAACGCGCAAATCATCCCAGCGACCGTATTCTGGGGTCGCTCGCCGGCTCGCGAGACCAGTGCCTGGAAGCTGCTTTTCGCCGACAGCTGGGCCGTCACGGGACGGATGCGCAAGCTGCTCAGCATCGTCATGCTCGGGCGCCAGACCCGTGTGCAGTTTTCCGCGCCCATCCAACTCAACGAACTGGTCGCGCAGAACAAGGGCCACGAGCGCACCCTGCGCATGGCCCACCGCATGCTGCGCGTGCATTTCCGCCACCAGAAGACGGCGGTGATCGGTCCCGACTTGTCGCACCGTCGCAACCTGGTCAAGGGTCTGGTGCACGCACCGCAGGTGCGTCAGGCAATCAAGGACGAGGCCGAGCGCGAAAACATTTCACTGGAAAAGGCCGAAGCCCGTGCGCTGCGCTACGGCAACGAAATCGCCTCGGACTACGCCTACACCGCCGTGCGCTTTCTCGAGGTGGTGCTGTCCTGGTTCTGGAACAAGATCTACGACGGCATCCGGGTCAATCATCTGGAGCCGCTGCAGGAAGCCGTCCAGGGTTACGAGGTCATCTACGTGCCTTGCCACCGCAGCCATATTGACTATCTGCTGCTCTCCTACCTGCTGTTTCGCAACGGCCTGACACCGCCGCACATCGCCGCCGGCATCAACCTCAACATGCCGGTCATCGGCAGCCTGCTTCGCCGCGGCGGCGCCTTCTTCATGCGCCGTTCGTTCAAGGGCAACCCGCTTTATACCTCGGTGTTCAACGAATATCTGCACACCTTGTTCAGCCGAGGCTTTCCGGTCGAATACTTCGTTGAAGGCGGTCGCTCACGGACCGGGCGGATGTTGCAGCCAAAGACCGGCATGCTCGCCATCACCCTGCGCAGCTACCTGCGCTCGTCACGTCTGCCGATCCTCTTCGTGCCGGTATACATCGGCTACGAGCGAGTGCTCGAAGGCCGCACCTATCTCGGTGAGCTGCGCGGTGCAGCAAAGAAGAAGGAATCGATCTTCGATATCTTCAAGGTCATCGGCGCGCTGAAGCAGCGCTTCGGCCAAGTCTGGGTGAATTTTGGCGAACCGCTGAAACTCAACGAATTTCTCGACCAGCAGCAGCCGGGCTGGCGCAAGCAGGATTTGGCACCGAACTTCCGCCCCGACTGGCTCAACGAGGCCACCAACAAACTGTCCGAACGCATCGCCCAGCGGCTCAACGAAGCCGCCGCGGTCAACCCGGTCAATCTGGTGGCGCTGGCGATGCTCTCCACCAGCCGTCAGGCCTTGGATCGCCGTTCACTGGCGCGAATCCTCGACCTCTACCAGAACCTGCTGAGGGCCGTGCCCTACTCGCCCCACACCACACTGCCGGACGGTGATGGCGAGGCGCTGATCAGCTACGTGAAAGAACTCGACCTGCTGGCCGAACAGAAGGATGCGCTAGGCAACATCCTCTATCTGAATGAGCAAAACGCCGTTCTGATGACCTATTACCGCAACAACGTAATGCACATCTTCGCCCTGCCAGCGTTGCTGGCGAGCTTCTTCCAGAGCAGCTCACGCATCAGCCGAGAACAAATTCTGCGTTTCACCGAGGCGCTCTATCCGTATCTGCGCGCCGAGTTGTTCATCCGCTGGGAGCCAGAAGAGCTGCCCGCAGTGATTGATCAATGGCTGGCAGCGTTCGTCGAACAGGGGCTGCTCAAGCGCGACGGCGAAACCTACGTGCGACCGGCGCCAAGCTCGCGTCAGTTCGTCCTGCTGACCCTGCTGGCGCGGACGATCATGCAGACGTTGCAACGCTTCTACATGGCCATTGCACTGCTGCTCAACAGCGGCCAGAACACCCTTGACGCTGAAGAGTTGGAAAACCTCTGCACGGTCATGGCTCAGCGCCTGTCGATCCTGCATGGCCTGAACGCGCCGGAGTTCTTCGACAAGAGCCTGTTCCGCCACTTCATCAAGAGCCTGTTGGACCAGGACGTGCTTCAGCAGGACGGCGCGGGCAAGCTCGGCTACCACGCCAAGCTTGGCGAACTGGCCGAGGGTGTCGCCAAGCGCGTACTGCCGGCCGAGATCCGTCTGTCGATTCGTCAGGTCGCGTTGGAGCGGCACGACGAGGAACACCCCTCGGACTGATTGCGCTCGAAGCTCAAGCACGGGCGCTTGCAGCCAAGTCCTCAGTGGCAACCACGCTAAGGACGCCCAGGCTTAATGCCGAAACGTTCGATTGATGACAGACGCGGCACCCATACTCAGCAGGTCACCCACCGAAAATGTCGGCGGCCTGCCGAGAGGGGACTGTATGACGCACAGCCGTGTGATCGCCTTGTCGCTCGTCTTGGGGATGGGCGGTTGCGCGACGCCCAGCCTGACCAACCTAACACCCTCCTCGGTTGCCCGCTCACCGGTGCCGCTTTACCCGTTGCGAGCGCAAGTGGATGGGCGTGGCAATCGCATCGCACAGGTCAACGTAGTCATCAATGGCACGCCCTGGGCCATGATGCCGTTGCCGAGTGATCAATACGCGGTGGGCTACTTCGCCGACACCTGCGAAACCAACATTCCCTATCACTTCAGTGTCGGTTATCAGCGCCGCCACTGGCTCGGCTCCGGCTATTCGAGCACCGTCCATAAGAAACGCTTTCCGGAAGCATCCGGTTACGTCATGAACGTCACTGGCGACCCGCTGCCCAGTGATTGCACCGCCTCCATCGGCCTGACCCTGCGTGTGGACAGTACGGCCGACGAGGTGGATACCGAGCCGGGCGACGGCAACTGCCGATCCATTTCCAATCGCTGCACACTGAGAGCGGCGGTGATGGAGAGCAACGCGCACCAGGGCCACGATTTGATAGAGGTGCCGTCAGGGCATTACGTGCTTTCGTTGACCGGCACAGAGACCGCAGACGTGCCGAACGACGCGGTTGGCGATCTGGACATCACGGATGGTCTGACGCTATCGGGCCTTGGGCGAGCCGCGAAAAACGATGACTTGCAAGTCATCATCGACGGCGGGGCCATCGACCGGATTTTCGATATTTATGCTGCCGCGCCGAGGGCGGTAACGCTCAGCTATCTGCGGCTGGAAAACGGCAGGCCCATGGGCAGCGGCGGCGGCGCGATATGGAATCGAGGCAACCTGCGCATGGACCGGATGCTGTTACGTGGCAACACCATCGACCATGAACTGGAAACCTCCTGCGCGGCCTTTCCCAGCCTACGCCTGTGCAACCGTGGCGCGGGATTGTTCAACGAGGGACAGGCGCTGGTGGCGCGCTCGACCATCGAACAGAATTCGACCGGGCACCAGTCCGGCCATGGCGGTGGCATTTCCAATATGGGCTCGGCGGCGCAGCTGTATCTGCGCAACAGCCTGATAACCGCCAATGACGCTCGCTTTTGGGGTGGGCTGCTGAACTATCAGGGCACCGTCGACATTTTGAACAGCACCTTTGTCGACAATCGCAGTACCACCGGTGGTGTCCGAGCCGCAGAAATCGGCAACATCGACGGCAAAGTCTCGGTCCGCAACGCGACCTTCAGCAATCACTCGCAGCTGTTCAGCCATTCGGGTACTGGCGAGTTCCGCCTGGCCAACAGCCTGGTCGAAATCCGCACCTTCGGCGACATGCCGTTCTGCAGTGGCGCGCTGACCAGTGGCAGTTTCAATGCCATCGGTGGCTCCGGAGGAGGACTCTTCGACTTCTTGGGTGGCTGCGGCTTCACACCCACCACCGCGGACGAAGCGGGGGTTCGCCTGGCGCTCGGATCACTGCAGGACAACGGAGGTCCGACCCGCACCGTCGCGCTGCGCGAGCCGTTCGAAGACAGCCCCTATTTCGACCCCATCGACATGGGCGGCGTGCTTTGCCCGGACACCGACCAGCGCGGCACCCCGCGTGACGATCGGCAATGCGACCCGGGCGCTTTCGAATTCTGACCCGCATGGCCGGCAGTCAGGTGCCGAGCACCTCCAGCTTGGCACGTATGAAGTCTGAATGCGGCACATACAACAGATCGGCGATACGGCGGATCAGGTGGTCTTCGTATCGGTGGATATCGCCATCGGCGGCGGCGACGCGCCATAGCGTTTTGATCAGAACAAATTTTTCGTCCATCGAATATTGAGCGTTGATCAGCGTAGTGAATTCATACAGTGACGTTGATCGCTCGGCGGATTCCTGCGCGGAGGCGACCAGGGATTCGAGCTCGCCGTCTTCCAACCCCGAGCCGAGGCGGATGGCTTCGATAATGGCTTTTTGTTCGTCTGCATCGCTTTCGTAATCCGCACGGCCGACTTCGATCAGCAGCGCCGCTGCGGCCACTTCAACGCTGTGTCCCGTAGGCTGATCTTCCCCACTGCGGTCGAACAGCGACTTAAGTGCTTTGAGCATGGTTTCATTCCTCTACACGGATTGGTATTCGAACGGATCCGCGGCGAAGGTTCAGCCGCGATCGTGTCGTCGGTCAGCGCGTAGCGGATGTTCGCTTTGGCAGATTGATGAATCCGCCTCATGATGGTCTTTTGTAGCCGTAAAGCGGCTAAAAGTTGCACCAACGCGACCGTTATAGCGCCCCGCACCTGCGCTAAACCGAGCGGCAGACATCTCTGGATGCCGCCGGCCGGCAGCGAATGTCGCGGACAAGCGTCCACGAAACGGTCGAAACAAGCTGCTGCCACCGTTTGGCACGCCGCGCCCGGCCTATTAAGCTCGCTGCATCACTCAGAGGATTTGTCCATGCTACGCACCACTGCTTTGCTCACCGGTTTGATCCTCTCCGCCAGCGCTTGGGCGCTTTCGCTGTCCGACCTAAGTCAGGGCGATGCTAACAAGGCACTGAAAGACGCGCTGAGCCAAGGGACGAAAGTCGCCGTGCAGCAGCTGGGCCGGCCCGGAGGCTTCAGTAATGATCCGGATGTGCGCATCGAGCTGCCGGGCAACATCGGCAAGGCTTCGCGCATGCTGAAAATGATGGGCATGGGCGCCCAGGTCGAACAGTTGGAAACCGGCATGAACAAGGCCGCCGAAGCCGCTGTACCGCAAGCGCAGGCGTTGCTGCTGGAGGCGGTGAAGAAGATGACCGTAGCCGACGCCAAGGCCATTCTTGCCGGTGGCAACGACTCGGCAACGCAATACCTGAACAAGACCAGCCGTGACGAGATTCGTGCCAGGTTCATGCCGATCATCAAGCAAGCGACCGACAAAGTCGGCGTCGCCCAGCAGTACAACGCGCTGGCCGGCAAGGCATCCGGGCTGGGCGCGATCGACGCCAAGTACGGCACTGTCGAAGGCTACGTGGCCGAACAGGCACTCGACGGGCTGTTCACCGTGATTGCCGAACAGGAGGCAGCCATTCGCCAGAATCCAGCACAGGCCGCCACCAGTGTGGCGAAAAAGGTGTTCGGCGCATTGATGGGTAATTGATCAACGGTTTCAAGGCTGCACACGATGTATCACGGAGAAAAATTCAACGCCTGGACGCACCTGACCGGTGGTGTGCTAGCGCTCATCGGAACGGTCTGGTTGCTGGTCCTGGCGGCCATGGATGGAGACCTGACGAAGATCGTCAGCGTCGCCATCTACGGTTTTACCCTGGTGCTGCTGTACAGCACTTCGACGCTCTATCACAGCGTCCGTGGCCGCGCCAAAGCGGTGATGCAAAAGCTCGATCATCTGTCGATCTATCTGTTGATCGCCGGCAGTTACACACCCTTCTGCCTGGTCACCCTGCGCGGCAGCTGGGGCTGGTGGCTGTTCGGGATCGTCTGGTCACTGGCGGTCATCGGCATGCTGCAGGAGATCAAACCGCGGTCGGAAGCGCGGGTGCTGTCGATTGTCATCTACGCGGTCATGGGCTGGATTGTGCTGGTGGCGGTCAAACCACTGCTCGCCGCACTCGGCACTGCCGGCTTCAGCTGGCTGGTTGCCGGCGGCGTGCTCTATACGGTGGGCATCGTCTTCTTTGCTTACGATCAGCGCTTCCGCCACTGGCACGGCATCTGGCACCTGTTTGTCATCGGCGGCAGCCTGCTGCATTTCGTGGCCATCCTGCGCTATGTGGTCTGACCCCGTTCAGCTGAGCGTGTCGATCACAGTTCGTGCATGCGATTGACCTGTTGCGCCAGCCGCATGGTCTCGTGCTCCTCGAGCTGGAGCATCTCGCCGAGCAGCTCGCTCGCCTTGCCCAGTCCAGGCCGTTTTTCCAGCGAGCGATACAGATCGATGATCCGGTTGTGGATGGCGAACACTTCTCGTGAGATATCGTCGACACTCATCTGTGCATAGGCCTCACCGTCGAGGTCCAGCGCAAGCACGTCACCCTCTAGCGCCTCGGGCAGCCGGGCTTGCAGGGCGCGCGGGTCGGCGTGTTCCTTGATCCGTGCAATCGTACGGGTCAACTCTTGCTCGTGCTGCGCGAGATAGACCAGCAGCATCTTGGCCAACGAGTCGCTGCGGTCCTCTGCGCCCTCGGTCATGCAGGTGGACAGTCGGGTATGGGCGTGGCTGGTCCAGTCGAGCAGCTCTTCGCATCGTTCGATGTTCATGGCACCTCCATCCGCCGCGTCTGTTTGCCGAGCAGGATAGCCAGCAAGTTGCAGGTAAAGCGGTAGCCCGATGCAAACACGTGCAGCCCGGATTGGCCAGTGCTGGGTATCGGTCAGCGACGTGTTCACCGTTAACGAACCGCTCCAAAGCCAGCGAACGCTACCGTCCATGATCAGGCACGGGTGTGGAACAGGATGTCGAACGACGTCCAGCCGTCGCGGCTGCTGCAATGGATCTCGCCATGGTGCGCTTCGATGATCGAACGGGTGATGGCCAGGCCCAGTCCTGCGTTGTTCGGGTTGCCCTCACGCCGCGCCGGGTCGACGCGATAGAAACGGTCGAACAGTCGCGGCAAGTGCTGTTCTGGGATGCTCGCACCGGGATTACCGATGCTCAACGCCACATTCTGGCCGGTCGCCGTGATATCCAGCCGGATCGTGCCGCCATCGGGCGTGTAACGCAGTGCGTTGGACAGCAGATTCGACAGTGCCCGGTGCAGCATGGCGGGATCGCCACGGAGCTGCGCATCACCTGATAGCAGGAAGCGGATACCGCGCTCATCGGCGGTCAGCTGGTAGAAATCCAGCAGTTTTTCGCACAACGCGTGCAATTCGATCGATTGCTCCTCGGGGATGATCAGTCCGTTATCAGCTTTCGCCAGGAACAACATGTCGTCGATCATCCGCGCCATGCGGCGCAATTCTTCCAGGTTCGAATAGAGGTTCTCCTGATAATCCTCGCGGCTGCGTGCACGGGTCAGCACCACCTCGGTGTGCGTCATCAGGTTGGACAGCGGCGTGCGCAACTCATGGGCGATGTCGGCTGAGAAGTTCGACAAGCGCACGAAGGCATCCTCCAACCGCGCCAGCATCGCATTGAAGGCCACCACCAGTTGCTGCAGTTCGGCCGGTGTCGACTCGGTCGGAATGCGCTCGGTCAGCGACTTCGCCGACACCGATGCCGCCACCAGCGTGACCTCGCGTAGCGGCTTCAGGCCGCTGCGCGCCAACAGCCAGCCGAGCACGCCACTGAGCAGCGCACAGAGCACCAACGCCCCCCAAAGCCAACCCGCAAGGGTGTGCAAGAACACCTTATGTGTGGTGATATCGAGCGCCAACTCGATGCTCAGCGGCTTCCCCGCCACCTCGACCACACCGGCTTTGCGGCGCCATACCCGGGTTTCACGCCGCACCTCGCCGTCGACGGAGCCGTGCGCGTGCGTTTTTGCCGAACTAGTGGCACCGCTCGCGGCGAACAGCAACCTGTCCTTGGCGTCGACAATCCTTACCACCAGATCACTATGGCCGCCGAGCAAGGCCTGCAGTTGCGGGCGCAGCGCGTCGAATTGGGCTAGGTCATCGACGCCTGTCAGCAGCTCGCGGCCGGCCCGGAGCTTGTCTTCCAGCGTGTGCCGGTCCAGTTCGTCGAAATGGTGCTGACTCAGCTGATAGAAGAAGAAGCCCGCGGCGCCGAGTACGCCGGTGACCGCCAACATGAACATCAGGCTCAGCCTGGCGGTTAGCGACAACTGCTTCATCAGCTTGGGTCCGGCTCGTCGAGCATGTAGCCCATGCCTCGCGCGGTGTGGATGAGCTTGGGCTCGAAACCATCGTCGATCTTGGCGCGAAGCCTGCGAATCGCCACCTCGATGACGTTGGTATCGCTGTCGAAATTCATGTCCCAGACCTGCGAAGCGATCAGCGATTTGGGAAGTACCTCGCCGCGCCGACGCAGCAGCAGCTCCAGCAAGGCGAACTCCTTCGCGGTCAGGTCAATTCGCTGACCGGCACGGATAGCGCGGCGCTTGAGCAGATCCACCTCCAGATCGGCAATGCTCAGCTGGGTCTGCAAGGCAGCCGCACTGCCTCTGCGCAGCAGCGTGCGTACCCGCGCCAGCAGTTCGGAGAAGGCGAAGGGTTTGATCAGGTAGTCATCAGCGCCCAGTTCCAGCCCCTTGACCCGGTCCTCTACGCGATCGCGCGCGGTGAGAAACAACACCGGCACCTCCTGCCCTGCCGCACGAACCATACGCAGCACTTCCCATCCGTCCAGCCCCGGCATCATCACGTCCAGGATCAGCAGGTCGTAGGGCGTACTCAGCACATGCTGCAAGGCGTCGGTGCCGCTGGTAACGCGGTCGACTGAGAATCCTGCCTCGCTGAGGCCCTGTTGCAGATAGGTCCCGGTTTTCGGTTCGTCTTCAGCGACCAGAAGCTTCATTCGGCTCGTCCTCTTTTCCATCGTCCAAGTCTGCCGTTATCACCGCTAACGAACCACAAGCTGACAGAAAAGTAATGTTCCGCTCAGCTTGCAGAAAGCCGCATCAGGCTATGTTGGTATCCAGACAAAGCGTTCGTTGTAGTCCCTTGACCTTGCCATACGGACAAGGTTGATGATCAAGCCTAGCCGGACTGACCGGCACCAACGGAGGGCTTCTCATGAATTTCACCCAGCTTCAGGTTCAAGGCATGACGTGCGGCGCCTGCGTTCGACACGTCACTCAAGCATTGAACACCGTTAGCGGAGTCAATGCCGTTGAGGTCGATCTGCAAAGCGGACGGGTACGCGTCGACGGGGATGCCGACAACGCTGCGCTGATTGCCGCGCTGGACGAGGCCGGCTATCCCGCTCAGCTCGCGACCCAGACTACCCCGGACGCCGCACCCAAGAAAGGCTGCGGTAGCGGCTGCGGTTGTCGTTGATTTCTCATTCAGGAGAGCTGTCATGCGTTTCATCAAACCCAAACTCGCGATCATCGCCGCTCTGTTCATGGCCGGCAGCGCCCATGCCGCCGATGTGATCGACGTGCACCGGGACGCCAACTGCGGTTGCTGTAAGGACTGGGTCAAGTACCTGCAGGACAATGGCTACGAAGTCCGCGACCACGTAGAAAGCAACATGTCAGCCGTCAAGCAGCGCCTGGGCGTCGCCCCGCGGCTAGGCTCGTGCCACACCGGCGTGATCGATGGCAAATTCGTTGAAGGTCACGTGCCAGTCGCACAGATCCGTGAGCTGCAGCAGCGCGACGACCTGCTTGGTGTCGCTGCGCCCGGCATGCCAGCTGGCTCGCCCGGCATGGATTATGGCCAGCCGGCCCAGGCCTATCAGGTCATCGGCCTGACCGCCAAGGGCACTGACCTGGTCCTGGCAGACTACCCGGCAGAGTGAATCTGGCCGAAACCTCTTCGCCCGCCTGCCTCAGCGTTGGCGGGCGTAATTGCACTCAGAGCTGACCAAACAGGATCTCCATGCGCAGTACATCCTCGCGCCGTACCTTCGTCAAAAGCCTGGCCGCCGGAGGCCTTGTCGCCGGGCTGGGCGTTTGGCGTCAGCCCGTATGGGCTGTGGCACGCCCCGGCCAGTCGAACGACCAAGGTATATTGGCAGGCACCGAATTCGACCTGACCATCGACTCGCTCGGCGTGAACTTCAGCGGCCGTGAACGCACCGCGATGGCGATCAACGGGAGCATCCCGGGCCCGCTGCTGCGCTGGCGCGAAGGCGACACCGTGACGCTACGGGTGCGTAACCGCCTGCCGCAGGACACCTCGATCCACTGGCACGGCATTCTGCTGCCCGCCAACATGGATGGCGTGCCGGGCTTCAGCTTCGCCGGCATCGCGCCGAACGGCATGTACGAGTACCGGTTCCACGTCAAACAGAGCGGCACCTATTGGTATCACAGCCATTCGGCCTTCCAGGAACAGCTTGGTGTCTACGGACCACTGGTTATCGATCCGCTCGAGCCCGAACCCTTCGAATATGCGCGGGACTACGTGGTGATGCTCACCGACTGGACCGATGAAGGCCCGGCGCGCGTACTCGACAAGCTGAAAAAGCAGTCCGACTATTACAACCGCGGACGGCGGACTTTGGGCGACTTTATCAATGATGTGGCGGACCAGGGCTGGCGCGAGACGATGAGTAATCGCTGGGCCTGGGCGAAGATGAAAATGACGCCCACCGATCTCGCCGACATCAGCGGCGAAACCTACACATACCTGCTCAACGGTCAGGCTCCGAACGACAACTGGACCGGTGTGTTTGAGCCAGGCGAACCGGTGCGCCTGCGTCTGATCAACGGCTCGGCGATGACCTATTTTGACTTTCGCATTCCCGGCCTGAAGCTCACCGTGGTGGCTGTCGACGGCCAGCTAGTCGAGCCGGTCGAGGCCGACGAACTGCGCCTGGCGGTGGCCGAAACGGTCGACGTCATCGTCTCGCCGGACGGCAGCCAGCCGGCCTACACGCTTTTCGCCCAGTCGATGGATCGCAGCGGCTATGCTCGCGGCACGTTGGCCGTTAGCCAAGGACTGAGCGCGCCGGTGCCCGAGCTCGACGCGCGTCCCGAGCTGAGCATGGAAGACATGGGCCATGGCGATCACGGCGCGCATGCGGCCCAGCCGTCCATGCAGCACGAAGCTCCACAACATGGCCAAATGGACCACAGCCAGATGCAGCCTTCGAGCATGGGTGGCATGGATCATTCGGCTATGGGCCATGGTGGCGGTGCCGTGGCTAGCGGTCAGATGCAGACGCACCCTGCCAGTGAGAGCGGCAATCCGCTGGTCGACATGCAAACGATGATGCCGGTGCCAAAGCTGGATGATCCGGGTATCGGCCTGCGCGACAACGGCCGCCGAGTACTGACCTACGCTGACCTGCGCAGCACCTTTCCCGACCCGGACGGCCGTGAGCCGACACGCACCATCGAGCTGCACCTGACCGGCCATATGGAGCGCTTCGCCTGGTCATTCGACGGCATTCCGTACGCGAAATCCGAGCCGATCCGTCTCAAGTACGGCGAGCGGGTGCGGTTCGTGCTGGTTAACGACACCATGATGCACCACCCCATTCACCTGCACGGGTTGTGGAGCGACCTGGAGGACGAAAACGGCCATTTCCAGGTACGCAAGCACACCATCGACATGCCACCCGGCTCCAAACGCAGCTATCGCGTCACGGCTGACGCACTGGGGCGCTGGGCCTATCACTGCCACATGCTGATGCACATGGACCTCGGGATGTTCCGCGAAGTCCGGGTCGAAGAATGAAGGAGAACCTCATGAGCACTTTCAAACGCAACTCGCTGATTGCTTTCGGCTTCCTCACGGCCTTGCCCTTTACTGCGCTGCAGGCGCAGACCGAGCACGACGGCCACCATCCGGAAGGAGCCCCGCCGCAGCAATCCGCTCCCCAGGCCGGCCACCCGCAGACGCAACAAGGTGGAATGATGCCCCCTGAGGGGATGGGGATGGGGATGGGGATGGGGATGGGGATGGGGATGGACCATGAGGGCATGGATCACGACAAGATGATGCAGATGCACAAAGAGCACATGGGGTCCGGGCAGATGGACCACGGCAGCATGGGCAAGGGCCCGCAGCCACCCCAAGGGAGCGACGAAAAGAGCCCTCAGCATGACCATTAAAGTCGCGCTGCTCGGCGCGCTCTGCCTGGCTGCGGCCACTAGCCACGCGCAGGAAGCGATGAACCACTCTGGCCATGCCGGTCACCCATCGGCGGCGCCCGCGCCCGCTGAACAGCATGGTCAGCACAACATGCAGCCGGACCACGGCATGATGGATGATCGAGCGATGGATCATTCAGGGCATGCAATGCCGCATCCCCCACCAACGGGTATCCCGCCGGGAGAGGCAACACGCCCCCCGGTCCCAACCCTTAGCCCCGCCGACATCGAGGCGGCCTTTCCCGACCTGCCCGGTCACGGCATGCATCAGGGCAGCAGCCATTTCATGTTTGTCGCCGACGAGCTGGAATGGCAGGACGCCGACGCCGGAAGCTCGCTGGCCTGGGATCTGAGCGGCTGGGCGGGCGGGGACATCGATCGGCTGGCTTTTCGCTCGGAAGGCGAGCGAACCAATGGGCATACCGAAGAAGCGGAACTGCAGCTGCTCTGGAGCCATGCTATAGGTCCCTGGTGGGAAACCGTCGCCGGTGTCCGCCAGGACTTCAAACCCGGCTCGCCGCAAACTTGGGCTGCATTCGGCGTGCAGGGAATGCCACTGTATGGGCTGGAAACCGAAGCCACGGCGTTCATTGGCGAGGGCGGCCAGTCAGCACTCCGGTTGGAAGCCGAATACGACATGCTGCTGACTCAGCGCTGGGTGCTTCAGCCCACGGCAGAGATCAATCTACATGGTCGCACGGACGAATCCCGTGGCATCGGCTCCGGGCTCAGCGATGCCAGCATTGGACTCCGGCTGCGCTATGAGATCAGTCGACAGTTTGCGCCTTACGTGGGCGTCAGCTGGAGCCGGGCTTACGGCAACAGCGCCGAGCTGCAGCAGGCTGAAGGTGAAGACACAAGCGAGGCCCGTCTGGTGGCGGGCATCCGATTCTGGTTCTGAGGTAATGGATGATGCTCAAAACCCTGACGACATTGCTACTGGCTGCGTTGGCCTTGATTCTGGCAGCTACTGCCGTGGTGTACTTTGGAGTCGTCAATGTCGCGGCCGACGTTCCGCATAGCGGCCCGATCCGGGCGCTATTGGAGACAGCCCGCCAACGCTCCGTCGCGGTTCGCGCCGAAGCTATAGACGTGCCAGAACTGAGCGATGCTGAACTGATTCGCTCGGGCGCCGGTAACTACGAGGCCATGTGCGTCGCCTGCCATCTCGCGCCAGGGTCCGGCCCGACCGAACTGAGTGAGAACCTCAACCCTGCGCCGCCGAATCTGGCTGACGCCAACCGCAAGCGCGACCCGGCTGAGGATTTCTGGACGATCAAACACGGGATCAAAGCCACCGGCATGCCCGCCTGGGGCCAGAGCATGGACGATCGCTACATCTGGGAACTGGTCGCCCTGCTCGAGCAGCTGCCAGCGCTAACGGCCATGGAATATAGAACACTGGTGGCAACCAGCAATGGCCATCATCACGGCGGCGGCGAGACTCACATGCCCAGCGGTGCACCCGGTGCTACAGCCGATCACCATGGCGGCATGCGCTCGGCTGAAGATCATCATCGGGCGATGGAGGCCAAGCCTGAAATCCACCGCCACGCCGACGGCAGCGATCACGCTCATTGATCGGCTGCCCCGCGGCGTCTCGATCAGACGCTGCGGAGGCCCTTCGGTTTAGCCCTAGGGCGCTGCAACTGGCTCGATGCCGGAGGCTTCTTTACCGAAGTCAGGCTGGCGGTAGGCGTCGCGCCACGCCTGGTAGCGCTGATCCTGCCAGACCCGTGAGTGCAGCTGCGCCATACCGTCCGGATCGTTCAGCAAGCGCCAGCGGGCCGCTTCGGCAGCACCGTTCGGTCCTGCATCGAGAATCTGCTGCATCCGCTGCTCACGCAGCAACTCGGCACCCGGCACCACCTTGGCATGCCGCGCCCGCGCCATTCCGCACACCAGCGCGTTGTAGATCGGATCGACAGTGGCCGCGATAAAGCCTTTCGTCAGGGCATTGGCCTGGTTCTCCCGCGTATAGCGGTCGGTCGACGCCAGCTCCTGCGGCGGCTTGAACTCCTCCGGGATCAGAAACAGCTTACGGCGAAACGCCGCAAGACCGAGACCGGTACGGCTGGTGATCACCGATACAGGCGCCGACAGGATCAGCGAAACTACGATTGGCGCCAGCCACCAGAGGAAGGCAGGGTCGAGCCAGCCCACCAATGCCGTCCAGAGCACGCCCAGCAGCATTTGCGGGCCGTGTCGACGCAAGGCTTCGCTCCACGGTGTCGCGTTATCGGCGCGCTGCGGTGAATTCCACTGCACCGACCAGCCGAGAAACGCAGCGCTGACGAATACCGTGTGGAACAACATGCGCACTGGCGCGGCCAGCATCGAGAACAGGCTCTCCAGCAGCATCGACAACAACAGACGAGTGCGCCCGCCGTACTCGTGAGCGCCCTGAATACAGATGAGCAATACGCTGAGCAGCTTCGGCAGGAACAGCAGGGTCAAGGTCGCCGTGAACAGCGCGATGGCTTCCTGCGGGTGCCATTGCGGCCACAAGGGATACAGCTGGTTCGGCTGCAGGAAATATTCCGGCACCATCAGCGTGTGAATCGCCAGCAGCCCCGTCGACAACGCCAGGAAGACGAACCACAGCGGCGCAGACAGGTAGGACATCACCCCGGTCAAGAACACGAATCGGTGCACCGTGTGCATGCCCTTGACCAGAAACAGCCGGAAGTTCATCAGGTTGCCGTGGCACCAGCGGCGGTCGCGCTTGAGTTCGTCAAGCAGGTTGGGCGGCAACTCCTCGTAGCTGCCCGGTAGGTCATAGGCGATCCACACCCCCCACCCCGCGCGACGCATCAGCGCCGCTTCAACGAAGTCGTGGGAGAGGATGTCGCCAGCGAACGAGCCCGTGCCGGGCAAGGGCGCCAAGGCGCAATGCTCAATGAACGGCTTGACCCTAATGATCGCGTTGTGGCCCCAGTAGTGCGACTCGCCCAGCTGCCAGAAATTGAGCCCGGCCGTGAACAGCGGACCGTAGACCCGTGTGGCGAACTGCTGCATGCGCGCGTACAGCGTATCCATGCCCGAAGCCTTCGGCGCCGTCTGGATGATACCTGCGCCGGGGTTGGCCTCCATCAGCCGTACCAGACTGGTCAGGCAATCGCCGCTCATCACGCTGTCGGCATCGAGCACCACCATGTAGCGGTAGCTGCTGCCCCAGCGACGGCAGAAGTCATCGATGTTGCCACTCTTGCGCTTCACCCGGCGGCGGCGACGTCGGTAGAAGATATGGCCGAAGCCATCGACTTCGCGACAGACCTCCAGCCAGGCCTTCTGCTCGGCGACACAGGTGTCGGGATCATTGCTGTCGCTGAGCACGAAGATGTCGAAATGTTCTAGCTGTCCCGTCGCCTTGAGCGACTCGAACGTCGCGCGCAGCCCGGCGAATACACGCGGCACATCCTCGTTGGCAATCGGCATCACCAACGCCGTGCGCGCCTCGCGTGGGATTGGCTCGTCGCCAAGGGTAGTCGCCGAAATGTTGTAGCGGTCATTGCCCTTGAGCAGCTGAAAGAAGCCCATCAGCGCGGTCCAGAAACCCACCGACACCCAGCAGAACAACAGGGCGAACAGCAACAGAATGCTGGTTTGCACAACATACGGAAGAATCTGCCGTGCCGATTCCTGCAGCGGCTGCTGGAACACCTCCTGCAGATCGACCAGTGCCCAGCCCTGATACGGCAGCACCGATTTCATGTGCCAGGTGGCAACCACCGTCTGCAGCAGCATCAGCACCAGCAATGTAGCGCGCCGGACCGCCGCCACCCTGCGCCAACCCGAACGATCGGCGGACTGAGCCGGAGGCATTTCCACCGTGCGGTTCTTCTTGCGCAGCAAGCGCCACCAGCTGAGTCGTAACACGTTGGTATGCCAAGGCTCCGGCACCATGCGCGTACGCACGATGGGCGGTGTCGACTCAATGCAGACGCGCCCCTGATGGTCGCGCGTGAGCGCCTTGGCACGCTCCAGGGTTTCGCCCCAGCCGAGTTTCAGGCGAGCGGCGACCGAGCCCAGCAAATCGCCTCCGCTCGGCTCGACGTCACTGGCAGTTGGCACCGCCCGGCCCAATGCCCGATGAATGTCCTCCAGCGCTCCATCGCCCTGAGCCATATTCTTGATCAGAGCTTGGCGTTGCGGGTCATCAAGGGGCAACTGGCTGATATAGCGCCCTGTTATCGAAGGGTCCACGGGACTATTCATTGGTCGGGATCTGGTAGCTCCAGGTTTCGGAAAGCGTCTTCTCGCCATCCACCAGCGCTGCCCTTAGTTCAACCGGTTGTTTGGGATCTCGAACCTTCAAACGCAAGGTAAGACGCCAGCCGTCGGTCACCGGGTTATGCCGCAGGTTGTTTTCCACCAGCTCGGCATTGTCACCAATGCTGACCCGCGTGCTGACCGGCGCGTCTGCAGGCAGCTCGGCAAGGTTGGGGCCGATGAAATCCACGATCAGCGCCGTGCTGCCGTCAGGCTGGCGAATCAGGTTGGACTGTTTGACATCGCCTGCAGACAGACGTGTCTGGCTGACCCAGGCAAGTTTCGGATCATGCAGCGCAGGTTCATCCATAGTGAAGTGCAGCCGGTACTCGAAATCCAGCGGCTCGCCGGGCTCCGGTCGCTGCTCCGGGACCCAGAAGGCAACGATGTTGTCGTTTGTTTCGTCAGGCGTAGGAATCTCGATCAGTTCCACGCGACCCTTGCCCCAATCGCCCTTGGGCTCGACCCAGCCGCTGGGCCGCAGCTCGTAGCGGTCGTCCAGATCCTCGTAGCGGCCGAAGTCGCGGGTACGCTGGAGCAGCCCGAAACCGCGCGGGTTTTCGACCGCGTAGCTGCTGATAGCCAGCCGTTTGGGATTGTTCAGCGGCCGCCAGATCCACTCGTCAGCGCCGGTATGAATCGCCAGCCCCTCGGAGTCGTGCAGCTGCGGCCGGTAGTTGAGCAGTTCGCTTGGCTGGTTGGCGCCGAACAGATACATGCTGGTGAGCGCAGCGATGCCCAGCTTCTCAACCGGCTCACGCAGATAGATGCGCGCTTTGACATCGACCGTGCTGTCCTTGCCCGGCGTGACCACCATCCGATAAGCACCGGTGGCGCGCGGAGAGTCAAGCAGCGCATAGATCACCAGGTTGCGACGGTCAGCTTCGGGGCGTTCGATCCAGAATTCGCGGAAGCGTGGAAACTCCTCTCCGCTCGGCAGCGCTGTATCGATAGCCAGACCGCGTGCAGACAGGCCGTATACCTGATCCTTGCCGATTACCCGGAAATAGCTGGCGCCGAGCAGCGTCATCAGCTCATCGGCCTTATCCGGCTTGTTCAGCGGATAAAGCACTTTGAAACCGGCAAACCCAAGGTTTTCCAGCGCAGCAGGTTCGATCTCAACGTTGCCGAACTCGAACATCTCCGGGCTATAGCGCACCTTCTCGACGCCTTTGGCGGTGATCTCGTTAATTCGCACCGGAACATCGAAGTGCATGCCCTGATGGTAGAACTGCACTTCGAAAGGCGTCGGCGCGTCATGCCAGAGCGCCTTGTCACCGCGGAAGCGCAGCTGCTGATAGTCAGCGAACGCCATGTTGCGGAACACCGGCGGCAGATTGCTCTTCGGCGCTGCATAGCCTTCGGCCGCCAGTTTTTCCGCCTTGGCCGCGACATCATCGAGGCTGAATGCCCAGCTACTGCAGGCAAACAGACCCAAACACAGACTCAACGTCATTCCCAGTGCCCGACCTGAGCGAGCCCCTGATTTGAAATGATAGGTACGTGACACATCGCCTCCTGAGCAATCACGATTACCGCTGACCGCGTTGCGGCCCGGTTTGCTGTTGTTGGTCTTCCGCAGCGGCAAATGATTCCCTGCGGAGCCAAGCAAAGCGGCAAATCATCCCACGCCGCATGTGCGCCGGATAGCTACCTGGAGAGGTCTTTTTTCACATTGCGTGCCGTCGCCTAACGCCCGGCGGTAAAGGGCTGAGGCCAGGCGACCTGCGGTCAGTTCGATGTCTTACAGAAGCGTGAACTGCCCCCGCTTGACCCGTTCCGAATCCAACCCTATCTGCACCTCGAACACGCCGGGCTCGGCAACCCGCTCGAGTTGCGCGTTAACGAATTTCAGGTCCTCCTCTTCGAGCTTGAAGCGGACCTCCCGCGTCTCGCCTGCCTTGAGGAAAACCTTGCGAAATCCCTTGAGCTCCTTCACCGGACGAATCACCGATGCCACCTCGTCCCGAACGTACAACTGCACGACCGTCGCACCGTCACGCGACCCGGTGTTTTTCAGCGTCACGCTTGCTTCCAGGCCGCCGCCGCGCGGCATGTTCGGGCTGGACAAGCGCACCTCGGACAATTCGAAGTCGGTGTAGCTCAGGCCATAGCCGAAGGGATAAAGCGGCCCATTGGGCTCCTCAAAGTACTGCGAGGTGTAGTTGCCCGGCTTGCCCTCGACATAGGGCCGGCCGACGCGCAGGTGGTTGTAATAGGTAGGAATCTGCCCCACCGAACGCGGGAAAGAGATCGGCAGCTTGCCGGCGGGATTCTGATCGCCAAAGAGCACATCCGCGATGGCATGTCCCCCTTCGGTACCACTGAACCAGGTTTCTACAACCGCATCGGCATTGGCCTTCGCCCAGTTGAGATCCAGCGGACGGCCATTCATCAGCACCAGCACCAGCGGCTTGCCGGTGTTCTTGAGCGCTTTCAGAAGTGCTTGCTGGCTTTTCGGGATCTGCAGACTGGTGCGACTCGACGCTTCATGGGACATGCCGCGCGACTCACCGACTGCGGCAACGATCACGTCGGCCTGTTTGGCAATGGCGACCGCTTCGGCAACCATCGTTTCGGGTGAGCGTGGGTCTTGCACTACTTCGGGGTTGTCCCAGTTGAGAAAGTTCAGGTACTCGACCATGTGCGGGTCGTCGGTAATATTGGCGCCGCGGGCGTAATGCAGAACCGCGTTGTCGCCCAACGCGTCGAGCAAGCCCTGGCGCAGGGTCACCGACTGTTTAGCGACGCCCGCAGCGGACCAGCTGCCCATCATGTCGACTGGCGAATCGGCCAGCGGCCCCACCAGCGCGATGGTCCCGCGCTTTTGCAGCGGCAAGGTCTGGCCCTTGTTTTCCAGCAGCACGATCGATTCACGCGCGACGGCTCTGGCGGCCTCGCGATGCAAACGGCTTTCCGCGTTGACGTCCGCCGGATCGTCTTTGGCCAAGCCGATGCGTCGGAATGGGTCGTGGAACAGGCCCATGTCGTACTTGGCGCCAAGCACCTCCCGCACTGCCGTGTCGATTTCGCCGATGCCGACCTCACCCGATGCCACCAGCCCCGGCAGTTCCTCGCGATACAGCGAGTCGGCCATGCTCATATCGATGCCGGCCTTGATCGCCAGCTTTGCCGCCTCGCGGCCGTCTTTGGCTACGCCATGACGCATCAGCTCGCTGATCGCCCCGTGGTCGCTGAGAGCAACGCCGTCAAAACCCCACTCGCGCCGTAGCAGATCCTGCAGTAGCCAGGTATTGGCGCTGGCCGGCACTCCGTTGATGGAATTCAGCGCCACCATCACGCCCCCCGCCCCGGCCTCGATAGCAGCGTGATAAGGCGGCAGGTAGTCCTGATGCATGCGCATCGGGCTCATATCCACCACGTTGTAGTCACGCCCGCCCTCGACCGCACCGTACAGGGCGAAATGCTTGACGCTCGCGGTCACGCTGTCCGCCGCAGCTGGCGAATCGCCCTGATAGGCCTGCACCATGGTGCGCGCGATTTCCGACACCAGATAAGGGTCTTCGCCGAAGCCTTCGGATGTCCGGCCCCAGCGTGGATCGCGGGAAATGTCGACCATAGGCGCGAAGGTCATGTCCAGGCCGTCAGCACTGGCTTCGATGGCCTGCACGCGGCCACTGGTGGCGATTGTGTCGAGATCCCAGCTTGAGGCCAGGCCCAGGCCGATGGGAAAGATCGTCCTATGACCATGCACCACGTCATAGGCAAAGAAGATCGGGATCTTCATTCGGCTGCGCAGGGCTGCCTGTTGCATCGGCCGGTTGTCGTGGCGGGTGACGGTATTGAAGGTGCCGCCAATATGGCCCGCTTTCAGTTCGTCGAGGATGCGTTCGCGCGGCATGTCGCCGCCGATGCTGATCAACCGCAACTGGCCGATTTTCTCCTCCAGCGTCATCTGCTCAATAAGGCTGGCGATAAAGGCCGGCTTGTCATCCAGCAAAGGGGAACGAGGTTCGGCGGCGATAGATTGCAGCGAAAGACCGGCCATCAGGCCGAGCATAAACAGCCGTTTCATTATTGGGAGATTCCTGAGCCTGAGAGGCTAATGGGACGAACCATCTGATTCTGGCATCGCCGGGTTAAGCGTTGCCGAGTATGAGTTTTCCGATGGATTACAACCAGCGCTATCCAACGGCGGCGCAGCCATTGCAGCGCGCCGCTATGGGCATTCGGGATTACAGGTGTGCGGGGCACGCCGTTCGTCTCACCAGGAACCGGCAGTGTTCAGTTGATCAGGCCGCCAGGGGTACGTCACCCCTCAACCCAATCGGCAAGCGCGGCTGGCATGGACGGGATCGGGCCACTTCGTCAGTGACCCGCCTCACAGGGTCACTTTCCTGCGGGGAAACGCTTCACGGAGGCTAGCCAGGCGTCATCCAGACGGCTCTGATCGATATCCATCCCGCGCGCTTCCATCATGTCGCGATGCTGATTGATTTCTTCTGTCACTTCGCTGAGCGAGGCGCTGTTGCCATCCAGCTGATGCATCTGCGTCAGCCCGAGATGGTAGAACCGCAGCAGTTTTATCGCCTCGGGATCACCTGCTGCCACACCCGCCGTGACATGGTGCATGACGTTAGTCACGCTCATCAGGCTGCGTTTGAGGTTCCAGCCGTAAGCAGCGCAAGCCATCCAGGACTGCTGCAGATAGACAAAGCGCACCAATGCGGCAGTCAGCAGCAAACCGGCGACGACCCCTGCCACGTTCCATTTCAGGTTATCCGCGCCCGCCTCGCCGAACAGCGCAACGGCCAGGGTCGCCAGCCCCATCGCCAGCACTGCAAAGGTCACGGCTACAACCAGCGTGCTGCGTCGCGTCTTCTGCCGGTAGGTTTCCGGGCTGAGCGACTTGATTTCGAATACCACCATGAGTTCGCGATCCTTGGGCTGGACGGGGAGAAAGTGCCGACGGCGTTGCATTATTACCCAGTCAAGCTTTGGGCAGCTGATACGGGACAGCCTTTGTGTCGCCCGTCGAAGACCACCATCGGGGCTGACGGACCCGGCATGCCAACGACGTCGCAGCACAGACAGCACGACCAACCCGCTGGCTTTCAAGCGTCAGTGCCAGGCTCTATGATCAGCGCATCCTTTCCTTGGCAGTCAAAAGGGCCTCTATCATGAGCCGCTATGAAATATCGTTTTCCGGCGAACTCGCTCCGGGTGCAAAGCTGGAGCAGGTCGAGGCCAACCTGACTCGACTGTTTCAGGCGGACGCCCAGCGCATCGCCGTGCTGTTTTCCGGTCGGCGGATCGTGATCAAGCAGGACCTCGACCATGCCAGCGTCGAGAAGTATCGCCAGGCCATGGCCCGCGCGGGTGCCATCGCCGAAGTGCGACCGATGCCGGTGGAAGTCGAGGAAATCGAGCTCGCCCCGCCGCCGTCGGAAGACGCGGTTCCGGCACAACAGTCTTCTGCCCCTGCAGCATCGCCACAACCGTTGAAGGTCGCCCCACGCGACGAGTACATGGCGGCCTTCGTCGATGTCGAGGCGCCGGACTTCGGCATTGCACCGGTCGGCGTCGATCTTCAGGACGCCCGCGCTCCCGTGCAGCCGCCTGTTGTCGACTTGTCACAGTTCAGCCTGGCACCGGTGGGCAGCGATATGGGCGAACGGCGCCGTGCCAGCGATGCGCCTGTGCCGGACACCTCTCATCTGAAGTTGGTGGACTGATCCCCGACCAGCAGGATGGCTTCTACTCCACTCACCTGACCAGAGGCGACCTCCCGACCCTGTAGGGTGGGCTTCAGCCCACCGACGCGACCTTGCAGGCGAACTCCCAACGCCGGCCCGTGCTCCAACGCTACAAGCCCGCAAAGTGTCTGTATTCATGGATCTTGTCGTTGCCCGCCCCGAAGGCCTGTATTGCCCGCCTGGTGATTTCTACATCGACCCATGGCGGCCGGTAGAGCGCGCCGTCATTACCCACGCCCACGGCGACCATGCGCGCTGGGGCATGGGCCATTACCTGGCCTCCCGCGACAGCGAAGGCATCCTGCGCTCACGCATCGCCGCTGACATGCCACTGCAGACGCTGGCGTATGGCGAGTCCATTGAGCACCACGGGGTCAGGCTCAGCTTCCATCCCGCCGGCCATGTGCTCGGTTCCGCCCAGGTCCGACTGGAATACAAGGGCGAAGTCTGGGTCGCCTCGGGCGACTACAAGGTGGAGCCGGACGGCACTTGCGCACCCTTCGAGCCGGTGCGCTGCCACACCTTCATCACTGAATCGACCTTTGGCCTGCCGATCTACAAATGGCCCTCCCAGGCCGAGATATTCCGCGAGATCAACGACTGGTGGCGAGCCAACGCAGCGGCCGGGCGCGCCAGCGTGCTGTTCTGCTACGCCTTCGGCAAAGCGCAGCGCATCCTGCATGGCCTGGACGAAAGCATCGGCACCATCGTCGTCCATGGCGCCGTAGAGCCGCTGAACAAGGTGTACCGCGAAGGCGGCATCTATCTGCCACCGACCGTCTATGCCGGCGACCTGAAGAAAGGCGACCCGCGTTTGAAGCACGCCATCATCCTCGCTCCGCCCTCCGCCGGCGGCAGCACCTGGATGCGCCGCTTCGGTGACTACGCCGACGCCTTCGCCAGTGGCTGGATGATGCTGCGCGGCACCCGTCGTCGGCGCGGGGTCGACCGCGGCTTTGTGCTTTCCGATCATGCCGACTGGCCGGGCCTGCTCTGGGCCATCGAGCAGACCGGCGCCGAACGGGTGATGGTGACCCATGGTTCAGTTGCGGTCCTGGTGCGCTACCTGCGGGAGATCCGCGGCCTCGACGCCCAGGCCTTCGAGACCGAATACGGTGATGAGGATGACGCCACGTCCCAGGAGGCCGAATGACCCGCAGTCATGCCTTAGGTGCCCGACCGATGAACATCAGTCTTGAGATTCGACGCAACCACCTTGGTAGGCGCGAGATTGCTGGCGAACCGGAACCCTTTCGTCGTCACGGATCGCCAGCAAGCTGGCTCCTACCAAAGCGCATCAGCACCGAGCTTCGCCACCACCCTCGCGAAGGGGCTGCCTCCGCCGCTAAAGGCGGGCCGAAATGAAAGCTTTCGCCACTCTATACAGCCGCCTCGATGCCACCACCTCAAGCAACGCCAAGCTCGCGGCGATGCGGGACTACTTCCGCGACGCCGATCCCGCCGACGCGGCCTGGGCGGTCTACTTTCTGGCCGGCGGCCGCCCGCGCCAACTGGTCCCGACCCGTGTACTGCGCGAAACCGCCATGCATGCCTCGGGCTTGCCGGAATGGCTGTTCGAGGAAAGTTACCAGGCGGTCGGCGATATGGCCGAAACCATCTCACTATTGATGCCTGAAGCCGAGCACAGCTCCGACGACGGGCTGGCCGTGTGGATGCAGGACAAGTTGCTGCCGCTGCGCGGCCTGCCGCCGGAAGAGCTGACCGAACGCCTGCCCGCACTCTGGGCACAGCTGGATCGACTGAGCCTGATGGTCTGCATCAAACTGATCACTGGCGCCTTTCGCGTCGGCGTGTCGAAACTACTGGTCACCCGCGCACTGGCTTCGCTGGGCGATCTCGACCCCAAACGCGTCGCGCAACGGCTGGTGGGATACACCGACCTGTCTCATCGTCCCAGCGCTGAAGGCTACCGCGCGCTGATCGCCGAAGAGTCCGAACACGAGCACGCACAGCGTGGCGGCCAGCCCTACCCGTTTTTCCTCGCCCATCCGTTGCAGGCGCCGGTCGAGGAGTTCGACACGCTGCTCGGCGCGCCGGAGAACTGGTTCATCGAGTGGAAGTGGGACGGCATCCGCGCCCAGCTGGTCAAGCGCGACGGGCAGATCTGGGTCTGGTCGCGCGGCGAGGAGCTGGTCAGCGAACGATTCCCCGAACTCTGTGAACTGGCTGGCTGCTTGCCGGACGGCACGGTGATCGACGGCGAGATACTGGTCTGGAAGCACGCGCCCGGCGAGCCTGCGACCGACTTGTTCCAGCAGCCCACTCGCGACGATAGCGAAGCAACCGAGCGCTTCGGCGTGCAGCCCTTCGCCCTGCTGCAACAGCGGATCGGCCGTAAGAACCTGACCGCCAAAGTGCTGCAGGACGCCCCGGTTGCGGTGCTCAGTTATGACCTCCTGGAATGGCAGGGCGACGACTGGCGCCAGCGAGCGCACCACGAACGTCGGCAACAGCTCGAAGCCGTCGTCGCGCAATGCCCTAATCCACGGCTGATGCTGTCGCCGCTGGTGACCGGCCGTGACTGGACCGATCTGGCGCGCCACCGCGAGGCGTCCCGTGAGCGCGGTGTCGAGGGCATGATGATCAAGGCGCGCGCCGCGCAGTATGGCGTTGGCCGGACCAAGGACGTCGGCGTCTGGTGGAAATGGAAGATCGATCCGTATTCCATCGATGCCGTACTGATCTACGCCCAGCGCGGCCACGGCCGCCGCGCCAGCCTCTATACCGACTACACCTTTGCCGTATGGGACGGCGAGCCAGGCGACCCCGAGCGCAAGCTGGTGCCCTTCGCCAAGGCGTATTCCGGGCTGACCGACGAGGAAATGCGCAAGGTCGACGCCATCGTGCGCAAGACAACCGTGGAAAAGTTCGGCCCCGTGCGCAGCGTGACCCCGACGCTGGTGTTCGAATTGGGCTTCGAAGGCATTGCCGCCAGCAGCCGGCACAAAAGCGGCATCGCCGTGCGCTTCCCACGCATGCTGCGCTGGCGTCTCGACAAGCCGGTGGATGAGGCCGATACGCTGGAGACGCTGAAGGAACTGCTCGGATGAAGCGGCCTAGAGAAGTCGGGCAGAAGCACGAGTCCTGTGTAGGAGCCAGCTTGCTGGCGATCACCACCCCCATGGAGCCCCAGGATCGCGAGCAAGCTCGCTCCTACGAAAAGCGGAAGCACGACTCCCATGTAGGAGCCAGCTTGCTGGCGATCTCCATCCACGCGGAGCCCCAGGATCGCGAGCAAGCTCGCTCCCACGAAAAGCCGAAGCACGACTCCCGTGTAGGAGCCAGCTTGCTGGCGATCAGCAACCCTGCGGGGTCCGAGGTTCGCGAGCAAGCTCGCTCCTACGAAAAGCAGAAACACGAGTCCCGTGTAGGAGCCAGCTTGCTGGCGATCAGCAGCCCTGCGGAGTCCGAGCTTCGCGAGCAAGCTCGCTCCTACCAAAAGCAGAAGCACGACTCCCGTGTAGGAGCCAGCTTGCTGGCGATCACCACCCCTGCGGAGCCCCAAGATCGCGAGCAAGCTCGCTCCTACGAAAAGCGGAAGCACGACTCCCCTGTAGGAGCCAGCTTGCTGGCGATCAGCAGCCCTGCGGAGTCCAAGGATCGCCAGCAAGCTCGCTCCTACGAAAAGCGGAAGCACGCCCGTCGCTTTCATCGGGTGGCCTTCAGGTTATGAGTACGACGCCCGCGTCGCTTGCCGAACGTTGGTTTGCCAACCGCAACTGGCAGCCGTTCCCTTTCCAGCAGCAGGTCTGGCAGGCAGTACACAAGGGCGAATCGGGCCTGCTCCATGCCACCACGGGCTCGGGCAAGACTTACGCCGTCTGGCTTGGCGCCCTCAATCGATTCGCTTCTCCCGGAGCCGATTGGTCCACAGAAGACCCGCAGCCGTCTGCCAAACAATCGGACAAACCTGCGCCGCTCACTGTCCTCTGGATTACCCCGATGCGCGCGCTGGCCGCTGACACGGCCCGCGCGTTGCAAGCCCCGTTGGACGACCTCGGCATCAACTGGAGCATCGGCCTGCGAACCGGTGATACCAGTAGTTCAGAACGTGCGCGCCAGGGGCGGCGCCTGCCCAGTGCGCTGGTGACGACCCCGGAAAGCCTCACCCTGCTGCTGACCCGTGCCGACGCGCGTCAGGCCTTCGCCGGGCTGCGCATGCTGGTGGTGGACGAGTGGCACGAGCTGCTGGGCAACAAGCGCGGCGTGCAGTTGCAACTGGCGCTGGCGCGGCTGCGCCAATGGATGCCAGAACTGATCGTCTGGGGGCTATCGGCCACCTTGGGCAATCAGCCGCACGCGCTTGACGTGTTGTTGCACCCGAACAGCGGCAAGCTGGTACAAGGCAAGGTCGACAAGGATCTGCGGATCGATACCTTGCTGCCATCGAGCATCGAGCGCTTCCCCTGGGCCGGTCACCTGGGCCTGCGCATGCTGCCGCAGGTGGTCGAAGAGATCGACTCCGCCGCCACGACACTGGTCTTCACCAATACCCGCTCCCAGTCGGAGATCTGGTATCAGGCGATTCTCGGTGCGCGGCCGGACTGGGCCGGGCTGATCGCCCTTCACCACGGCTCGCTGTCGCGCGAGGTCCGTGATTGGGTCGAAATGGGCCTCAAGCAAGGCGCGCTAAAGACAGTGGTTTGCACCTCGAGCCTTGACCTGGGTGTCGACTTTCTCCCGGTCGAGCGGGTGTTGCAGATCGGTTCGCCTAAAGGCGTGGCGCGGCTGATGCAGCGCGCCGGGCGCTCGGGTCATGCACCGGGGCGCACCTCCCGTGTCACGCTGGTCCCCACCCACAGCGTGGAGGTGATAGAAGCCGCCGCTGCGCAGGTCGCCATTGCCGAACACCGAATCGAAGCCCGCAGCGCCCCGCAGCGCCCGCTCGATGTGCTGGTGCAGCATCTGGTCAGCATGGCGCTCGGCGGTGGCTTCCGCCCGGACGAACTGTTCGCCGAAGTGCGCCAGGCCTGGTCCTACCGGGAGCTGAACGACGAGCACTGGCAGTGGGCGCTGGCCTTCGTCCGTCATGGCGGGCATTCGCTCACCGCCTACCCGGATTACCAGCGTGTCGAGCCGGACGAGACCGGGCTGTGGAAGGTCCCCAGCCGCCGCGTGGCGCTGCGTCATCGCATGGGCATCGGCACCATCGTCAGCGATGCCAGCCTGACGGTGAAATTCTGGGCCAAGGGTGGCAGTGGCCGTTCGCTGGGCACCATCGAGGAAGGGTTCATCGCGCGCTTGCGGCCCGGCGACAATTTCCTCTTCGGGGGCCGACTGCTGGAACTGGTGCGGGTGGAGAACATGACCGCCTACGTCAGTCGCGCCACGGGCAAGAAAGCCGCCGTGCCACGCTGGAATGGCGGGCGGATGCCGCTGTCCAGCGAACTGGCCGATGCGGTGGTCGAGCAGCTCGGCGCCGCCTCGCGCGGGCAGTTCACCACGCCCGAGATGCGTCTGGTCGAGCCCCTGCTGCGCGTGCAGATGGACTGGTCGGCGCTGCCCACCGAAACCACCCTGCTGGCCGAGGTGATGAAATCCCGCGAGGGCTGGCACCTGTTCCTCTACCCTTTCGCCGGGCGCCACGTACATCTGGGGCTCGCCAGCCTGCTGGCCTGGCGCATGGGCCAGCACCAGCCGCTGACCTTCTCCATCGCCGTCAATGACTACGGGTTCGAACTGCTCTCGGCAACCGAAGTGGACTGGTTGCAGTGGCTCACGCCCGAGCTGTTCAGTCAGGACAATCTGCTGCATGACGTGCTTGCCAGTCTCAATGCCGGAGAGCTGGCGCGCCGTCGTTTCCGGGAGATTGCGCGGATCGCCGGACTGGTCTTCTCCGGCTACCCCGGGGCTCAGAAAAGCGCGCGCCAACTGCAGGCCTCCAGCGGCCTGTTCTTCGACGTGTTTCGCCAGTACGACCCGGCCAATCTCCTATTGAACCAAGCCGAGGAAGAAGTGCTGCGCCAGGAGCTGGAAGTCGAGCGACTGGAACAGACCATGAACCGTCTGCAACAGCGGCAATTGGACATTCACCCGGTCAAGCGCACAACGCCGTTGGCGTTTCCGCTGATGGTCGAACGCTTCCGCGAAAGCATGAGTTCGGAAAAACTCGCAGACCGCATCCGCCGCATGGTTGCGGACTTGGACAAGGCAGCAGGTCCCGGTGGCTATCAGCAAGAGGGCGACGCCAGTATTGCCGTGGAACGGGAAACCAGCCCAAAGCGCAAACCGCGCGCAACCAAGGACGGCACGCCAAGGCCGCAAAAGGCGCGACGCGCCATCCGATAGACACGACCCATGGATCGCTCCGCTGCTACGTGAGGAGCGACTCATTCAGGTTCCTAAGCCCGGGAAGCGCAAGCTTGCCGGCGTACGCTCAGTTCACCGCTAATCCACGCTCGGCCTACTGGCATACGCCATCGGACACATCACTTTGCCGCCCCCCATGAGCGCTCTCGAGGCCTCGGGACCCATGCAGGGAACCGTAGGAGCGAGCCTGCTCGCGAACGCCCACCACTGCCCCCACCAACTGAGCCGGCGCTGGCCCGCAGCGCAACGCAGCGAACGCCGCCCAGCGATGGGAACCCGCATCCGCCCGCGATAAACTCGGCCACATGACCCCGCACCTACCCATCGAACTCGAGCAGACGGAGCTCTGGTTGCTCCCCGACAAAGCCATCTACTGGCCTGATCGAAAAGCGTTGCTGATCGCCGATATCCATTTCGGCAAGGCCGCCGCCTATCGTCGTCTTGGCCAACCGGTGCCACACGGCACCACCCAGGCCAACCTGCAACGGCTCGACGCCCTGCTCGACCGCTACCGCTGCGAGCAGCTGATCTTCCTCGGTGACTTCCTCCATGCGCCGGAATCACAGACGCCCGCCACGCTCAGCCAATTGCTCGACTGGCGCGCCAGGCACCCAGAGCTTGCGGTGACCCTGATACGGGGCAACCATGACCGTCGCGCCGGCGACCCGCCTGCCAGCCTGGCAATGACCGTGGTGCCCGAACCGCTGCTGCTCGGTCCGTTCGCCCTGCAGCACGAACCCGATCCGCATCCCAGCCATCACGTCCTGGCAGGCCATCTGCACCCGGCGTTCCGCCTGCATGGACGCGGCCGCCAGTCGTTGCGCCTACCCTGTTTCTGCCTAGGCGAGCGGGTCAGCCTGCTGCCGGCCTTCGGCAGCTTCACCGGAATGATGGAAGTAGACTCCGACCCGGGCCGGCGTCTTTTCGTGGTTGGGGGTGATGGGGTATGGCAGGTGGCGTGACGTGGGTTTAAGCCTGTGAGATGCCGGTTACGGTGATACCAAAGCGCTCGCTCAAACGTGTGGCAGGGGTCTCCTCCACATCGGGGTCGTGCTCGTAGGCATCTTCTTCTCCGGCGTAATCCTGCTCGGCCTTGCGGGTGACCAGCTCTACTGCCTCGTCTATATCCGGCTGGCGATCGGATTCGGTCCGCAGAATGGAGGTATTGCCGTCTTTGCTATAAGCGATGATCCAAGTCGTCATGGGTGCCCCTCGTGTCTTAGCGCCTTCGGCGGAAACTCGCTCGCCGAGATTGGCGTCGCATTGGTTAGAGACTAGTCCGTCGCATTCAGTTCTGCCGCTTGTGCTTGTTGAATCAGCTGCCGGACGGTCTGAACGGGGCAATCCGCCGTCGGTCATCTAGAAAGCAGACCAGGAGACGAGACCATGATCCAGTCACGTCCACGACCTAAAGAATCGACTGAGGAACAGCTGGTAGAGCTGCTGCGCCGTAGCGCAATCGTATTGCCCGACATTGATGATCCGGAATTTGCCGACGCCTTCGAGCAGTTCGCTGACGCACGGGTGGTGTTGATCGGCGAAGCCAGCCACGGCACGTCGGAGTTCTACCGCGCCCGAGCGGCGATAACCCGCCGATTGATCGAGCGACACGGCTTCAGCATCGTCGCCGCCGAAGCCGACTGGCCGGATGCGGCAAAGATCGACCGCTACGTGCGCCAACAGCAGCCACCCGCCTGGGTCGAGGACGGCTTCAAACGCTTTCCGACCTGGATGTGGCGCAACCAGGAGGTCGCTGATTTCGCCCGTTGGCTGCGTGACCACAACGATGGCCTACCCGCCGAAAAACGGGTGGAGTTTCGCGGGCTGGACGTCTACAGCCTGGGTGCCTCGATCCAGGAGGTGCTCGGCTACCTCGACCGGGTCGACCCGGACGCCGCCGCGACCGCGCGGCGCCGATATGGCTGCCTCAGCCCTTGGCATGACGAGCCGGCGATCTACGGTCGCAACGTGATGCGCGGCGAACCCTCCTGCGAGGGCGCCGTGGTCGAACAGCTACGCGCCTTGCTCGACCAGCGGCTGGAATACATGAAGAGGGACGGCTGCAGCTTCTTCAATGCCGAGCAGAATGCCCGCGTCGTGCTCGCCGCCGAGCAGTACTACCGAGCCATGTACCAGGGCTCGACCGAATCGTGGAACCTGCGCGATCGGCACATGTTCGACACCCTGCAGGCCCTGCTGGCGCATCGCGGTGAGGATGCCAAGGCGGTGGTCTGGGCGCACAACTCGCACATCGGCAACGCCGCTTCGACCTCCATGGGCTGGGGCGGCGAATTCAATATCGGTGAGCTGTGCCGCACCGCCTTCGGTCGCGATGCGGTGCTGATCGGCATGGGCACCGACCGCGGCGAGGTGGCAGCGGCTGACAACTGGGACGAACCCATGCAGGTCAAACAGGTTCGGCCGTCGCGCCCGGACAGCTGGGAGCAGCTGTTCTTGCGCACTGAACTACCGGCTTCGCTAA
Organism: Pseudomonas sp. 10B238; assembly: GCF_000970615.1. Taxonomy (NCBI): domain Bacteria; kingdom Pseudomonadati; phylum Pseudomonadota; class Gammaproteobacteria; order Pseudomonadales; family Pseudomonadaceae; genus Pseudomonas; species Pseudomonas sp. 10B238. The sequence goes on from NZ_KQ033930.1 coordinate 303,921, forward strand.
CCACGTGGCGCGACGATCCGCAGCTCCGCAAAGCATTGGCCAGGCCGCGTCTCGAGCGGGCCATCGGGGTGATCTACCGTCCGGCTACCGAACGCCAGAGCCATTATTTCCAAGCCATACTGTCAGAACAGTTCGACGCCCTGCTCTGGCTCGAACAGACCCACGCGGTCAAACCGATCGGCCCCCAGCAGATCGATGAAGAGAGCGTTCCGGATACCTACCCATTCGGAGAGTGAGTCATGCGCGTCTTAATGCCCGAATCGCAACTGTTTCGCGACCGCACCCATGCCGGCCAGGAGCTGGCCGAAGCCCTGCAGCACCTTGCGGCGGATTCGCCCCTGGTGCTGGCCCTGCCGCGCGGAGGGGTTCCGGTCGCCTTCGAAGTGGCGCAGCGCTTGAGGGCACCACTGGATCTGGTGCTGGTGCGCAAGATCGGCGCGCCGGGTAACGAAGAGCTGGCGCTGGGCGCGGTGATCGACGGCGCCGAGCCGAAGTGGGTGATAAACCAGGAATTGCTTAACCAGATCGCACCACCACCGAGCTGGTTCGAAGAAGAAATGCAGCGTCAACTGACCGAGCTGGAACGCCGTCGGCATCGCTACTGTGGCGAGCGACCAGCCCCCGTGCTCACGGATCGCTGCGTCATCGTGATCGATGATGGCATCGCCACCGGTGCCACGGTGCGGGCAGCGTTGAAGGGGCTCAAGCAATCGAAACCGAGCCACGTGGTACTAGCCGTGCCAGTGGGCCCACGGGATGTGATCGAAATGTTGAAAACAGAAGTGGACGAGCTGGTCTGCCTGGCAATGCCCGAGCCGTTCATCGGGGTCGGTTGTCATTACGGCAACTTCGAGCAAACCAGCGACGAGCAGGTGGTCGACCTGCTCGCGCGGGCCGCTGGTCCGGCGTGGTGATGGCTGTCAGGCTACCGGGTCTGGCGGCGGCTGATCCGGGATAGTCGGCTCGCCGGGCTCGCTCGGCAGGTCCGGCACGCCAGGCTCTTCGGGGTCACCGGGCACGCCGTGGGCTTGCCAGCTGAGCGTATCGATCTCTTCCGAATAACGTGTGGTTTCCATTTGAGTCCTCCTGCTGTAACCGAAAGCCCGGTCGGGCTATTGCAGTAGACGCCACTAGGCGGCCATAAATCCATCCTCCCGTCGGAGGTGCTTCGGGAACGCCTTTAACTGCTACATCCGCAAGCGCAGTCGCCAAAAGAGCTTGCTCGCGAACCGATATACGCATTCGCCAGCAAGCTGGCTCTACAGAGGCGGCTGCGCGGTGGTCGTAGTGAGCCCAGAACGCACTAGCCAAGGACAGTGACCCTTACGGCAGCCAACAGGTCGACCGCCTCGGCAATATGCCTTACTGACTGGCCGCACTGAGGATCGGCGGGCTCTTACCACATCAGATCGTCAGGGATCTGGTAAGCGGCATAAGGATCATCGGCATCCGGCGCTTCGGTCTGAACATTGAGCTGCACGATGCGGCGCGGGTCGCGCTCCTGAATCTTCAGTGCCGCCTCACGCGGGATCACTTCATAACCGCCGCCATGGCGGACGATAGCCAGCGAGCCACTGGAGAGCTTGTCGCGCATCAGCTTGTTCACCGACAGGCGCTTGACCTTCTTGTCGTCGACGAAGTTGTAGTAGTCCTCGGTTGTCAACTTAGGCAAGCGGCTACCTTCGATCAGTTGCTTGACCTGCGCGATACGGGCCTTCTGTTCGGCTTTTTCCTGCTGCTGACGGTTCAGCTCCTGGTCGCGGGCGAGTTTTTCGGCATGAGCCTTAAGTGCCGCATCGCGTTGCGAGGTGTCCTGTTCAGCCTGGCCTTTCTTCACCAGGCGCTGCTGTTTCTGCTGTTGCTTGCCGGCCTGCTTGGCCTGTTTTTCATTGACCAGCCCGGCTTTGAGCAGCTGATCGCGAAGGGAAAGACTCATGTGTCGGCTCGTCTCGTCGTGAATTCAAATTAGACGTAAGGGCGGATCAACCAGGATCCACCGAGCGGGTTCGTGGCCCTGACAACTTCCACGATTACGCTCCGGCTATCAACCGCAGGTCGGTATCTTTTCCGCTTTCTTGGCCTCGCCCCATAGCGCGTCGAGCTCTTCCAGGTCGCAATTTTCAATGGGCCGACCGCTATCCCGCAAGGCTTGTTCGATAAAGCGAAAGCGTCGCTCAAACTTGCGATTGGCCGCTCGCAATGCATTCTCCGGATCGACCTTCAGGTGCCGCGCCAGATTGACCGTGACGAACAGCAAATCGCCGATTTCCTCGGCAATGGCCTCCGGGTCGTTCTCGCTCATGGCCTCGAGGACTTCGTCGAGTTCCTCACGCACCTTGTCCACCACCGGCAACGCGTCCGGCCAGTCGAAGCCGACCTGAGCGGTGCGCTTCTGCAGCTTGGCGGCGCGACTCAAGGCGGGCAACGCGCTGGGCACATCATCGAGCAGCGACAGTTGCTCGGGCACTGCGGACTTCTCCGCGCGTTCCTCGGCCTTGATTTCCTCCCAACGCAACTTGATGGCTGCCTCATCGAGGCGCGGCAACTCCGGCGAGCCATACAGATCGCCGTCAGGGAACACGTGCGGGTGCCGACGCAACAGCTTGCGGGTGATGCCATCAACGACCGCATCGAACTCGAAGCGGCCCTCCTCCTTCGCCAGTTGGCTGTAATAGACAACCTGGAACAGCAAGTCGCCCAGCTCACCCGGCAAATGATCGAAGTCACCGCTCTCGATGGCATCCGCCACCTCGTAGGCTTCTTCCAGAGTATGCGGCACGATGCTGGCGTAATCCTGCTGCAGATCCCACGGGCAGCCATGCTGCGGATCACGCAGCCGGGCCATCAGGTGCAGAAGGTCATTGAGCTGGTACATGAGATTCCTCGGTGAAAGCCTGAGAGTGAAGCTGAGCCCATTGTAGGGTGGATGACGCTTCATCCATCCACCGCAGCGTCGTCATGGTGGATGTAAAAAGCGACATCCACCCTACGGTGCTACCAGCTCTTCCAGCGACCGTACGGCCCCGAGCGCAACAGCTCAGATCAGATCAGATCAGATACCAAACAAAAACAGACCTGACCGTCGCGAGCGAAAGCCAGACAAGGCGCAAGCTTGCTGAAAAAACGGAGTTGGCTGCTCCACTGAGCATGTCCAGGCCCCAGGGTAAACATTCTATCGATCCACCTCATTCATGCGTCCGGCCCCGAGCGTCGCGAGCGAAGAGCTGGCTAGGCGAAGCTCAACCGAAAAAGCGGAGTTGGCTGTTGCCAATGAGCATTTTTCGGTTGAGCTTCAACAACGTCAGATCGAGCGCAGCAGCTCAGATCAGATGCCAAACAAAACAGGTCTGACCGTCGCGAGCGAAGGCCAGACAAGGCGCAAGCTAGCTGAAAAAGCGGAGTTGGCTTCTGCCAATGAGCATTTTTCAGCAAGCTTGCAACGCCGTATGGCCGAGCGCAGCAGGTTAGGAGGTACGCTGGCGCTTCGCCTCGATAATATTGGGCAGCTGCGAGATTCGGCTGAGTAGTCGCCCCAGCGCATCCAGCCCAGGTATCTCAATGGTCAGTGTCATCTGCGCTGTACTGTCTTCCTTGTTCGAGCGGGTGTTGACGGCCAGTACGTTGATCCGCTCGTTGAGCAGGATCTGCGAAACGTCACGCAGCAGGCCGGAACGGTCGTAGGCACGAATGCTGATGTCTGCCGGATAGGTCTTTTCGGGGATCGGCCCCCAGCTGACCTGAATGATCCGCTCCGGCTCTCGCCCGGACAGCTGCAACACCGAGGCGCAATCCTGGCGGTGGATGCTGACGCCGCGCCCGAGGGTGATGTAACCGACAATCGGGTCGCCCGGCAGCGGCTGGCAGCAGCCCGCCATTTGCGTGAGCAGATTGCCGACACCCTGGATCTGCACGTCGCCGCGCTTGCCCGGTTTGGTGCTGGTGGGGCGCTTCGGGATCAGCTCAAGCTGATCGTCGCTATGGCTATCCGGTTCCACCAGCTGCTGGGCATGATTGACCAACTGCGCCAGACGTAGGTCGCCGGCACCCAGGGCGGCGAACATGTCTTCAGCGGTCTTCAGGTTGGCCTTTTCCGCCAGTTTGTCGAAGTCCACCGGCGGCAAATCGAGGCGACCCAATTCGCGTTCCAGCAACGCCTTGCCGGCCGCGACGTTCTGGTCTCGGGCCTGCAGCTTGAACCAGTGGACGATCTTCGCCCGCGAGCGCGAGGTGGTGATGTAACCCAGGTTGGGGTTCAGCCAGTCGCGGCTCGGCGAGCCGTGCTTGCTGGTGATGATCTCGACCTGCTCGCCGGTCTGCAGGCTGTAGTTGAGCGGCACGATGCGCCCATTGATCTTGGCACCCCGGCAGTTGTGGCCGATCTCGGTGTGCACGCGGTAGGCGAAGTCCAGAGGCGTCGCGCCCTTGGGCAGGTCGATGGCATGCCCGTCCGGGGTGAATACGTAGACGCGATCGGGTTCGATATCGACGCGCAGCTGATCGGCCAGACCGCCAATATCACCCAGCTCTTCATGCCATTCGAGCACCTGACGCAGCCAGGAGATCTTTTCCTCGTAGTGGTTCGAGGTGCTCTTGACGTCGGTGCCCTTGTAACGCCAGTGCGCGCAAACGCCCAGCTCGGCTTCTTCGTGCATGGCCTGGGTGCGGATCTGCACTTCCAGCACCTTGCCCTCCGGCCCGAGCACCGCGGTGTGCAGCGAGCGGTAGCCGTTCTCCTTGGGGTTGGCGATGTAGTCGTCGAACTCCTTGGGAATGTGTCGCCACAGGGTGTGCACGATACCCAGCGCGGTGTAGCAATCGCGAACCTCGGGAACCAGCACGCGAACGGCGCGAACGTCGTAGATCTGGCTGAATTGCAGCCCTTTCTTCTGCATTTTCCGCCAGATCGAATAGATGTGCTTGGCACGCCCGTCGATTTCGGGGTGAATCCCGGTGGCGGTCAGTTCGTCCTTGAGCTGCTGGACCACGTTCTGGATGTACTGCTCGCGATCCAGCCGGCGCTCATGCAGCAACTGAGCGATCTGCTTGTACTGTTCAGGCTCAAGGTAGCGGAAGGACAGGTCCTCCAGCTCCCACTTGATGTGACCGATGCCCAGGCGATGGGCCAGCGGCGCGTAGATGTCGAAGACCTCGCGAGCTACGCGGTGCCGCTTGTCATCATCGGCATTCTTCACGGCGCGGATGGCGCAGGTCCGCTCGGCCAGCTTGATGAGCGCGACGCGAACGTCGTCGACCATCGCCACCAGCATCTTGCGCAGGTTTTCCACTTGGGTTTGTGTGCCCAGCACCAGCGACTCGCGCGGGTTGAGGCTGTCGCTGATGGCCGCCATGCGCAGCACACCCTCGATCAGCTTGGCCACCACCGGGCCAAAGTGCTGGTGCACCTCGGCCAGCTGGATCTTGCCTTCGCGCACGCCGCGGTAGATGACGGCCGCGACCAGGCTGTCCTGATCAAGCTTGAGGTCGGCGAGAATCTCTGCGATTTCCAGCCCAATCTGGTAACTGGAGGTGCCTTCACTCCAGAGGTTCTTTGCCGCGTTCGCCTGCTGCTCCGCCGCTCGGGCGAACTCGCAGGCCTGCTTGAGTGCGTCGCGGTCGAGTGCCGGGTCCATCCCCAGCACATGATCGAGCCAGCCATCGAGGTTGATGCTGCCGTCGGTGTTGATCGGCTGAAGCGCTCTGACCTGGACCATCTAATACCTTCCCTCTACGCATCATCTGCGTCGAATACGCCAGCTTTCTCGGAGCCGGTCGGTTGAACCACAGGCCGATCGCCTGTCAAAAAAACTGAACTACGCTGGCCGCTCGAAGAGTGCCATGGCCTCGACGTGCGCGGTTTGCGGAAACATGTCCAGCACGCCTGCTTGCTTCAATTGATAGCCTTGCCCGACCAACTCAGCGGCATCGCGCGCCAGCGTTGCAGGATTGCACGAAACATAGACCACGCGCCGTGCGCCTAAAGTCGCCATCTGCCGCACAATTTCCAACGCACCATCACGCGGCGGATCGAGCAGCACCGCCGCGAAGCCGCCCTTGGCCCACTGGGCTTCGATAAGCGGCTTCGACAGGTCCGCCTGATAAAAGTGCGCATTCTGAAGGCCGTTTTGCTCCACATTGGTGCGCGCGCGCTCGACCATCTCGCCAATACCTTCGATGGCCACCACTTCTGCACCCTTTCGAGCCAGCGGCAAGCTGAAGTTGCCCAGCCCGCAGAATAGGTCGAGCACCCGCTCGCCCGCTTCCGGTGCCAGCCATTCAAGGGCCTGCGCCACCATTGCCTCGTTGACCGGCGCGTTCACCTGGACAAAGTCGCCTGGTCGCCAGGCCAATTCCAGATCCCATGCCGGCAAGCGGTAGCCCAACCTGTACGCGGGGTCCAATGGCTGCGCCGGACCCTCGCCTTGCAGCCAGAGCTGCGCGTTCTGCTCATTCGCGAAGTCGACCAAACGTTGTAGATCGCCCGACCCCAGCGCAGCGGTATGGCGCACCAGCACCGCCTCGGCCGTCCCGCTGAACATCTCCAGATGCCCGATCACTTGCGGCTTGTCCAATGCGTGCAACACGGCCAGTAAAGCCGGCAACAGCGTCTGCAAGGGTTGTACCAGCACCTGACATTCGCGAATGGCGACAATGTCCTGGCTGGCACTGGCGCGAAAACCGACGTCGAGCCGCCGCGCCTTGTGGTCCCAGCGCACCGCCAACCGTGCGCGCCGGCGATAGCCGAACTCGGGGCCACTGAGTGGCGCCGCCCATTGCTGCGGCTCGATCGAGGCCACCCGGGACAATTGCTCGGCGAGGCTGCGCTGTTTCAGTTCGAGTTGATCGGCCGCGCTCAGGTGCTGCAGGTTGCAGCCGCCGCAAACCCGCGCATGCGGGCACGGCTCGGCACGCCGCCGGTCGCTGGCAGTCAGCACCCGCTCGGTACGGGCTTCGACGATCTGGCTGCGGGCGTTCAGTACACGCGCCTCGACGTCTTCCTCGGGCAAGGCCCCATCAACGAACCAGGTGCGGTTATCGAGAAAGGCGATGCCGCGACCATCGTTCGCCAGCCGCTCTATGCTCAGCCGCTGCTTCTTGCCGGTCGGAACCTGAGGCTTCTTCTCGCCACCGCTAGGCTGGAAGCGCAAGCCACCACTGCGTTTGGCCATCAGCAAGTACCGCCTTCAACCGGCACGATAGGATCAATTGGGCTGGTCATAGACGCCTGTCGACAGGTAGCGATCGCCACGGTCACAGATGATCGCAACGATCACCGCATTCTCGACTTCCTTGGACAGACGCAGCGCCGCCGCCACTGACCCACCTGACGACACGCCGCAAAAGATGCCTTCCTCGCGGGCCAAGCGGCGCATGACGTGCTCGGCCTCGTCCTGCGCCATATCGACGATTCGGTCGACGCGTTCCGCCTGGTAGATCTTAGGAAGGTACTCCTGCGGCCAGCGGCGGATGCCGGGGATCGCCGCGCCCTCCATGGGCTGCAGGCCGATGATCTGGATGTTCGGATTCTGCTGCTTGAGGTAGCGGGATACACCCATGATGGTGCCGGTGGTGCCCATCGAACTGACGAAATGGGTGATGCTGCCCTGCGTCTGCTGCCACAGTTCCGGCCCGGTACTGGTGAAGTGGGCCTCAGGATTGTCGCCGTTGGCGAACTGATCGAGCACCTTGCCGCGCCCTTCGGCAGCCATTTTCACCGCCAAGTCGCGAGCGCCTTCCATGCCCTCTTCCTTGCTCACCAGAATCAGCTCGGCGCCATAGGCCGTCATGGCTGCCTTGCGCTCGGCACTGGAGTTGTCCGGCATGATCAGGATGAACCTGTAGCCCTTGATCGCCGCAGCCATGGCCAGGGCGATGCCGGTGTTGCCGGACGTGGCTTCGATCAGCGTATCGCCGGGCTTGATGTCGCCCCGCGCTTCGGCCCGCGCGATCATCGACAACGCGGGACGGTCTTTGACCGAGCCGGCCGGGTTGTTGCCTTCGAGTTTTACCAGGATGGTGTTGCTGGTTTCGCCGGGCAGACGCTGCAGGCGAACCAGGGGCGTGTTGCCGACACAATCGGCAATGGTCGGGTACTGAATTGTCATGGCTTCGATGGACCGCACAGCCTTTGAGAGGCGCACATGATAGCGGCAACCATCGGCCACGGGCAGACCGCGCTACCCTCGTGTCGGTCTGGCGGGGGTCACGAATCCGCAGCCGATGCGCCACACGCCACACCCATTCGGCGAAGCAGGCAGACGAACGGCTCAGCACAACGAATGTACGAAGATTTTACCAACCGCAGCGATCAGGCTTGGCAAACCGGGGTCAGTGAACTAGCCCTGTAAACAGCTACACCTTTTTCCTTCCGCCCAGACAAGGAACATCCCATGCATGTCGGACGAGCCGCCCTGGTTCCCTCGATTCTGTTGTTCAGCCTCACCGCCTGCACTCAACCGGACGGCCCATCCAGCGAAATCCCACCTGCCCCGGAAGCGTCCAGCGGCTACTCGACCAAGCCGGGCTGGGCGCTGGAACGCTTTGCCGTTGCCGCTGCCAACCCGCTGGCGACCGAAGCCGGCTACGAAATGCTCAAGGCTGGCGGCAGCGCAATGGACGCCGCCGTGGCGGTACAGATGGTGTTGAGCCTGGTCGAGCCGCAATCCAGCGGGCTTGGCGGCGGTGCCTTTCTGTTGCATTGGGATGGCGAACACATCGCAGCACTGGATGGCAGAGAGACCGCACCGGCAGCGGTCGACGAACGACTGTTCCTGACTGCCGACGGCAAGCCGATGGCATTTCTCGATGCCGTCGTCGGAGGTCGTTCGGTGGGTGTGCCAGGCGTGGTGAGGATGCTTGAGCGCGCGCACGACCAGTACGGCAACTTGCCTTGGAAAGCCTTGTTCCAACCAGCTATCGAACTTGCCGAAAACGGTTTCGAAGTCAGCCCGCGCTTGCATGGCCTGCTGGTCAGCGATCCGGCCTTGCGCAAGGACCCGCGCGCCGCGGCGTTCTACTATCAGGACGATGGCGAGCCTCTGCCGGTCGGCCATCGCTTGCGCAATCCAGCCCTCGCCGCGCTGCTCAAGGACATCGCCGAACGCGGCAGCGATGCTTTCTACACCGGCGCTAACGCCCGCGCGCTGGTCCTGCAGGTGAACACTCACCCGACCAACCCAGGCCGCATCAGCCTGAACGATCTCGAGGGATACCAGCCGCGCGAGCGGGACGCGATCTGCACGCTCTGGCAGAAGCGCTATCAGGTCTGCGGTTTCCCGCCGCCGTCGTCGGGGCACATTACGCAGATGCAGATCCTTGGCATTCTGGAACAGCTGCCGACGGTGCAGCCGCTCGATCAGGGCGTGCCTTCTGTCGAATTCCTGCACCGCTATACCGAGGCTTCACGACTGGCGTATGCCGACCGCGCCAAGTACCTAGCTGACCCGGATTTCGTGCCGGTACCGGGCCGCACCTGGAACAGCATGCTTGCACCGAGTTACCTCAAGCAGCGCGCCGCACTGATCGGCCCGCGCAGCATGGGCACTGCCGAAGCGGGCGAACCCGGCGAAATGCCGATCGTGTTCGCCCCGCAGGCGGCACAACCAGAATACGGCACCAGCCATATCAGCATCGTCGACGCCGAGGGCAACGCGTTGGCGATGACCACAACCATCGAGCAAGCCTTCGGCTCACGTCTGCTCAACGATGGCGGCACCGGCCTCCCCGGCGGCTACCTGCTGAACAACGAACTCACCGACTTTTCCTTCGAACCCTACGACGCTTTTGGTCGGCAGGTGGCCAACCGGGTCGAGCCGAACAAGCGCCCACGCTCAAGTATGAGCCCGACGCTGGTATTCGACGTCACGGGCGAGCAGTTTCTGGCGAGCCTCGGTTCCCCTGGCGGCGCGGCGATCATCCACTTCACCGCGAAGACCCTGCTGGGCATGTATGACTGGGGTCTGGATGCGCAACGAGCAATCGACCTGCCCAACTTCGGCAGCTTCAACGGCCCAACGGTGCTCGAAGCAGGACGCTTTCCAGCGAGCACCGTACAGGCGCTGAAAGCGCGCGGCCATGAGGTCAACGAGACGGAAATGACCAGCGGACTTCAAGCTATTCAACGCACCGACAGCGGCTGGTTCGGCGGTGCCGACCCGCGCCGCGAAGGTGTGGTGATGGGCGAGTAACGCCTCGGCGACTGCCTGCCGTCAGGCAGCCCTGCGGCTGGCAGTCGCCGCGGGGCGCGGCCCTGCACGTTCGAGTGCGTGATGAACATCACCGCCGGAGGAGCCTCTTCGGTAGTGCACTCAGGGACGACTTCTGCGCTAGACCACGCGCGCCTCGATCTCCAGCCGCTCGATGGCGCTGTCCAGCTCATCCAGAGCCTGGGCCGCGCTCGGGTGATTCTGCTTGAGTAATGTTTCGCTGCGTTCGCAGGCTGCCCGCAGCTGCGGGACACCGCAATAGCGGGTAGCGCCGTGCAAACGGTGCACACGATCGATGGTCGCCTGCCGGTCATTGGCCAGACGCGTTTCGCGGATCACCTGGCGATCATCCTCCAGCGAGGCCAGCAGCATGCTCAGCATATCCGCTGCCAGATCGGCTTTGCCGGCGGCCAAGCGCAATCCCTCTTCCGCATCGAGCACTTTGAGGTTGTTTTCCGGCGTCTGTGTCTCAAGGGGTGCTGCGACAAAGCTGCGCGCCAGCGGTAGGCCGGTCCACTTCAAGATCACCTGGGCCAGCTGCCGCTCGCTGATCGGCTTGGTCAGGTAATCGTCGAGACCGCTTTGCAAGAGCGAGCGCTTTTCGTTGGACAGCGCGTGAGCGGTGAGCGCGACGATCGGCATGGGTGGCTGCGCGCTGTCGTCCTCCCAGCGACGAATCGCCTCGGTGGTCTGGCGCCCGTCCATGCCAGGCATCTGCACGTCCATGAACACCAGATCGAAGGGCTTGTGCTTGACCGCCTCCAATGCTTCGGCGCCGCTGCTCACCGCTTCGACTTCACCGCCCATATCGGTCAGCAAGGTTTCCAGCAGCAGCAGGTTGGCGGGGTTGTCATCGACGCACAGCACACGTGGCGGTCGGGTTTCCGGCACTGCGACGTTCTCAATCATGGTCTGAGGCGGGCGCAGCAGATCAAGCAGCACTCGCTGCAACTTGCGCGTACAGGCCGGCTTGCTTTGCAGCTGGGCATGGGTGTGCGATTCAGGCAACGCCTCGTGATACTGCGCCTGCTCACTGGTCGGGCAAAGCACAATGCACTTGCAGCCCAGCCCTTCGAACTCCCAGAGCCGCAGGCATAGCTGTTGCGGTGCGATTTCTCGATGGGTCACGCCGAGCACGGCTATTTCGATCGGTTTATCGCTGGTATGCGCCTCGAACACCGCCGCCTGCAGCTGATCCAAGCTGTCGAACGGCAACACCTCCATGCCGCAGCTTTCCAGCTGATGCTGCAGGGCCTGACGTGTCAGCGGATGCTGTTCAAGCAAGCCGACCTTGCGTCCGAGCAGTGCTGCCCGCGGCAGGTCCTCGATATCGTCACGCGCTTTGGGCAGGCTCAGGCTGATCCAGAATTCGGAGCCCTCTTCAGGAATGCTGTCGACCCCGATTTCCCCCCCCATCTGCTCGATCAGCCGCTTGGAGATCACCAGCCCGAGGCCGGTACCACCGGGTTGGCGGGACAGCGAATTGTCCGCCTGGCTGAACGCCTGGAACAAGGCACGCAAGTCCTGATCGGTCAGACCGATGCCGGTGTCCTGCACGCTGATGCGCAGCTGCGCACGGTCGGAGCGTTCATCCTCAACCATCGCACGGACGATGACGGTGCCTTCATTGGTGAACTTGATGGCATTGCTGACCAGGTTGGTCAGGACCTGCTTGAGCCGCAGCGGGTCGCCGACCAGGGATAGCGGCGTGTCGCGGTAGACCAGGCTAACCAGCTCCAGATGCTTCTGGTGCGCCGCAGGGCCGAGGATGGTCAGGGTGTCCTCGATCAAATCGCGCAAATTGAACGGGATGTTGTCGAGGACCAGCTTGCCAGCCTCGATCTTCGAGAAGTCGAGGATCTCGTTGATGATCCCGAGCAGGCTGTCAGCGGATTTTTCGATGGTCGACAAGTAGTCCTGCTGGCGTGGCGTCAGGTCGCTTTTCTGCAGCAGATGGGTAAAGCCGAGGATGCCGTTGAGCGGCGTGCGGATTTCGTGGCTCATGTTGGCCAGGAACTCGGACTTGATCCGACTGGCCTCCAGCGCTTCCTTACGCGCCAGGTCCAGCTCGATGTTCTGGATCTCGATGGTCTCGAGGTTCTGCTGCACGTCTTCGGTGGCCTGGTCGATGCTCTGTTGCAATTCTTCACGAGCGGCCAGCAAGGCTTCGGCCATACGGTTGATGCCTGCCGCCACTTCGTCCATTTCATGGCTGCCGAGCGCTGGCAAACGAGTCTCCAGATGACCGTCCTTGAGCTGCGCCACGGCCACCTTGACCCTGTGCAGCGGCTTGCTGATTGCCGTACTCATGCGCAGCGCCAGCAGCGCAGTAATGATCAGCCCTGCGCCAATCAGCAACAGGCTGGCAAACAGGCTGCGGTAACCGCGCAGCAGCGTGCCTTGGTGCGACAGCTCCAATTCCAGCCAGCCAATCAGGCGGAGGTCGTTGTCGGGATTGTCTTCGGCGAGATTCAGATGCTTGCCAAGCACCGGCAGGAGGATGCGCGTGGTGTCGACGCTGCTGACCTGAGTCAGCGCTTCGGGATCGGTTGGCGGCGACGGGGTGATCATGTTTGGCCCGGCATGGGCCTGCAGATTGCGCTCGGCGTCGAGGATGGAGACCGCACGCACGTCAGGCTGATCCAGCACCTGATTGAGAATACGCTGCAGCCGCTTGCCGTAGCCCTGCGCCATGGCCGGCGCCGCCAACGGGGCCAACTGCTCGGCGATCAGCTGGCCGCGCGCATCGAGCTGATGGCGCATCTCCGACAGCTGCATCCAGGTGAAGTAGATGCCCAGCGCCACGGCTAGCACCGTGCTGGGCAACAAGATCAGCACCAGCACCCGACTCTTTATTCCTAGGTCCTTCAGCACAGTTCCATTCCCCTGGTGGCCAGTGCGCTAGTGTAGCGGCTCGAACGGCGGGAATCTGCGTTGCAAGACAAATGCGTATCAGGCAGAACCAGGCGTGTTCCGATTGGGCGCCTGGCGTAGCGGACTCAGTCCAGCCCGCGGATGTCGCGCTCCTGGAAGTGCGGCAGCTGCCACTGGAAGGTCATCGCCAGCACCCGGAACAGGAAGCCCGCACAGAGCGTGGCCAGCGAGGCGATGGAGGTGTCGATCCCGAGCCAGAGCAGCGTTACGTAGAGCACACCAGTGAACAGCGCCACCGTGGCATAGAGCTCGCGCCGCAACACCATCGGCACCCGGTTGCAGAGAATGTCGCGCAGCAGCCCGCCAAACACGCCGGTGATGACCCCAGCCAGCACGACGATCGAAAGGTGCGCGCCCATATCCATCGCCACGCCGCACCCGATCACGGTAAAGGCCACCAGGCCGAGCCCGTCGACCAGCAGAAACACCTGCCGCAGGTGATGCATGTGCCGCGCAACCATCGCCGTGATGATCGCCGCGCCCACGGTGAAACCAAGGTACTCGGGGTGGGCGATCCAGCCGATCGGGTAATGCCCCAGCAGCACATCGCGCGCCGTGCCGCCGCCCAGCGCCGTCACCGTGCCGAGCATGCAGATACCGAATAGATCCATGCCGCGGCGCATGCCCATGATGGCGCCAGACATGGCTTCAGCCGTGATGGCAACAAGGTAGATGATGTGTAACAGGGTCACGGCGCGACTCCAAGTGGGCATAAAGCTGAAAGGCGCGCGATTATGGGGCACACTCCTGTTTAATCGGTGTGGCTAAGTAAATTTAGGCTATACCAATATTTACTTAATCTGAGTTGCAGCTCTTGATTCTCGACCCCAAGCAGACCGAAGCCTTCCGCACCGTGATCAAGACGGGCAGTTTCGAGCAAGCGGCCCTGCGCCTGCATCTGACACCGCCTGCGATATCGCAGCGGGTGCGCGCCTTGGAAAGTACCTTGGGCAGCGCGCTGGTTGTACGTAGCCGGCCTTGTCGCCCCACGGAAACCGGTCAGCGGCTGATGCAATACCTCAAACGCGCCACGCTGCTGGAAGCGGATCTGATGGCCGAGCTTGCCGAGCGTAGCGATGCCCCGCTGGTGGTCGTTGCCGCACTCAATGCCGACAGTCTTGGTACCTGGTTCTTCCCAGCTCTAGCCGAGGTGCTGATCAAGGAGCGCGTCCTGTTGGACCTCACCGTCGAAGATCAGGACCACACCTACAGCCTGCTGGAAACCGGCCTTGCCATCGGCTGTATCAGCACCGAACCCAAACCCATGCGCGGGTGCACGGCGAGCCCGCTGGGCAGCATGCGCTATCGCCTTGTGGCGTCCGCCGCCTTTCGGCAGCAGTACTTTCCCAACGGCCTGAACCGCAATGCCGCGCGCAAGGCGCCAGTGGTCGCCTACACCAACAAGGACCGCCTCACCTCTTCGTTCCTACTGCGGCAGCTGGGCCTGCCCGAGGGCGCCTACCCTTGCCACTACGTGCCTGGCGCCGAGCCACGCTTCAATGCGATCCGCTACGGGCTGGGCTATGGCATGGTGCCGCAGCCGTTGCTGCAGGATGCACTGGCCGAGGGCATCGTGGTCGACCTGGCCGTGGACGCGCCGCTTGACATCTCACTGTACTGGCACACCTGGAAGGTGCAGTCGCCGCGCATGGAAAGCCTGTCCCGCCAGATCATCGAAGCGGCGCCGAAAATCCTTGCGCGGCCTGAGGGGGCCTGATGGATGAATGCCCGCCTACGTGTACTGGTTCGCGAACAGGCTCGCTCCTACCTAAACGTCTGGCGTTAACCTGGCCCGCATCGGTGCGATGCTTGCTCGCGAAGCGTCCCATTTACAGGGGAAGCGCACCGCCGGGACTGCACCGGGCCCGGCACTGAGGCAAACTAACGCCCATGACTTCTACCCTTTATCACCCGGCCTGCTGCTCACCCCTGAGCGATCACTGGCCGCTGCCGCTCGCCTTGCCCGGCGTGCAGTTGATCAGCACCCGCTTCGACCCCGCCCTGCTCCACCCCGAGGATTTCACCCGCTGCGGCGTGCCGGGCATGACGGCGGTGAGCAAGCGCCAGACCGAATTTCTTGCCGGTCGTCTATGCGCTTGCGAAGCCCTGCGCCGGGCGACCGGCGCGCCGTGCATCCCGACCGTGAACGAAGACCGCTCGCCCTGTTGGCCTGCCGGGGTGGTCGGTTCGATCACCCATGGCGCTGGCTGGGCTGCGGCCGCAGTGGCGCGACGCGAGCAATGGCGCGGCATCGGGCTGGATGTAGAGAAGCAGATCCCCACCACACGGGCCGACCGCCTGGTCGCTGAAATCCTCACCCCGAACGAATTGGAAGGTTACGCCGCGCTCGACGAGACCCAGCGCGCCCTGCGCGTCACCCTGACCTTCTCCCTCAAGGAAAGCCTGTTCAAGGCGCTCTACCCGCTGGTGAACAAGCGCTTCTATTTTCAGGAAGCCGAACTGATTCATCACGACAGCAGCGGCTACGCCCGCCTGCGCCTGCTCACTGGTTTATCCGAAGACTGGAAGCCCGGCGCTGAGCTGGACGGCCAGTTCGTCCAATTCGATGACTACCTGCTAAGTCTTGTAAGCATTCCGGTCTGATCTTCACAGCCAAGCGCAAACCCATCGCGAATAGCCTCAACCCGACTCGTGAGGCTAATGCTTGCTCAGCCCAGCGTGGGTAACCCAACGACCTTTCAGTAAGCGCAAGGCGCCGATCCCAACGGCTACTTCACCCGCTTGCGCGGCCAGACCAGGGTGAAACGCGCGCCGCCCAGCTCGCTGTGTCCAATCTGCGACCGACCGCCGTGCCAGTAGGTAATCCGCCGGACGATGGACAGGCCCAAACCATGCCCGCCGGAGGCGCGGGTGCGGCTGTCATCCAGGCGCAGGAAAGGTGCAAAGACCTTCTCCCACGCTTCCTCGGGTACGCCCGGGCCGTCATCGTCGACTACCAGCTTCGCCCGGTCGGCATCGATGACGAAGCTGACCTCAACCCGCGTTTCAGCGTGGCGCATGGCGTTGCTGATCAGATTGCTCAAGGCGCGACGCATGTAGTGCGGCTCGGCATCGACCACGCTGCTCCCGTCCGATGCCGGTTTACAGGGCCCGCGCTCGACCAACACCGCCGGGCGCAACGGTGCCAGTTCCCCGATCACCTGATCGACCAGCGCGCTCAAGTCGACCGATTGGAACGTCAGCTCCGGCGATCCACGCTCGAGGCGCGTGTAGACCAGCATCTCGTCCACCAGTCGATCCAGATCGTCGATGTCGCCGTCCATGTCTTCGAGATAGCGGTGGCGTGCTTCCGGCGTCTGCGCCGAGCCGGCCATCTCCAGGCCGAAACGCAACCGGGCGACCGGCGTTCGCAGTTCATGGGCCACCGCGCTGACCATCTCCCGCTGCACCGCGAGCAAGCGCTGCAGATGGCTCGCCATGCCATTGAAGGCCTTGGCCAATCGCCCCACCGAATCGGTGCCGGCATCCGGCACGCGCGCTTCCAGCTGGCCGGTCGCGATGCGCGTGGCAGCGCGCTCGACGCCTCGCAGACGCCGCTCCAGCTGGCGCACCAGCAGATACACGGTCAGCCCGATCAGCGACAGACCCAGCACACCGATCAAAATCAGCAGCTCGGGCGGATAGGGATTGAGCTGACGCAGCGGCCCCAGCGACATGATCCAGGGGGTTCCGGCAATTGCTGCGAACACCCGGATGGCCTCGCCGCCGTTGACCAGCGCCATCACCGTGTCGCCTTCATCCAGCCGGCGCCGCTGATCGTCATCGAGACTGGCGCTGTCGCGGGTCAGCAGCTCCAGCGGGTAGCCGAAACCGCGCGCTTCCTTCAGTTCGGCCAGGCGCTGGGGTTGCTCGGCTTCGGGGTAGCGGATTAGCTCATCGATCAGCAAATAGATAGTCGCGCGAGCCAGTTGCTCGCTGAGCTGCTCGACCTCGCCCGTCAGCGCCAGACGGTCTTCAGCGCTGACCAAGGAATAGATCGTGACGCTGCCAGGGCGGATCTGCTCCACCAGAACCTGGCCGCGCAGCAGTCGTGTCTCCAGGCCGCTTTCAAGCCGGATGTCTTCCAGCGTGCGCACGCGCAACGGGATACCCAGCAGCCGCCCCCAGAGGTTCGCCGCCTGGCGCCGCTCGATGGGCGTCATGCTGCTCATGTTGTGCGCCATCAGGCGAAAGGTACCGGCCGCCAGCGCCTCGCGATGCTGATCGGCCCGGACCTGATTGAGCAGATGCAGACCACCCGCGCCCAGCAACCCCACCAGCACCAGCACGGCGAGCATGCCGCCGTAGATCCGCAGGAAGATCGAATTCACTGCAGCGCTTCAGCCGCTTCGGAGACGAACAGGTAGCCCTTGCCCCGCACTGTCTTGATCAGCCGTGGGTGATCGGGGTCATCACCGATCTTCGGGCGGATGCGTGATATGCGCACATCGATGGAACGGTCCTGGCCGTCGTATTCGATGCCGCGTAGCTCAGAGAAGATCTGTTCGCGGGACATGATCCGTCCCGGGTTGGAGGTCAGCAGCCACAGCAGGTCGAACTCCGCGCCAGTCAGCTCGATGCCCTCCCCGCGCAACCAGGCCTCGCGCAACGCGTTGTCGACCACCAATGGGCCGTACTGGACGCGTTTCCCACCCACAGCCGACGGTGCCTCTGCCCCTTCACGCCGCCGCAGCAAGGCCCGGATGCGCGCCAGCAGCAACCGCGGCCGCACGGGCTTGCAAACGTAGTCGTCAGCACCGATTTCCAGGCCGAGCACCTGATCGAGATCGTCAGCGCGCGCGGTGAGCATCAGGATCGGCCCGTCATAGCGATCGCGCACCTTGCGGCAGATAGACAGCCCATCTTCGCCGGGCAGCATCAGGTCGAGCACCACCAGATCGGGACGCTCATTAATGATGCGTTCGGCCGCCTGGGCGCCGTCCGCCTCGATGGAGACCTGCATGCCGTTACTTTCAAGATACTCACGGGTCAGCTCGGCCAACCGCTGGTCATCTTCGACAATCAGGATGTTCCAAGACTCTTGATCCACCACGCGTCCTCCCGAGACACCGGCCGGCATTGTAGCGCCAGCGCATAGCCAGATGGCAGCGGTTGACATGCTCCGCTTGGCGCACGACCTGGAAGAAACGAGGGAAGCTGCGCCCGGTGAGGACCGCTTCGCAGGACTGGCACATCGCTGCGCCCGGTCCGGCGCTAAGCAAAGGGCCATCACTGTTGGCCGCTCCGTCAAAATCAAGCCTTGCAGGCTGCAAAACGCAATAAAACCCTCTTTGACAAAACACCACATATAGTGTTTTCGCCTGGACGTCGCCGGGCATCCGAAAGCGCTGGCGAGCACGCATTTCATCTGAACATCGTGCAGCCCCGAAACGGCGCGGGCTGCGCCCTGATCGCGCACAGCTCACCCACATCTTATCCACAGGTTGTTCATTTCGAGCGCCTTGCGCTGTGTCTGAACCGCCACTATCGTGTCGCTCCAGGCGCCTTTTACCCCATATGTTGGGTGTCTAAAGCCAAACAGACACAAACGCCGAAAAAAGCAAGCAAAATAAATTCGCTCTGATTTTTACCCGGCTCGCGTCCGCACGGGCGCGATAGATCGTCGCCACAGACCGCGATCCTGCGCAGCCCAACGTTGATTTCGCTCAAGTCCAGCAGTAGCGCATGCGCCAAGCGCGTCACACTACATGTTGTGTTTTGAGGTTGTGATCTTCACAACGCCTGACTATGCTTCGGCACATTCGATTCGCCACCTCAGGTGCCGGATCGTTTCCAGTTTTGAGTCACCCATGGGCCGGTTCGCCGGGGCATGGTTCATGCAATACGAGACACGCAATACAGATCAGGGCCGCCCACGAAGCGAGCCCGACACCTAACGTGCTACCGAGACAGAGAGAATCCGGAGACCCCATGCAGAACGAGTCCATTCGCGAGAACCCGCACGCCAACGACAGCACGCTAGACCTGGCCGCCACCGCGCCGGGCCAGCTGCGCGTGATCAAGCGCAACGGTACAGTCGTCCCCTACACCGATGACAAGATCACCGTCGCCATCACCAAGGCGTTTCTCGCAGTGGAAGGCAACAGCGCCTCCGCCTCGTCGCGCATCCATGACACCGTCGCCCGCCTGACCGAACAGGTCACTGCCACCTTCAAGCGCCGCATGCCATCCGGCGGCACCATCCATATCGAAGAAATCCAGGACCAGGTCGAATTGGCCCTGATGCGTTCCGGCGAGCAGAAGGTTGCCCGCGACTACGTGATCTATCGCGAATCCCGTAGCCAGGAGCGCAAGCGTGGCGCAGTCGACGCACCGGTCGAGGCGCATCCGAGCATTCGCATCAAGCGTGCCGACGGCAGCCTGGCGCCGCTGGACCTGGGCCGCCTGAACACCATCATCACCGAAGCCTGCGAAGGCCTCGAGGAAGTCGATGGCTCGCTGATCCAGAAAGAAACCCTGAAGAACCTCTACGACGGTGTCGAGCAGACCGACGTCAACACCGCCCTGGTGATGACCGCCCGGACCCTGGTCGAGCGTGAGCCGAACTACTCCTACGTCACCGCCCGCCTGCTGATGGACACCCTGCGCGCCGAAGCCCTGAGCTTCCTGGAAGTCGCCGAGTCCGCCACCCATCACGAAATGGCTGACCTCTACGCCAAAGCGCTGCCGGCCTATGTGGAAAAAGGCGTGCAGTTCGAGCTGCTCGACCCGCGCCTGAAGGAATACGACCTGGCCAAGCTGGGCGCTGCGATCAACCACGAGCAGGACCAGCAGTTCACCTACCTCGGCCTGCAGACCCTCTACGACCGCTACTTCATCCACAAGGATGGCGTGCGTTTCGAGCTGCCGCAGATCTTCTTCATGCGCGTCGCCATGGGCCTGGCCATCGAGGAAGAAAACCGCGAAGCCCGTGCCATCGAGTTCTACAACCTGCTGTCATCCTTCGACTACATGGCCTCCACGCCGACCCTGTTCAACGCCGGCACCCTGCGTCCGCAGCTGTCCTCGTGCTACCTGACCACCGTGCCGGACGACCTGGGCGGCATCTACGACGCCATCCGCGATAACGCCCTGCTCTCCAAGTTCGCTGGCGGCCTGGGTAACGACTGGACCCCGGTCCGTGCACTGGGCGCCTACATCAAGGGCACCAACGGCAAATCCCAGGGCGTCGTGCCCTTCCTGAAAGTGGTCAACGACACCGCTGTTGCGGTCAACCAGGGCGGCAAGCGCAAGGGCGCGGTCTGCGCCTACCTGGAAACCTGGCACCTGGACATCGAGGAATTTCTCGAGCTGCGCAAGAACACCGGTGACGACCGTCGCCGTACCCACGACATGAACACCGCCAACTGGATTCCGGACCTGTTCATGAAGCGCGTCTTCGACGACGGCAAGTGGACCCTGTTCTCGCCAAGCGAAGTACCCGACCTGCACGACCTCACCGGCAAGGCCTTCGAGGAGCGCTACGAGTACTACGAAGCCCTGATCGAATACGGCAAGATCAAGAACTACAAGACCCTGCAGGCCAAAGACCTGTGGCGCAAGATGCTCTCCATGCTGTTCGAAACCGGCCACCCATGGCTGACCTTCAAGGACCCGTGCAACCTGCGCAGCCCGCAGCAGCACGTCGGGGTGGTGCACAGCTCCAACCTCTGCACCGAGATCACGCTGAACACCAACAAGGACGAGATCGCCGTCTGCAACCTGGGCTCGATCAACCTGCCGCGCCACATCGTCGACGGCAAGCTGGACACCGCCAAGCTGGAGCGCACCGTGCGCACCGCCGTGCGGATGCTCGATAACGTCATCGACATCAACTACTACTCCGTGCCGCAGGCGCGTAACTCCAACCTCAAGCACCGCCCGGTGGGCCTGGGCATCATGGGCTTCCAGGACGCGCTGTACCTGCAGCACATCCCGTACGGCTCCGATGCCGCCATCGATTTCGCCGACAAGTCCATGGAAGCGGTCAGCTACTACGCCATCCAGGCCTCCTGTGACCTGGCCGACGAGCGCGGCGCCTACGAAACCTTCCAGGGTTCGTTGTGGAGCCAGGGCGTGCTGCCGCTGGATTCGCAGCAGATCCTCATCGAAGCGCGTGGCCAGAAGTACATCGACGTCGACCTGACCGAGTCCCTGGACTGGGCCCCGGTACGTGCCCGCGTCAAGAACGGCATCCGTAACTCGAACATCATGGCCATCGCGCCGACCGCAACCATCGCCAACATCACCGGCGTGTCGCAGTCCATCGAGCCGACCTACCAGAACCTCTACGTGAAATCGAACCTCTCGGGCGAGTTCACCGTGATCAACCCCTACCTGGTTCGCGACCTCAAGGCGCGCGGCCTGTGGGATGCGGTCATGATCAACGACCTCAAGTACTACGACGGTTCCGTGCAGCAGATCGAGCGCATCCCGCAGGAGTTGAAAGACCTCTACGCGACCGCCTTCGAAGTCGAAACCAAGTGGATCGTCGACGCCGCCAGCCGTCGCCAGAAGTGGATCGACCAGGCTCAGTCGCTGAACCTCTACATCGCCGGCGCCAGCGGCAAGAAGCTGGACGTGACCTACCGCATGGCCTGGTTCCGTGGCCTGAAAACCACCTACTACCTCCGTGCCCTGGCCGCGACCAGCACCGAGAAGTCCACCGTCAACACCGGCAAGCTCAACGCTGTGTCCAGCGGTGGCAATGGCAGCGCCAGCCCTGCTCCGGCTAAAGCTGCGCCCGCGCCCGAAATGGCCGCAGGCCCGGCACCGGTGCCGAAGGCATGTGCGATTGATGAACCAGACTGCGAAGCCTGCCAGTAAGTAGTAGAAAGTCGCGGTCCCCAGAGCGGACCGCGCGTTGTTGCCCGGCAGCCCGGGCCCCATCACGTACATGCGTACGCTCAGGGGCTCCGACCCGCCAGGCGCCTAGCGCTGCCTCGCTCTGGAAACCGCTCACACCGAGCCACCGCTGCGTCTGCTGTTGATTAGCTTTTCGTAGGAGCGAGCTTGCTCGCGATCCACTACTCGCCAACGCCGGGGTCTGGATCGTTAACCAAGTCCGACGCCACCTCAAATCCAGTCCCCTCGCCGCTCCGGGGAGAGGGCTAGGGTGAGGGGCAGCCCCACCAGACAACACAAAGGCCGGGCCCAAACCCCGACCTGATACAGAACACCAAGGGCGCGGGGCACCACCACCCTCCCCCGACAAAACACCCGCTTTTGCGTGCAAACCAAAAGCCACCAGACATTTTCGACCGGCCACGACCGGTCCCCAATCAGGAGAACCGCCATGCTGAGCTGGGACGAATTCGACGAAGAAGACACCACCACCACCGCGCAGGCCGCCCCCCAAGCCGCTGCTGCAAACACTGACGCACCGGCCAAGCTCGACAAGGATGCCGCAGGCTCCGTCGAAGAAGCCCGCGCCGTAGCCGCTGACGACTCCGCTGCCGTCGCCCGCGCCAAGAAAGCCCTGGACGACCTCGACATCCAGGAAGGCCTGGATGAACTGGAAGGCGAATCCGCCCGCGTTCACGTCGGCGACAAGCAGATGATCAACGCCCGCGCTGACCTCAACCAGCTCGTACCCTTCAAGTACGACTGGGCCTGGCAGAAGTATCTGGATGGTTGCGCCAACCACTGGATGCCGCAGGAAGTGAACATGAACGCCGACATCGCCCTGTGGAAGACGCCGGACGGCCTCTCAGAGGACGAGCGCCGCATCGTCAAGCGCAACCTCGGCTTCTTCTCCACCGCCGACAGCCTGGTCGCCAACAACCTCGTGCTGGCCGTGTACCGCCTGATCACCAACCCCGAGTGCCGTCAGTACATCCTGCGCCAGGCTTTCGAAGAGGCGATCCACACCCACGCCTACCAGTACTGCATCGAATCGCTGGGCATGGATGAAGGCGAGATCTTCAACATGTACCACGAGATCCCGAGCGTCGCGAAGAAGGCCTCCTGGGGCCTCAAGTACACCCGTTCCATCTCCGACCCGACCTTCCAGACCGGCACCGTCGAGACGGATAAAGAGTTCCTGCGCAACCTCATCGCCTATTACTGCGTACTGGAAGGCATCTTCTTCTACTGCGGCTTCACCCAGATCCTCTCCATGGGCCGCCGCAACAAGATGACCGGCACCGCCGAGCAGTTCCAATACATCCTGCGCGACGAGTCCATGCACCTGAACTTCGGCATCGACGTGATCAACCAGATCAAGATCGAAAACCCGCACCTGTGGGACGCCGCCATGAAGGACGAAGCGACCCAGATGATCCTCCAGGGTACGCAGCTCGAAATCGAATACGCCCGCGACACCATGCCCCGCGGCGTCCTCGGCATGAACGCCTCGATGATGGAGGACTACCTCAAGTTCATCGCCAACCGTCGTCTGACGCAGATTGGGTTGAAGGAAGAGTACCCAGGCACCACCAACCCGTTCCCGTGGATGAGCGAGATCATGGATTTGAAGAAAGAGAAGAACTTCTTTGAGACGCGGGTTATTGAGTATCAGACGGGTGGGGCGTTGAGCTGGGATTGACAGCTAGCGCTACGTTTTTCAAGGGGCCCGTTGGCCCCTTTTTTATAGCTCGTTTCAGGATGAAAACATGCAGCTTTCAAAGCTCCGCGTAGAAACGTTCAAACGCGTAGAGGAGATAGAAATTGATCTTGCGGATGTTAATGTCCTCGTCGGAGCGAATGGCTCAGGTAAATCGTCGATAATCCAAGCAGTTCACCTCGCCTGCTGCCTGATAAGGCAAGCGGAACGTGTTGATGCTAACAAGACCGCAACTGTAGGCGTCGATGAGCTCGACTACTTGCCAACTGACGACTATAAAACCTTGGGCCATGGAGCTAACTGGGGAAACAAGGAGCAGAGCCCCTGCTCTCGCGTTACATTAACCTTCGAAGATCCTGAAAATGGAACTATTAAGGAAGCGAAATGCACCCTAAGATCGGCGCGCAACGCCGGAATCTCCATTAGCGGAAACGTACCATCAGAGCTAACCGCTTCGCTTAGAAGTAAAACCAGATTCTTCTCAGCCTACATACCTGGAATATCCGGAATACCGAACAAAGAAGAGAAGAAATCGAAAAAGTCGATTCTAAAAGCCTGCTCGTTCGGCGATTCCAATATTATTCTCCGCAATGCTTTACTACTACTCCAAAACATCGACCCAAACAACATCACCACCATCGAACGTTGGATTGAGGAAATTCTTGGCCCTATTCGAATCCTTGTATCGCACAACGAAGATAAAGACCTCTGGATCAAGTGCGAAGTAACAATCGGCAACAACACAAAGCCAATCGAACTCGCTGGCACCGGATTTCTTCAGCTAATTCAGATTTTTTGCTATGTACTCCTATTCAGGCCTGGCGTAGTCCTAATTGACGAACCGGACATCCACTTACACCCGAACGTCCAGGAAAAACTCGCTGGCGCACTCAGCTTGGTTGCACGCGAGCAGGGTTTGAAAGTAATTCTTACAACTCACTCTCCATTCATTATCAGAAGCGCCCCCGCAGGTACTAACGTTTGCTGGCTACAAGATGGAAAGAGCGCTTCAAATGATAGAACTATTGTTGAATTAGCCCTAGGCTGGGGAGCCTTTGGAAAAAAGGTCATTATAATTTAAGAGGATCAAGACACTACGTTCCTGCGAAAGCTAATAGCACAATGGAAAGACATTGATCGATCTGTCGCATTTTACCCAGGTACCGGGTATAAAAGCTTAGCAACTCCATCACAAGCCAAAGAGCTTTCAGAAAGCCTAGGCAATAAATTCAAGATCTTCGTTCACAGAGATCGCGATTCTTTGACTGATGATGAAGTTGAAAGAATAAGCCAGTCATACGCGGCAGAAGGAATTAGTATTTGGTTCCCCAAGGAGTCAGATCTCGAAGCTTATTTCTGCTCACCAGAGTTTCTCCAAACGTTCTTAGGATGCACACAAGAAGAAGCCGTAGAGCATCTTTCCGCAGTCACCCGTCGATCTTCCCAACCAATACGAGATCAGTTTGACAAGCAACGAGCTGCGCACAACCAAGAACTACATGTGCAAGGCGGAAGCCCAACTAACAACGATGTCTGGCAAGCATTTCAGCAACGAACGCTAAAAGGCGCCAAGGGGAAATATATATTCAAGCAACTGAAAAACAATATCTCTCGTAGCGTTTATACAGAGGCAAAGATCCAAGCCTACAACCTTGACGGAGATATCGCAGTTGATCTCAGGGTAGCTTTGGAGCGACTTTTACAAGCTTGACTAGCGAGTAGCCTGGAAGGCGCGTGGAAAAGGCTTCGCCGTTTTCCACGCTACGTTCCGGCAACGTCGATGCGCCGGCGGTGTGGGCGGGTGAGATGGCGTAGGGTGGATAACCCTTTTGCTTATCCACCGATACAAACTCTCCGCCAACACAACGCTCAAGGATGACCCGCCATGTTTCAATACCGCCGCGCCCAGGTGCCCAGCGTCAGCGAGTAGCCTGGAAGAAACGCGTGGAAAAGGCTTCGCCGTTTTCCACCCTACCTCTGGCAACGTCGATGCGTCGGCGGTGTGGGCGGGTGAGATGGCGTAGGGTGGATAACGCTTTTCTTATCCACCGATACGGACCTCCCGCCAACACCCCGCTCAAGGATGAGCCGCCATGTCCCGCTACCGCCGCGCCCAGGTGCCGGGCGCAACGTATTTCTTCACGGTCAACTTGCGTAATCGCCGTAGCGACTTACTTGTCCGCCACATCGATCTACTCCGCGAGACGGTTCGTGCCACCAGAGAACGCCATCCCTTCCATATCGACGCCTGGGTCGTCCTGCCTGATCACATGCATTGCATCTGGACGCTACCGGATGGCGACGCTGATTTCGCGCTGCGCTGGAAGGTCATCAAGTTCGCGTTTGCAAGGCGGCTCCCGAAAACGGAGGTGCTGACGGCAACGCAACGATCCCGCGGTGAGCGAGGGATCTGGCAACGGCGATATTGGGAACATCTGATTCGTGACGAACGCGATTACCGCCACCACGTCGATTATGTCCATCTAAATCCGCTAAAACATGGGTGGGTTACGCGCGTCGCCGATTGGCCTTACTCCAGCTTTCATCGTGCCGTCAGGGCTGGAATTTATCCCAATGACTGGGGCGAGGAGGAGTTGTCTGCTCCAATGCCTTGAGCGCGAGCCCATACTCTGTGACCCAAGGTAGAACTAACCCTCCGCGCGAAGCATATTGCAGCGCTCCGCTCGCTCCCGTAGCGTGGCCGCCTTCGAATCGGCTTCAAGGATGACGTGATGCAACAGCGATGGATCGACCAGCCAGCGTCAGATGAAGACGTGTTTGACCGCTTTCTTGAATCATCCAGCGCGTTTCTCAGTCAGCATATATCGGTCATTCTCAAGGCCGGCCCACCACTGTTTGGCTTCGCGATATTTGTCTGCTATTTCTACCGTCATCAGTTTTACCCAAGCTTTGATCTGTTCCAATTTTCATCGCTATTGATCGCTGCGGCCGCTATTGGATTTACGATTATTGGCTTGCTGGTTTTTGCGCTGTTCAGCCCAGGCATATGGATCTACCACCAGTTCCTCGAGCACAAACAGGTCAAAGGCGATCTCAAGTACTCACTGCCGTATCTGGAGGACCGGCGAGGTTGGTGGGTACTTAAATTAGGAAGCCTGGTTTTTCTGGGGCCATTCATAGCTTGCACGTTAGGTCTGATGGCCGTGGCAATCCTGGCGCCATCACTATTCCCGGTATCAGTCGTTCTGGTCCCGATAGCGATAACACTTTTGTTCGGTCTGTTCATCCAAATCGTCTTCAAACTGAAGCCGTTCAGCTTTCTTCGATACATGTGGGCGGCAGACATTGGGGTGATGATTGCAGGCCTTCTGACGACCTTTACGCTCGGGCAATCCGCTCCGATCATCGAAGGCTTTCAGATCGGCGTGTGGAAGTGGGCAATCTACGCAGCTGTAGCTCTAGTCGTTCCGCTAATAGCAGCTTTGTGCGCGTTCATTTTCATTGCGGGTTGGAGCGCAGCCCTGCACTTCTCCATTTTCTTCGCGCTGATGATCGCCCTCTACAGTGGGCTGCTAACTACTTTGCCCGAGAAGACGGTGCGTGCACTTGGGTTGGGTAACTTTCAAGCCGAAGTGATTCTCTTGCAGCGGGACTACTGTGACGAGCAACTGGAGCACCTGCCCTTGGATGCAGCTTGTGCGATGAATAACATCCACGTCACATGGTCCCTTGGCGAGACATTAATACTACGGCGCGACGACGGCCGCGTTATACAAATACCTTCCAGATTCGTTCGGGCGATAGTCAAACCTGCGGAGTAACGCATAGGCTGGCAACGTAGCCCGCAGCAATGCGTGGAAAAGGCTCCGCCGTTTTCCACCCTACCTGCTGTCTCCCTGTATACCGCTGCGATTTTTTGCCCTGCACATGCTGCCAGACGATAGCAACCTCCCCGGCCAGAAACTCTCTTATATGCCGGCCCCTGCAGCAATGATGGAGTGAGGAAGCTTGGGGCAACGAAACCCAGATACCCGGCGCGTGTTTCTTTTGCTTAATTTTCTTCGCGCCAGCCTGCGCTCCGGCAGCAAAGAAAAGTGCGGCGCCCGATGGGGCACAACAGCTTCATACAAACGATTCAAAAGCTGCGACCAGACGTCACTTGAAAGGCACCCACGAGAAACAGGGGGGGCAGACCACATTTTTCAAAATCGGGGAGCGCAGCCAGCGTCCGACTCTGCTGAAATACCCATAGCCAATCAAGGATGAGCCGCCATGTCCCGATCCCCCGCGCCGATGTGCCAGGTGCCACCTCTCTTCACGGTCAATCTGCGTAACTGTCGACTCGAGCTACTCGGTCCGACATGTCGATCTGCTAGGCGAAACTGTCCGCGCCACCAAAGACCGGCCCCTGTCCATATCGATGCCTGGGTCGTCCTGCCTGATCACATGCATGGCTTCTGAACACTACCGGACGGCGATGCCGCTTTAGCGCTGCGCTGGAAGATCACCAAGTATTCGTTTGCAAGGCGGCTGCCGAATACGGCACTGGCGGCATCAGAGCGTCGTTTCGTTCGCCAGGGGGCCATCGATCCTGTATGCGAGTTTCTGCCTGCGATAAAAGGCTTGAATGGCCCATACCACCCCGAAAAACAGCAAGCCTGTCCCGATGGCTTCGGTGGGAGCGGGCCAGCGGTCGTGAACGAGCAGGCCAAGTGCGGTTGCATAGAGCGTTTGGCTGGCAATCAACTGCGCGCTGAGCGCCAGAGGCAGACGCCGGGTTGCGACAGACCATGCCCAGGCACCGGCAAGCGTCGCGCCGAATCCCTGGATCAACCCGCATATAAAGAGCGCATCTGTACCAACCAACCCGCTTGGTTGGCTGGCGTAATTGGAAAGCTTCAGATACAACCCCACCGGGATGAAAGCCAGCATCTCTACGCTGCACATAAAAATCAGCATGGCGGACCAGAGCATGGGTGACATGCCTGGGCGTCGGGCCAGGGCGCTTTCGTTCAACAAGCCGAAGCCAGTCCAGGAGGCGATTGCCAGCAGGGAAACCAACAGCCCAAGCAGTATCGAACTGGTAGAGCGCATTTGCGTTGCACTGCTGAAATCAAACACGCTCAAGTTGACCAGGCCTATACCCAAAGCCGCCACCATCAATGGTCCGGCAATGGCGCGCCAAGGCACGCTGGCGCTGCGCATGTTGCCAGCAATAGCGAGAACGATGGGTACCGAACCCATCATCACTGGAGGGATCACCGGCCCGGCTGCCAAAACGGCGGTGGTAATCAGAAAGAAATAGCCGATGTAGCCAAGAAATCCCAATAGCGCGGCCCACGCCCAATCAGTCAATTTGAGTTTCTTGACTTCGCTTCGATATATGAAAAGAACCAGCAGGCTACCCAGCCCGGCGAAGCCATAGCTCACCACAGCAAGGTCGAAGAGGCTGTATTCGCCAATCAGGCTTGGAAAGATATAGAGCAGCGACCAGGAAAACGTGGCGGCGATGGCAGCAAGCAATCCCACTTTCATGCGCTCTGCTCCTGCTGGCGTTGCGCTGTGATCCAGCAAAGTGCCATGCGTCTTGCTGTGTCGAACTGCTTTGTGGTCTCGCCCATGGCGCCGCTGACAAAACTGCCTTCTAACAAGATGAACAGCCCATCGACAACCGAGGTCGGGTCGCTAACGCCTGCCTTGATGGCCAGTGCAGCGAGGTTGTCACGAATCCCTTGCTTATGGCGACTCACGGCCAAACGCACCGGGTGGCTACACGATGGGAATTCGGCTGCGCTGTTGACGAACACGCAGCCACGGCCGCTGTCGCGCATCAGAAAGCGCTCATACAAATCGAAGAACGCAAGCATGCCGCTAATCGGTTCGGCATGCTTCGCCAAGGTGCTCACCACCTCTTCACGCCAACGACGGTCACGTTCATCAAGGCACGCCACTATCAGCGCATCCTTGGAAGGGAAATGACTGTATAGCGTCATTTTGGTCACGCCCGCCAACGCTGCGATCGCCACCACACCGGTAATGTGGACGCCTTGCGAGACAAAGAGAGTTAGCGCGGCATCAACCAGGCGCTTACGGGTTTTATCCATTTGTGAACCCTCCGACGTGGGTGTGGTGTTGACTATACCGACCGGTAAGTTTTGATAGACACCAATCACGACCCCAATGCCGGGCAGATACGACATGGGAGGCAAGCGGGACACAGCCACAGACAGCGAGGTAGCCTGGAAGTGACGCGTGGAAAAGGCTTCGCCGTTTTCCACCCTACCTCCGGCAACGTCGATGCGTCGGCGGTGTGGGCGGTTGAGATGGCGTAGGGTGGATAACGCTTTGCTTATCCACCGATACGGACCTCCCGCCAACACAACGCTCAAGGATGAGCCGCCATGTCCCGCTACCGCCGCGCCCACGTCCCGGGCGCCACGTATTTTTTCACGGTCAATTTGCTCAACCGTCGCAGCGATCTGCTGGTCCGCCATGTCGACTTGCTACGCGAGACGGTGCGTGCCACACGCGCACGCCATCCCTTCCACATCGACGCCTGGGTCGTTCTGCCCGATCACATGCATTGCGTCTGGACGCTCCCGGATGGCGACGCTGACTTCGCCCTGCGCTGGAAAGTCATCAAGTTCGCTTTCACCCGACGCCTGCCAAAGACCGAGGTACTGACGGCAACTCAGCGCTCCCGCGGCGAGCGCGGAATATGGCAACGGCGCTACTGGGAGCACCTGATTCGAGATGAACGGGATTACCGGCATCACCTCGACTACGTTCATCGGAACCCGCTGAAGCACGGCCTGGTGGAGCGCGTCGTCGGCTGGCCCTACTCGAGCTTTCATCGAGCGGTCGCGGCCGGCGTTTATCCGGTTGATTGGTGCGGTGAATGAGGTAGAGGGGTTCGCCGGTGATGCGGACTGACGCTGCGGCGAATTAGCCAGTCAGCTCACACAACCCACCCGGCACCTTCATGACCCACTCCCTCACCGCCCGAACCGTAGGGTCGTCCCGACGGCTCTCTGGATAAACCAGATGAAACGGCTTGCCCGGCATCTCCGGGCCGAACGGCTGCACCAACCGCCCTTCTCTCAATTCATCCTCGATCAACTGACGGCTCATCAGCGCCACCCCCTGCGCGCCAATGGCAGCTGAGATGGCGTGGGTCTCGTCGGAGAAGACCAGCCCAGCGCTGACGTCCAGCCCCGGCACGTTAGCGAGCTTCTGCCACGAGGCCCAGTGAATCGGAGCCGAGGCAGCACCCCGGGCGTGAAAGTGGATTAGCGGGTGGTTGGGCAGGTCGGCGACGTCGCGAAGGCCCAACAGCGGGCTGCAGACCGGAACGAAGGTGTTGTCGATCAGCTTCTCAGCCACCAGCCCTGGCCAACGCCCGTCGCCGTAGCGGATGGCGATATCCGCCGTAACGCCATCCAGCGCCACCGGCTCGTGCGAGGTGTGGAAGCGCAGGTCGATATCGGGATGCGAATCGCGTAGCAGGCAGACCCAGGGCACCAGCCAGCGCACGGCAATGGCCGGCGTGGTGCTGAGGGTGATCGCCTGCCGGCAAGGCCCCGCACTAAGGCGTTCGACCGTGGCGCTGATGCTGTCGAACGCGGTCTCCAGCGTCTGTTGCAGGTCACGGCCTTGGGCGGTGAGTTTCAGCTGCCGGGGTTTGCGCAGAAACAGCGCCACGCCGAGGGATTCTTCCAGCGAGCGAATCTGGTGACTGATGGCCGTAGCGGTGACATTCAACTCCTCGGAGGCCTGCTTGGCGCTCTCGTGGCGGGCGGCGGCTTCGAAGGCACGTAGCGCAGAAAGCGAAGGTAACCAGCGGTGCGCCATGGTTGAGTTTTCCTCATCTGTAACCGAAAGAAATGGTCGTTTGTCGCCTATGCAGCCTAACCCTAGGCTGGATCTACCGCGAATGACAGATGAATTCAGTCACAGAGGAGATCCACCATGACGCACCTTCTGCACCTCGACGCCAGCGCCCGCCCCGGCTTTGCTGGCAAAGACGAGCACGGCTCCCACAGCCGCAATCTCACCCACCGTTTCGTCAGCCAGTGGCTGGCCCGCCGCGCGCAGGACAGCGTGACCTACCGGGACATCGGGCAGAACCCGCCCTCTTACATCAGCCATGACTGGATCGCCTCCAGTTTCACGCCGGAAGAACGCCGTGAGCCTTGGATGACGGAAACATTGGCGGAAAGCGACCAGCTGGTCGATGAGCTGATCGCTGCCGATGTATTGGTCATCGGCACGCCGCTTTACAACTTCGGCATGCCCGCCGCGCTGAAGGCCTGGATTGATCTGATCGTGCGGCCGGGCCGGACGGTCGATGTCGACGAAACCAAACTACCTGAACCTTACGTACCCTTGCTGGCGGACCGACCACGGCATGCGGTCATCCTCAGCGCAAGGGGTGGCATCGGCTTCGGCCCCGGCGGCGAGATGGCGCACATGAATCACCTGGAGCCGAACCTGATGATGGCGCTCAATTTCATTGGCATCACCCGCATCCACCAGATCGCCATCGAAGGGCAGGAAACAGGCGGCGACGTGTTGGCGGCCTCGGTGGCCGAGGCGTTGCATCAGGTGGATGTGTTGGTGGCGGAGCTGCAGACCGCGCTCGACAGCGCGCCTGTGAGCTGGGGCCAGCCGAGGCAAGTCGAACCTGTCTAGTGCAAGGCAGCCGGCCTCTTCGCCCAGCCCATGCGCTCAGCACCCGCTGAGCCAGGTTCACGCTTCGGGCGCGCTGTCCGGCGAAGTGAAGGGGCGACGGCGGGATACGAGCTTGCGTGCCGTGTCCACGAAGGGCATCACGATCAGGCTGTAGAGCGTCACGTAGCGATGCGAGTCGCGTTCGGCGGTGCCGAATTCGATGCGTTCCGGCACCGGGCTGGTGACGTAGAGGGTGCCGAACATACAGTCCCACAACGACAGGTTGGTGCTGAAGTTCTTGTGAAAATGCCGCGGCGCATCGCTGTGGTGAATCTGATGTTGGGCTGGGCTGTTGAAGATGTGTTCGAGGCGCGGCCCGAATGATAGCCATACATGGCTATGCCGCAGGTTCGAGGCCAGGCCGTTGAAGATGAATACCAGATAGGTCACACCGAACAGGGTGTAGCGGCTGATCTCGCCACCGCAGACATACCAGAACGCACCGGCATAGGCGCCGAGGAAAACCAGGTCTACGAGCCTGCCTGCTACTTTCTCCAGAAAATGGACGCGGCTCGCCGTCAGCGGAACCATCACCGGCGCCGAGTGGTGGACCTTATGGAATTCCCATAACCAGCTGCAGTGAAACGCGCGGTGAACCCAGTAGTGGGTGAAGTCGCTGATCAGGAATACGCCCAGCCCGTAAAGCAGCGCCAGTGACAGGTTGTGCCCGACCTGTGGACGTTCGCCCCACAGGTTGGTGAAGAAGCTGATGTAGTCCCCAGACCGCAGTATGTAGGGGTCAACCAGGCCTACGATGGGGACCACCAGCAACACCTTTATGACGCCGCGCACAAAGTAGTAGCGGTAATCGAGCAGGGCCGAACGGTGCAGGTGCACCCGGCTACCACCGATGAACTGCCAGAACGAATGTGCGTCAGTCATCCCGCGACTCGATCGGTAACGAAACAGGCCATAAGCGGTTGCGTAGGAAATGGACAGGAACAGCACGCCGAGGCGGCCGTTCAGATCAAAAACGCCGAGGAACTGCTCGATCAGCGGTTCGGCGAGATAGCGATGGAGGGTTTCAAGAACGCCCATTGCCTGGCCGCCTCAAAAAAATAAGTCGCGGATTATAGGGCCAAGCGAAACGGCTCGTATATGCGAATCTTTATCAGCCGCAAGAACAGGTATCTTGGTCTTCGAGGCCGCTTGTGGGAAGAGAACTGACGGCGTTACGTGCGCCGAACAATACGGCCCCTTTTGAATCGGCTGCCAAGTCGCGGGGCAAGCAATAGCCCCTGAAGTCGCGAACTGCAGTGTGCCGGGGCGCTTCTGGGTAGGTGTTTGGCGGACAAAGCAGCCATCATTGCCGCAGCGTCCGGACGCGGCTTAGAGGGAGGCCGCGCCCGGGCAACGACAGGCGCTGGCAACGGTAACCGGAGGAGCCACGATTGAACGATTCAACGCGCGGCCTGCTTCTGGTAAGCAGCGGCATCGTCGTACTCAGCTTCGATGGCCTGTTGGTGCGCCTGACACAGGCCGATGGCTGGAGCATCGTGTTCTGGCGGGGCCTGTTGATGTTTCTGGCGCTGGGTGCGTTCTCGCTGTCGACCAAAAGCCGGGCGAGTCTCAAGGCGCAACCGCTGATCAGCGCCGCCTCGGCCTTGCTGTTGGCCTTTACTTCGATTTTTTTCGTGCTCGCGGTCATCCATACCACGGTGGCTAACGTGGTGGTCGTGCTCAGCACAGCGCCCCTGTTCGCCGCCCTGTTTACACGCTTTATCCTGGGCGAGTCGGTGGCGTTGCACACCTGGCTGGCCATCGGCGTGGCGGCGCTGGGGATCATGATTGTATTTGCCGGAGGCTTCACCCCCACCGATCTGGCCGGAAACAGTTATGCGCTGTTGTCCTCGGCAGCGGTGGGCGCCAATCTCACCCTGCTGCGCCGCCATCGCGCTATCGAACGGATGCCCCTCATCGCGCTCGGCGGCCTGGCGGCTGCGCTGATTGCCTGGCCCAACGCCGAGCCGTTGGGCCTGGAGATGACGAGCTACTGGGCGCTGGCAATCATGGGCCTGATCCAGATGCCGCTGGCCACGCTGCTGATCAATAACGCGACCCGCTATCTGCCGTCTGCCGAAGTCGCGCTCTTCTATCTATTGGAAAGCGTGCTGGGGTCGCTGTGGGCCTGGTATTTCCTGAACGAGACACCCGCAACCTCGACGCTTTATGGCGGCGCGCTGGTCATCGCGACACTGGTGGTTCACGCCGGACTGAGCCTGCGTCGGCGCCCCGCATCGCCCGGACCGTCCCGCCCCGGCGCGAAGCCTTGCCTGGTAGCGGACAAGTGACCGGCAAGGGAGACGCCATAAGCGCCGGGTGCCGCCTTTAAGTCGCTGCGGGACCGCGACCACTCCGGCCGCAGATCAGCCGCAGATCAGCCGCCGATAAGCGCCGAAGCGCGGAAGACTGAGCAGCGACAGCGGATCAAGACTTCACAGACCGATACCACCGCCCCTGCAGAACTGCCAATGGCGTTTGGCTGATCGCCCGTGAGGTGACGTGCCTCGAAACACCCGGTGTCCCTGTAACCCGCGTCCTTGCGCAATAAAGCGCATTGGTCGGAAAAGTACGGGGCCACCTCAAGGCTTGACAGACCCGTGCCGATAACGTCTTGCCGGCCGCGACTCGCCAGCGATCGATTCGACGAGGAATCGGGCGTGCGCGGCCGCGAAGCGCACTGGATTGCGCGAGGGTTCCCCGAGGGACGAAGCGCAGGTCGGCGTGGACGTCTTGATGAACTGGCCAGAGGCCGTTTAACGATGAAAATAAAACACAAACTGCTAGCAAGCTTTCTGGTCGCGACGCTCGTTCCGGTCCTTGTCGTCGCCCTGTTCACCATCCGCAACGTAACCGAGGAGGCCAAGGTCCAGTTTCAGGAAAGCAGCAGCCTGGACGTCCAGCTGGTGAACAATACCTTCGTGACCCTGTTCGATTCGGTCAGCCATACCGTGTCGGCCATGGCCGACTTTGCCGCCGTCCGGGACACCGAGGCTGGCGAGCTGACCACCTACTTCGGGTCACCCAGCAAACCCGGCGCCACCGCCACGGCTAACGGCGGCCGCGAAAAACAGATCTTCGATTACTTCTCCGGTATCGGTAACAACAACCCGAACTTCGGCTACGTCTACATGGGCGACGCCCAGGGTGGCTACGTAGAGTGGCCGGGCACCGCAGACTACGGAGACTGGGACCCACGCGGACGTCCCTGGTTTACCCTGGGCAAGGACGCCAATTTCCAGCTGACGCGCCTGGATGGCTATTACTGGGAACCGGACGACGCCGTCTACGTGTCGGTGATTAAAGCGTTCAAAGACCAGGCTGGTAACTTCGCTGGGGTCGTGGCGACGGACGTGTCGCTCAAGGCACTGACCGACATGGTCCAGAAAACCCGCTTCGGCGAGACCGGTTTCTTCATGCTTGTCGAGAACAGCGGAACCTTGCTGGTCGACGGCCACCAACCCGAGAACAACTTCAAGAAGCTCAGCGAGCTGCCAGGCGATTACGTCGCGAACATCGCGAACACAGAGAACGGCCTGATCGAGGTAAACATCGATGGCGTCGACTATCTGGCCAACGTCTTCACCTCGCCGACCCTGGGCTGGAAATTCATCGGCTTCATGCAGGTCGACGAAATCCTGGCCGGCGCGCACAGGCTGGCCTGGCTGACGCTGGTGGCGTGCGCCGTGCTGGTGGTGTTGTTCGGTATCGCCGGGGTGGTATTTGCGAACCGCATCGTCACCCCGATCAATCTGGTCAAGGACGGGCTGCGCACAATCGCCCAGGGCGAAGGTGATCTGACCCACCGCCTCCCCGTGCTGGCGCGGGACGAAACCGGGGAACTGGCCAAGTGGTTCAACCAGTTCATCGAGTCGACGCAGTCGATGATCACCGTCATCAAGGACAACGCGGTGAGCATCGACAGCGTTTCAAGCCAGACCAACGAGCGCACCACCGCCATGTCGGACAGCTTGCAGCGCCAGTCGAGCGCGGTGGAGCAAATCGTCACCGCCGTCACCGAGATGGCCTCGGCGGCCAACGAGGTGGCGCATAACTGTGTCAAGACGGCGGAAGTCTCCGCGCAGGGTCTGGACGCAACGCGCAATGGCAAGGAGGTGATCGCTCGCAGTACCGTAGGGGTGAACGATCTTGGCGCCAGCATTCAGAGTTCGAGCAAGGTGATTCGAGAGCTCGAGCGCGAAACGGTGAGCATCAACACCATCCTGTCGAGCATCCAGCAGATCGCCGAACAGACCAACCTGCTGGCGCTCAACGCGGCCATCGAAGCGGCACGTGCCGGCGAACAGGGACGCGGCTTCGCCGTGGTGGCCGACGAGGTGCGTAATCTGGCCAAGCGCACTCAGGATTCAACCGGCGAAATCAACAAGATCCTCAACCTGCTGGTCAGCCGCATCAGCGAGGTGACCGCGAGCATGGATCGCAGCCTGACCGAATCGAGCAAAGCCATCGAGCTGTCCGGTGAGGTCATGGGAGCGTTCGAAGAGATCGAGAATGCAGTCGAGATGATCCGTGACATGACCACGCAGGTCGCCACTGCCACCGAGGAACAGCATCTGGTCACCGAGGACATCAACCGGAACGTGGTGGCCATCAGCGACGCGGTTGCCCAAGTGTCGAGCCAGGCCTCGGAGGTCGAAAGCTACTCCCAGCAGCAGCGGCAACTCAGCAGCGCACTCCGGCAGCTGGTCGGGCGCTTCCGCACGCAGTAACGCTTGAAGCGGCCAGCCCTTCGGGGCTGCCCCGCTCGGATGTGACAGGGTTACGCGTTGGCAGAAGACGACCGCGTGCCCAACGACGCTCCTTGCGCTGATGGGCATCCCGGCGTCGACCCCAGACAACCGGCAAAGGCAGCGGCGCCCTATGGTAAGCGCCCGATCACGTCTTACCCGGAGCGCCCATGGCCAACCCACCGATCACCGTACTGCGCGATACCCAGCCCATGCCTGTCGTCGATGCCTGCAAATGGGAGCGAATCGAAGGCGAGCCGCACACCGTCAACCTCAATGCCTACACCTCCGATGATGGCAGCAAAATCATGGGGACTTGGATTTGCACGCCCGGCAAATGGCGCGTGGAATACGTCAAATGGGAGTACTGCCACTTCCAGGAAGGCTACTGCATCATCACGCCCGACGGCATGGCGCCCATCCACCTCAAGGCGGGTGACATCTTCGTGGTGGAACCCGGCATGACCGGCACCTGGGAAGTCGTCGAGACCGTCCGCAAGTACTTCGTGTTTGCCTGAATGACCGTGCGCAGGACGCGCATCGACTCGGTGCTACGGCAGCGTCGGCCGAACAGCTGAGCCGTCCGCCAGCTGCGCGATGGGCGGGCCAGGACTGGACCGCCGGAAGGATCAAAAGAAGCCGCTCGCCGCAGGCAACCATTACAGTCGCCCGCTCTGCGTCGCGGTGCATGACAGCGTCGGCGGCGCCTCGAAGGCGTCGCCTTATTGCCTTACGCTGAGAGCTTCTGGCTGAAATTATCGGCAGGTTTGCCGATGTCGAGCCGGTCCGCGTTCATCACCTTGTCCCAGGCTTTGACGAAGTCCTGCACGAACTTCTCGTTGCCGTCCGCCATGCCGTAAACCTCGGCCTGCGCACGCAGCTCCGATTGCGCGCCGAAGATCAGGTCCACGCGGGTGGCGGTCCAGGTGGGCTGACGGGTTTTGCGGTCGAGCCCCTGATAGCGGTTCTTGTGCTCGGTTGCGACCCACTCGTTCTGCATGCCCAGCAGATTGACGAAGAAGTCATTGGACAGTGTCCCCACGCGGTTGGTGAAGACGCCCTCCTGGCCGCCGTCCGCATTGGTGCCCAATACCCGCATGCCGCCCACCAGCGCAGTCATTTCCGGCGCGCTGAGGCGAAGCAGGTGCGCCTTGTCGACCAGCGCTTCCTCGGGCGCCATGAAATGCGACTCGTGGTAGTAGTTGCGGAAGCCATCGGCGACCGGGCGTAGCGCTTCGAAGGATTGCGCATCGGTCCACTCTTCCGAGGCATCCATCCGACCCGGTGTAAACGGCACGGTGACGTTCACACCGCCATCCTGAGCCGCTTTTTCGATCGCGGCGCAGCCGGCCAGCACGATCAGATCAGCTATGGAGACCCTCTTGCCACCGGTTGCCGACGCGTTGAACTCGGTCTGGACCTCGGTCAGTTTTTCCAGCACACGAGCCAGCAGGGCCGGGTTGTTGGTTTCCCAATCTTTCTGCGGTGCGAAGCGGATACGCGCGCCATTGGCGCCGCCGCGCTTGTCCGAGCCGCGATAGGTCGATGCCGAAGCCCAGGCCACCGACACCAGTTCAGACACGGAAAAGCCCAATCCCAGAATCTTCTGCTTCAGCGCAGCGATATCGGCTTCATTGATCAGAGGATGGTCACACTCGGGAATCGGGTCCTGCCAGATCTGCGTTTCCTGCGGCACCAGCGGGCCGAGGTAGCGGCCAATAGGCCCCATGTCGCGGTGGGTCAGCTTGAACCAGGCCTTGGCGAACGCATCGGCGAATTCCTCCGGGTTCTCCAGGAAGTGCCGCGAGATCGGTTCGTAGATTGGATCGAAACGCAGTGCCAGGTCGGAGGTGAGCATGGTCGGCTTGCGCTTCTTGTTCGGATCGAACGGGTCCGGCATGACCTCCGGTGCGTCCTTGGCGACCCACTGGTGCGCGCCGGCCGGGCTCTTGGTCAGCTCCCATTCGAAGTTGAACAGGTTTTCGAAGAAGTAGTTGGACCACTGGGTCGGCGTCTGGCTCCAAATGACTTCGAGGCCGGAGGTGATGGCGTCTGCGCCCGCTCCGGTCTGGAACCGACTGCGCCAGCCCAAGCCCTGATCTTCGATCACAGCGCCTTCCGGGTCCGGGCCCAGCAGCGAGGGGTCGCCAGCACCGTGGGTCTTGCCGAAGGTGTGACCACCGGCGATCAGCGCGACGGTTTCGTAATCGTCCATCGCCATGCGGGCGAAGGTTTCACGAATGTCGATCGCCGAGGCTTTCGGGTCCGGGTTGCCGTTCGGGCCTTCCGGGTTCACGTAGATCAAACCCATTTGTACGGCGCCGAGACCCGGGTGCAACTGGCGTTCGCCGCTGTAGCGCTCGTCGCCCAGCCAGGTGCCTTCCGGCCCCCAGAAGAGTTCTTCCGGCTCCCAGGTGTCGGCACGGCCGCCAGCGAAGCCAAAGGTTTTGAAGCCCATGGATTCCAGCGCCACGTTACCGGTGAGCACGTAGAGGTCGGCCCACGAGAGGTTGCGCCCGTATTTCTGCTTGATTGGCCACAGCAGGCGCCGGGCCTTGTCCAGCGAAGCGTTGTCGGGCCAGCTGTTGAGCGGGGCGAAACGCTGTTGGCCACCGCCAGCGCCGCCGCGGCCATCGGTGATCCGGTAGGTACCGGCGCTATGCCAGGCGAGCCGGATGAACAGGCCGCCGTAGTGGCCGAAATCTGCAGGCCACCAGTCCTGAGAGTCAGTCATCAGGGAATGCAGGTCAGCGATCACCGCATCAAGATCGAGGGATTTAAACGCGGCCGCGTAGTCGAAATCGCCACCATAAGGATTGGAGCGCGGCGAGTGCTGGTTGAGGGAATTGAGGCTCAGTGCCTCGGGCCACCAGTCTTTATTACTCGGGCGTTTGCGTGGCGCACCAGCGCCGTGGCCGAACGGGCAGCCACCACCAGTGTTTTCTCCAGTTTCAGCATTCATATTCTGCTCCTTAGGGTTGTCGTTGACGCGTTCGAGCGCCGCTGAACAGAACTTAGCAAACAGCCCCAGGCAGTCTGAACGACATAATTAACGGATATTGTCGCCATAATCGTTAAAGCGCTTTGAACATGCTGCTATCAAGCGGCCTCATAGCGCGCCGCGACATGCAAAGCGGTGAACAGCATATTTGCCTATCGCCACGATAGGTTTGCCCTCTATGTCACTGCGGATAAGTGGGAATCC
The DNA here is from genome assembly GCF_000970615.1 of Pseudomonas sp. 10B238. Classification (NCBI taxonomy): domain Bacteria; kingdom Pseudomonadati; phylum Pseudomonadota; class Gammaproteobacteria; order Pseudomonadales; family Pseudomonadaceae; genus Pseudomonas; species Pseudomonas sp. 10B238. The sequence continues at coordinate 344,265 of NZ_KQ033930.1, forward strand.
TTCTTCTGCGTCGTCGTTCACCTGTGACGCCCGGTACAATTCGGCGTTCCACCCCGTCCGGAGCCAAGCCTATGTTCACCCTCGCCCACCTGGATACCCCACCGCCGGAATCGATGGAGAGCCAGCTGCTGCAGATGGTGGTGGACTATCTCAGCGACATAAGCCCGGTTTCGCTTCCATCCAGCAACCCGCTGTATCAGCTGTACCAATACGTGGTGGGCTTCGAGGTGCATCGCTATCTGGACAGCATGGACGGCGCGCAGAACGGCAAGCCCGAACTGATCATGGCGCTGGACGCCGAAGACCCGGCGCGTCTGCTCGGCTTTGCGCTCTATCTGCCTTACGTGGACGACCCAGAGGCCAGTACGCTGCTCTATCTGGCGGTGCAATCGAGCCATCGCCGACAGGGCATCGGGCGGGCCATGGTCGAGGCGATGCTGGCGCGTTATCCGCATGGAGAAGTGGCGTGCGTGGCGAGCAAGGTGCCGTACTTTCAATCGCTGGGCTTTCAGCCGTTGGCGGCCCGTGGCCCTCAGGTCGTCATGAACACCCGGAGCCAGGCGTCCAGCGGTCTGGTGGCGGTGCAGGACCTGGTGCCCATTTTCCAGTCAGAGGAAGTTCGCCAGATTCATAACTATCTGGTCAAACAACACGGCGCCGAAGCCATGAGCGACGCGGAAAAAAGCCGCGATCAATTACTCGATGAGCTGGCTCAACAGGCGATTCATCTGACGCAGACGTCCTCGACGGCCAATCGTCTGCATTGATTTGAATGTGCATGCAAACCCATTTGCCGTACGGCTGTTTACTTTCCATCCGATGCACCTGACAGATGCTTTTTTAGAGGCTGGAATTAATTCCGGCCGCGGTCACTGTGCATCCCTCGCTGACTGGTTCACCGCCTATCCGGTCCCTCTGGAAAAACGTGATCCACAGCACCAAATCGATTTGCAAGCCTTGTCCGTATAACTTCCAAGGTTAATGTGCGCGCGCTGGCAATTTAATAGCTAACCAGCTTCAGCCTTACACTCAGGAACGAGTACATATGTTCAAGCACCTCATGATGAGCGCCGCAGCGCTGAGCTTCGCCGTACTGACCGGCTGCGCGTCGGTACCGATGGAATCCCCCGAGAAGGACCAGGCGTTCAAATCCTTCCCGGCACCACCGAAAGATCAGGCCGGTCTGTATATATTCCGTGACTCAATGCTCGGAGCCGCGCTCAAGAAGTCAGTGAAGATAGACGGAGAAGTCATCGGCGAAACCGCAGCAAACACTTACTTCTACCGCCTCGTCTCGCCGGGCCCGCATACGCTTGCCACCGAATCGGAATTCAGTGACAACCTGCTGGAGCTGAACGCGCAAGGCGGCAAGAACCACTATGTTCGCCAGTCAATCAAAATGGGAGTGTTCGTCGGCGGTGCCAAGCTGACCGAAGTAGCTGAAAGCGAAGGCCAGAAGGCCGTGGCGAATACCGAACTCGCTCGCTGACAGCCCCTATGAACGGTACGCAGGTGATTCAGTTTTCGACTTAGACAATCGATGAAAGCAGATGTAAAAGGCCCCGCAAATGCGGGGCTTTTTATTGTTGATATACAAGCATCGCGCGTTCCGAAAACTAGATGAACAGCTCCATCGTTGCAAAGCCTAACTTGGGTGCTAAACGGTAAACCTCACGTCAATGCCAGCCCGTTACGTCTTCACACAGGCAAAGATCGCGTTGCCGGACGTCCCGTTCCAGGGAAGGATCTTTTCGTAATCGTGCTCCAGCACATGCACGTCGAAGTACGGCTGCAACAGCTCGCTCAGCTCGGCGAAACTCACCGCCACCATGCGGTGCTCGTCGTGCCATGTCTGACTTTGCCCTGCTGTCGTTCTTTCGATCCGCAGTTTCAACAGCTGTTGCTCGCCCGCCCCAGCGTAGTGCCAACCCGAGCTGAAGCTGAACAACCCATCGGGGTGGTTCGCGTCGTGCGCTACGAATGACGCGTTGTCGATGGTGTGCTTGTCGACGGCGTTGAAGCAAAACAGCCCACCGGTTGCCAATGCGCCATGCACGCTGGCGATGCAGGCCTGCAATCGTGCGATTTCGGCACTGTAGTGAATTGAATACAAGAAGCAGGTGATCAGATCGGCTGGCTGAGCCACGGTGAAGCCGCACATGTCCTGACGTGAAAACTCAGCTTCCGGGCAGCGGACGGCCGCCCTGTCCAGCATGGGCTGATTGATGTCGAGCCCACTGCTCTGATAGCCAGCATCAAGAAAGTGCCGTACATGCGGACCTGTGCCACAGGCGAGATCCAGGTGACGGTTGCCGCCATTGCCGAGCAACTTTTGCAGACGATGAACACAGTGGCTTTGCGCGCGGTAGTCGATATCGGCGCACATGAGGTCGTAGTAACCCGACAGGTCGGTATAGATGGCGGTGCCGGGCATGATGGCCTGAGATGCGAGGGCTGGATGGGGCGCGCATATTATCCCGGCCGAATGGAAATCGCCTGGCAATTACGCACGAGCTGGCACGGCGGCCTCCCCGCCCTGCCGACGGCCAGCGCGCCCCGTTTGATTCCCCTTCAGTAAGTTTGCCCGGTCCAATGATCGATAGAGTTCAGACCGGGGCGACCGGCCCCGCGAGCCTGTCCAGGCACAGCTGTTCCATGCAGCGGGCCCAATCGCTCATCCGATCCGCTTCGAGCTGCACCAGCATCGCGTAGCGGCGTCCGCCCCATACCGAAAGATGAAGCGCTTCCAGGGTTGCAGCAGACGGGCGCGCCGGCAGGTCGGTCGCCGCGTCGATGACGCGTTGCCAGGCGCCCAATAGATCCTCATAGACCCGGCGCTGGTGCTTGGGCTCAGCCACCAGCGTTTCCAGTTCGAGCATGTCCGGGTGGAACCAGGGCAGCTGAGGCTCGGCCCCGGCCAAGGTGCGCACCAAGCGCCGGATGCGCTCGGGCCAGGCAAGGGCGACTGGCGCTACGGCTTGCGCCTCGATGGACTCCAGCAACTGCTCGACGCAATAGCGCACGTAGCCTGAGTGCAGCGCGTGTTTGCTGGGGAAATAGTCGTACAGGGTGCCGATGGCCACACCGGCTTCCAGGGCGACCGCCCGGGTCGTCAATCGAGACCAGCCGTCGCGCTGCCATATCCGAACATAGCTGTCGAAAATCGCCTGAACGGTGACCTTGGCGCGCTGCTGAGTGGGCCGTTTGAGCGGCTTGGCGCTTGGCAATCGTGTGTTCATGAAATCCGAACCCGGCGGAGAAACGAAAGGGCTACAGTCAATGCCGTCCATTTACGAACCCAAGGTGCCATCGATGAGCGTCATCCGCCAGTTGCAGAACAACAAGAAAAACATGGAGCAGACTCGCCTTCAGACCCTGGCGATGCCTGACCTGAAACCCGGCGAAGCCCTGCTGCGCATCAGCCGACTGGCGCTGACGACGAACAATGTCACTTACGCCGCATTCGGCGAAACCCCTCACCTGCGCTACTGGGACTTCTTCCCGACGGGCGATGCCGAGTGGTTTCACATGCCTGCCTGGGGGTTCGCCGAGGTCGTGGAGAGCACCGTCGATGGCCTGGCGAAGGGCGAGCGCTTCTATGGCTTCTGGCCGATCGCCAGCCATCTGGTCATGCAACCGGTGCGGGTCTCCGAGCGCGGATTCTACGACGGTGCCGAGCATCGTCTTGAACTCACGTCAGCCTACAACCAGTACCAGCGCATCAGCAGCGATGACGCCTATCGCGCCGAGAGCGAGAACTACCAGATGTTGTTGCGCCCGCTGTTCATCACCTCGTTCATGCTGGCCGACTTTCTCGATGACAACGCCTTCTTCGGTGCGCGCCAGATCCTGGTCTCCAGTGCCTCGAGCAAGACGGCGTACGGGACTGCGTTCTGCCTACAGGACAATCCAGCCGTACAGCTGATCGGCCTCACCTCTCCGGGCAATATCGATTTCGTACAACGCCTGGGCTGCTACCGCCAGGCGCTTGGCTACGACCAGCTCGCCTCGCTGGACCCGAGCGTGCCCACGCTGTACGTGGACTTCTCGGGTAGCGCCAGCCTTCGCCAGCAGATCCATGGACATTTCAAAGACGCTCTGGTGTACGACTGCTACGCCGGGTCTGCCCAAAGTCATGAATACAGCAAACGTGACCAGACGTTGGCCGGACCGCAACCACAGCCCTATTTCGCGCCTTACCAGATCAAGAAACGCAACGCCGACTGGGGGCCAGCCGAGGTGACACGCCGCTTCAACGAAGCGCAGCTGGCCTTTATCGCTCGGGTGAGCGATGCGCAGCAGCCCTGGATGCAGGTGAACGAGCACGCCGGCCTTGAAGCGGCACAAACGCTGGCCGAGTCCTTGATCAAAGGCGATATCAATCCATTGGATGGCCACGCCGTGGTTCTCGACTGACCCTCTAACAATGCCGTTTATGGCGTGCCAGCCGAACGTATTGAGCGTGCGGCTGGCGTCCATTGCGCAAGTCGCTAGCCTGACTATCAGACTGGCTCTGAGGAGCAATGATGACTGGCGCCGAGATCACCGATTGCTACCAAGGCTACATCGCCTGTTTGAACAGCCAGAACTGGCCGGAGCTGGGACACTTCGTCCATGACGAGGTGCATTACAACGGCAAGTTCGTGGGGCTGGACGGCTCTCGCCGGATGCTTGAAGCGGACTTCCGAGCGATTCCCGATTTGCAGTTCACGATTGGCCTGCTCATCGCCGAACCGCCCCACGTGGCGGCGCAGCTGCTGTTCGACTGCACGCCCATAGCGGAGTTGTTCGGCTTTGCAGTAAATGGAAAACGGGTGGCCTTCACCGAAAACGTGTTCTACGCGTTCAGCGAGGGAAAGATCCGGAACGTCTGGTCCGTGATCGACAAGGCCGCTGTTGGCGACCAACTCTGATCGAGTGGACCGTCAGAATGCGCTGCGATTGACAGACTGGGCCGGTGCTGGCGATTCCCGGCGCACCTGATCGTCAAACGCACCGGGAGCAGGATTCAAAGCCGGTTGTCGTGCAGCCCGGCGTAGAGGCGGGTCATTTCGTTGAGCTGACGGAACATCGACTCGGCATTCACCGCCACGATGGTGGGCACGAACTGCTTGGAGGTGAATGCCTTGCTCGCGAACTTCCAGCGGGCGTCGGTCTTGCGCAGGGCTTCGGCGATTTCCGCGTTGGGCGCATCGGCTGTCTGCAGCTCAGCCATGATGACGCCGAACTCTTCAACCGAAGCTGCAAACTCCTTTTCAAGATCCGGATCCTGCACGCCCCAGGCACGGGCCATGTAGAACATGGCGGTGCGCTGGGTCAGCACACGGTTCCAGCCACTGCGGTTGATCGAATGCGACGCGGCATCGCCATTGTGTTGCTCGAACAGATCGGTGACTTGCTGGGTCTGGCGAACCAGCTCTTCGGCCTTCGCCAGTACGAGCGGAGCCTGGGCCTTGTCCGGCGTACTGGCCGCCAGAGCGCGGTAATCGCCCCAGGTGCGCTCCACGTCGTTCAACGCAACGCGAATGGCGTCACTCGGCGCAGCCGCCTTGAGCTGGGCATGGTGATTTTCGAACAAGGCCAGGCTTGCGGCACGTTGTTTGGTGGCTTCGTCCACTTTCACCCCGGCGCCGATCATGAGGTAATCCTTGGCGACGATCTGTCCCAGGCTGCGCTGCAGACCGGCCATGTTCATGATTTCCAAAGGTGCCATATCCGCCCAGCACGTCGCACTCAGCAGGCTGCAACCCAATAGCAGCGCGCGCAGAGATTTCTTGATCAACACGGTAAGTCCTTTCTGGTTTTGAAGATGAGCGCAGGCCGCTTGTGCGGTCAGCGCCTGAGCCCCGCCACGAATAATCGCGTTGAAGCGCCGCTCAGGGCGCTATTGGATTCGCGCTACCTTTCTCGAACCTTGCAGTGCGCGAAATCGGCAGCGTTGGATGCTGGAAGTGTGAAGCGATGCGCCATAAAACAGCGGTGCCGGGTGCCTGTAGAAAGGCGAGCGCTGGCTGCAACGCATCGGCTGTACGGCTTCAGCCCCGCCTGCGCGACGTGCTTCTCGGCTGCAGCTGATCCAGCGCGCTGGAGTTTTGCCTCGCCCAGTCGTAGATCATTTCGATAGGTTGGACCATCAGCTTGCCGAGCGGCGAGAGCGCGTAGCTCACCGCTGGCGGGACGGAGTCGAGCGTGTGGCGTTCGATCAAGCCGCTGGTCTCCAGCTCTCGCAGCGTTTGCACCAACATCTTTTTGGAGATTCCCGGCAAGCTGCGATGCAGCGCACCGCTACGCGCCACGCCGTCGTGGCGGGCATGCAGAGTGTGCAGAATCATGCTGGTCCACTTGGTGGAGAAGATCTCGAGCACGCGTCTTGGGGCGCAATCTTCACGCCATTGTTCTTCGTCAGAGCCGGGTTGCATGGGGGCTGGTTACCATTTGGTGCCGACTTGGATCGGCATTTTCGAGTGAGTAAGGTGCAGGCCTGTTTCGCTTTGTGGGGTTTTGAACATGACAAATCAAGCACTGGTGGTCGGCTCGAGTGGGATCGTTGGCAGCGCGGTGTCTCGCCTGTTGGCCAAGGAAGGCTGGGCAGTCGCCGGCCTCGCCCGTCGCCCAAGTCAGGAATCGGGCGTCACCCCGATAAGCGCGGATCTGCTGGACCCGGCCTCGCTGGCGTCCAAGCTTGGCAGCGTCGCACCGACCCATGTGTTTCTCACCACCTGGGCGCGTCAGGCCAACGAGGCGGAGAATATCCGCGTCAATGCACTGATGATTCGCAATGTGCTCGAAGCCGTTCGAGCTTCAGGCTCGGTTCGCCATGTGGCGCTGGTTACCGGCCTTAAACACTACCTCGGCCCATTCGAAGCCTACGGCAAGGGCACGCTGCCACAGACGCCGTTTCGTGAGGAACAAGGGCGGCTCGACGTCGAGAATTTCTACTACGCCCAGGAAGACGAGGTATTTGCGGCGGCCGAACGCGATGGCTTCACTTGGAGCGTTCACCGCCCCCACACCGTCACCGGAATTGCAGTCGGCAACGCGATGAACATGGCAACTACGCTGGCCGTGTACGCCTCGATCTGTCGTCAGACCGGTCGGCCCTTCCGCTTTCCGGGCTCCGAAGTCCAGTGGAACAGCCTGACCGACATGACCGATGCGGGCCAGCTGGCCCGGCACCTGCACTGGGCTTCGACTACACCGGCCGCCGCCAACCAGGCCTTCAACATCGTCAACGGTGACGTGTTCCGCTGGAAGTGGATGTGGTCGCGAATTGCCGAGTGGTTCGACATCGAAGCGGCCCCCTTCGATGGCCAGCCCGCTCCGCTGGAACAGCAGATGGCAAACGATGCCGAGGTCTGGGCAAAGATGGCCAAGCAGTTCGGTTTGGCTGAAGCGTATATCGGCAAGCTCATCTCGCCATGGCACACCGATGCCGACCTGGGTCGGCCTATCGAGGTGGTGACAGACATGTCGAAGAGCCGAAAGCTCGGGTTTCTGGACTATCAGGCAAGTGACGACGCGTTTTTCGACGTGTTCACCAAGCTGCGCGCCAGCAAACTCATCCCCTGATTGGAGCCGGGTATTCCGGGCCCACCGACGATTGGGCTGTCCCGTATACTCGCGCGTTTTCCGCGCGAGTCTTTTCCAGTGAGCAACAAACGATACGCCTGCATCGGCCTGAGCAACCCGAAATCGCCATCCAACGTTGGCGCGATCATGCGAGCGGCCGGTTGCTATGGTGCGGCTTCGGTGTTCTACACCGGGACTCGCTATGACCGCGCCAGGGATTTCGTCACCGACACCAAGAAAGTCCATCAGGACATCCCACTGATAAACATCGATGACCTGCGCAAGATCCTGCCACTCGGCTGCGTGCCGGTCGCGGTGGAGTTAGTCGAGGGTGCTCGCGCCCTACCCGAGTACACCCATCCGGATCGCGCGCTGTATATCTTCGGCGCCGAAGATGGCTCGCTGAGCAAAGAGATCCGCGACTGGTGTGAAGACGTCGTTTACATCCCCACCAATGGCTGCATGAATTTGGCGGCGACGGTCAACGTGGTGCTCTACGACCGCCTGGCCAAGGGCAACAACACCCGCTCGGGCCCTGGATTTGGACGTCAAGCTCAACAAAGCACTTAATCGAATGCTAGGGGCACGGTTGGGCGAGCCATAGACCGCAGTGACCTGCGGGCGAACCGGCAGGTCGCAAGGATAAGCCGAGCTAAGTCACGCCGGCTTCATCATCACCAGAATGAAGCCGGCGACGATACCGGCCACGGCAATTGCCCAGCCGATCCGATGCGCACGGTTCTTTTCTGCTTGCCGAACAGGGTCTACTGGCTTTTTCTTTCTCACGATCTACCTGCTTTTGAAAAAAACACGACTGCTGACTAGCACGTTGCTACCGAGCTTGAGGCGCGTCTTTTTAGGCTGGGCCGATCGAATTGTCCAGCATGCTGCTTGGCGAAGGATCCTCTGCAACCAATGGAACAGGTGCCGCCGGCTATCCGAGCGGGCTCTCTCCAGCATTCGGCTCGTCTTTGGGCTCTACCGTTTCCTCCGGATCGTTTTCGCCCGAATCAGGCGCGTCGCCATATTCGTCATAGTCCGGTGGGGTCAGGCCATCCTTGAGTGGATCGTTAGGGTCGGTCATGTCAGTGCTCCTGATCTGTTACGTGAAAGATGAACAGCTCAGTTGTTCGAACGCTCCTCTCAACTAAATGTTCGCAGGCGACCGATCAGGATCCGAAAATACTCGCCATCGTTTAGGTCAGGCGTTGCGTTCGTGCGGCACCGGCTAGGGCGCACCGAAGAGTGCGACCCAGTAGATGCCCGCATCGCTCTGCGGATCCACCGCATAGGCCGCGCCCAGCTCACTGAATTGCGGGTTCATCAGATTGGCGCAATGCCCCGGATTCGCCAGCCAACCTTCGACGATCTGCCGCGGTCGATCCAGCGCGGCAGCGATGTTCTGGGCGACCGGCGCACCGGGATAACCGGCCAGCTCCGCCCTGTCGCCCGGCGTACGTCCATCCCGATCCAGGTGGCTGAAGAAGTTGCCGTTGGCCATAGCTCGGCTGTGGGCCTCGGAGAGGCCGGCAAGCGTTGTGTTCCAGTTAAGCGGAGCGGCTGCAGCGAAGGGTTTGCCAGCACACTGGCGCGCGCTGGCACGCACGCGATTGATTTCGTCGAGTAGCGCCTGCCCTTCTGCCTGCGCGTCTTTCAAATGCCCGCCGAGCATCGGCCGCGCCAGCACGATGCGCCAGTCGCGCCCCTCGCGACTGACGCCGATGTCGGCGTATTGCGGATCGAGCACCACGCGACAGAAGCTTTCGCGCAGCGCCTGCATCGCGGCTTGCGCATCACGCGGCCCGGACAGGCTGACGGCCTGAACGTTGGCCATCGGATAACCGTTGCGGGCCAATGAGCCCTGCAGATCACCGGCGCCAGTGGCAGGCAACACCAGGCGCGGGTCGGACGAAAGGGCCGTCAGCTCCTCACTCGCCCGGTCTTCGCAACGCTGCACTTCGCTGCGGTAGGCGTTGATCGTCTCGATCAATTGCGCCTCCTCCGCTGCGCTGGCCGCAATCGCCATAGCGCTGCCGGTGAGCGTTACCAAAAGCAGTGAGAGGGAAAGCAGGCGCATGAAGATCTCCAGATAGCACGGATGCGGACGCTGAAGATGCACCGGGCACGCCCCGGAAGTCGAGCCCATGTGGCGAACCAACCCCTTGAACCAAGGACCATGCTTGGCGTTCCGTACCTCCCGCAATCTATAATCGTTCTTATTTGCACCGGAACTCTGCATGACCTCCTGCGCAGCTCGTCAGATACTGGCGATCGAAGACGACCCGATCCTCGGCCCTCACCTGAAAACCTCTCTGGAACATCGTGGCTTTCACGTCACCCTCGCCGATGACGGCCCGACCGGCCTCGCATTGGCCAGCGAAGCGACGTATGACCTGATCCTGCTGGATGTGATGCTGCCTGAGCTCAGCGGCATGGAGTTGCTGACCCGGTTACGCGAGCAACGCCGCACACCTGTGCTGATGATGTCCGCGTTGGGCAACGAGGCGCACCGCATCCAGGGCTTCGACAGCGGCGCCGATGACTACCTGCCCAAGCCGTTCAGCATCGAGGAGTTGCAGGTGCGCATCGCGGCGATCCTGCGGCGGGTGGCCTATGAGCGCAGCGTACCGGCAGCGCCGAATCAGGATGCGGTGCGCTTCGATGACCAACGCAGCGACCTGCTGTACGAAGGCCGATGGGTCGGCCTGACGGCAACCGAATATCGACTGATGAAGGTCCTGCACGACGCCGCTGGCGAAGTGCTGAGCAAGCCGTTTCTCTACCAGCAGGCGCTGCGCCGCGGCTATTCACAGCATGATCGCAGCCTGGACATGCACATCAGCAATATCCGCCGCAAGCTGGCGCGCGAACAGGTGGCAACCCTGCGCCTGGAGTCCGTGTGGGGCAAAGGCTACGTGCTGGAACTGCAGGCGAGCTGATGCCCAATCGTCATTCGTTGTTCTGGCGCCTGGTAGTGCTGGTTGCCGGGTTCTGTCTGTCGATGATCTGGGCCAGCGGCTATGTGAGCCGTTATATCGATAGGACCAGTTCATTTCTGTCTGAACAGGCGCGCGACACCCTCAGCGGCTATGCGAACGAAGCTCAAGCCGCTCTGCAAGCGGGTCCAGAAGCGATGGCGCAATGGCTGGCGGTGATGAAGGACCGTGAGCCGACTTGGCTGGTGGTGGTGGACGAACAGCTGCAACCTCTCGGCGGTCAGTCCTTGAGCGACGAGGAACGGCAGAGGCTCACGTTTGTGCGGCATTACGACTGGCCTATGAGCAGACGCTATGACGGCCTGCCCCTGGTGTCCGTACCGCTGGAGAGCACCGGTGCCAAGCTGATCATCCAGCTGCCGGAACGATTCCGCCCCTGGCGTAACCATGCGTTGCTGACTGCGGGCGGTGTGTATCTGCCGCTGGTGTTGCTGTCACTGCTGTTCTGCTGGCTGCTTTATCGAATGCTGGTTTCACCGTTGGACCGCCTGCGCCGGCAGGCCAACGCATTACGCGGCAACCGCCTCGACTCGTTGCTTCCGCCCTCCATTGCGCGGCGCAACGATGAGCTGGGGGAGCTGGGCCGTTCACTGGAGTACCTCACGCAGCGCCTGCGCGATTCGGTCGCCCAGCAGCAACAGCTGTTACGCGATCTGTCCCACGAGCTGCGCACACCACTGAGCCGGCTGCGTGTCGCCTGCGAGAGCGAGCTGAGCGCCGGAGACATGCGCAACCGCACCGAGCGTGAAATCAACAGCATGCAGCAACTGGTCGATAACACCCTGGAGTTCGCCTGGCTGGACAGCGAGCAGCCCCGCTTCGAGTGCCAGCCTGTGGACGTGGCGGCGCTCTGGGACCTGCTATGCGAGAACGCTTGTTTCGAGGCCGGCTGGCCGTGTGAACGCATCCAGGCGCAGATACCGGAAGGCTGCCAGGTGCTCGGCAACCTCAACGCATTGGCACAAGCCATGGAAAATATCCTGCGCAATGCCATTCGCTATTCCCCCGCGCACGGCGTGGTTTGCCTCACGGCCGCTCGAGACGGCGACAGCTGGCGTCTGCGCATTCAAGACCAGGGCCCAGGCGTGCCAGAGGCGAAACTGGCCGTCATCTTCAGGCCCTTCGCGCGACTCAGCGCCGCCCGCCCGGGAGGTGACGGCTTCGGGCTGGGCCTTGCCATCGCCCGCAGTATGGTGGTGATGCAAGGCGGTGCGATCTGGGCCGAGAACAGCCAACCCGGCCTGCGCCTGACCATTCGGTTGAAAACTGTATAGATTGTAAATGCGCTTTACTCTCAAATGAGAATACTTAGCATTGCGGTCGGCTTGCGGCTCGCACCGCGGCTCACATGCATGCGCCATGTCGTTCATGGCCGCAGATGACGTAAGTTTTCTCAGGGAGATGGCAGTACATGGTGACTTTCAATCGGCATCGGCTGGCTTGCGCGATCGCATTAGCAACCTGGACGAGCTTGCCAGCCAACGCTGCAGAACCAGTCGAATTATCGAACGTCGTCGTGACCGCGTCAGGTTTCGAGCAACAGATCAAGCAGGCCCCCGCCTCCATCTCCGTCGTCACGCGGGAAGAACTGGAAAACAAATCCTATCGCGACGTCACCGATGCCCTGCGGGACATCCCGGGTGTCGTTGTCACCGGCGGCGCTAGCTCCAGCGATATCAGCATTCGCGGCATGGCGTCCAAGTACACCCTGATCCTCATCGACGGCAAACGTATGGAGTCGCGCGCGACGCGCCCCAACAGCGATGGCCCAGGCATCGAGCAAGGCTGGACGCCGCCCCTGGAAGCCATCGAGCGCATCGAGGTGGTGCGTGGGCCGATGTCCTCCCTGTATGGCTCCGACGCCATGGGCGGCGTGATCAACATCATCACGCGCAAGGTGGCCGACACCTGGCGCGGCGGCGTGCGGACCGAAAAGACCTTCCAGGACCGCTCCGATTCCGGTGATTACCACACCCTTAACGGCTATCTCTCCGGGCCCCTGGTCGACGGCCTGCTAGGGCTCCAGGTCTATGGACAGACGTCTCGCCGAGACGAAGATGACATCCCTCGCGGGTTCAACGAGCAGAAAACCGACAGCGCAACGGCAAAATTGTCGTTCACGCCGAACGAGGCCAACGACATCGTTCTGGAAATGGGCAAGACCGAGCAGGAACGCAACGCCAGCGTAGGCCGGTCCGGTACGGGTGACAGCGATTCGCTATCGGATTACGACCGTACTCATTACTCGATCAGCCATACCGGGCGCTGGGATTCGGGCCAGTCGGAAAGCTACGTGCAGCAGGAGCGCATCGAGAACCCGGGGCGCGAGATGGAGCTGGAGAACAGCGTCTTCAATACGCAGACCTCGCTCTTCCTGGGTGACCACATCGCCACGCTCGGCGGCCAGTACAAATACGAGGATCTCTCGGACAAGGGCAACCAGTTGGCTGGCGCCGAAGACGTGACCCAACTGACACGCTGGTCCTGGGCGCTTTTCGCCGAAGACGAGTGGAGCCTGACCGACAGCTTCGCACTCACCACCGGCCTGCGTATGGATCGCGATGAAAACTACGGAACTCATTGGTCGCCGCGCGTTTATGGCGTATGGCAAGCGGCCGAGCAATGGACAGTAAAAGGCGGCGTATCCAGCGGCTATCGCTCGCCGGATATTCGCGCCGCGGTGGATAACTGGGGGCAGATCACCGGTGGTGGCCGGGGCGACCCGGCCGTGATTGTGGGCAACTCGGCGCTCAAGCCAGAGGAAAGCCTGAGCCAGGAAATCGGCGTGCTGTGGGACAGCCTGAACGGTTTGTCGGCCGGCGTGACACTGTTCAACACCGACTTCGAAGACAAGATCACCGAGCTTCGCCGTTGCTCGGACACCACCGGCAATGCGTCGGGCCAGTGCGTCGTCAATGGCGAGGCGTACCGCTTTATCAGCGATCGCGTAAACGTCGACGAAGCACGCATGCGCGGCGTCGAGGCGACCTTCGATTGGGCGATCACCGAAACCATATCCCTGGGCGCCAACTACACCTATACCGAATCGGAACAGCGCAGCGGCGACTTCCGCGGCGAGCCGCTGAACAAGATGCCCAAACACATGTTCAACACCATGCTGGACTGGCAAGCCAGCGACCGCCTCGGCACCTGGGCGCGACTCAATTACCGCAGCGAAACCTCCGAGTACCTGTCACGTACCAGCATGGCGGAAAGCACCCCTTCTTACACGCTGGTTGACCTGGGTGGTACCTATGACGTGAACCGCAACGTCAAGCTGCTTGCTGGCGTCTACAACATTTTCAACGAGCAGATTGAATACGACAGCTACGAAACCGTGCTCGACGGGCGTCGATACACGGTCGGGATGAACGTTTCGTTCTGAGGCGTGATGGATGAAAGAGCCGCCCTGCCCGCGCAAGGCGGCTCGCTTCGCTCCAGTCTCGCACTAACCATCGCCAATTTGGGCCGAGCGTATGGGTGATACCCGTCTCGGTTCATCACAGCATCTGTGCCCGGCCGACTCTTGTGACGGTTGGGCCTTTTTTCGTACGACCTTGCTCGGAATCCCGTCGTGACCCGTTCTGCCATTCAATCGCGAAGCGCCTGGCCTGCCATCGCGGCCCGCACCGCACTGGCCCTTCTCGGCGGTTACGCCTTCACCTACGCCTTTACTGCCGCGCTGGCGCGACTATTGCCGCTCGACCCGGTGGACGCCGTCACCGCTGCTTCGCTGCTGTCGTTCGTGGTGTATCTGGTGTTCATCCTCTGGGCGTTCGCGTCAGCCTCGCTGCGGCGGGTGCTGGTGGGCGCAGGGATCGCGATCCCCTTGGCCATCGTAGGCTTCTGGCCGCAGCTGATGGAGGTGCTGGGATGAAAGGCAGCCTGACGCAATCCATGTCCTGGCTGCATACCTGGTGCGGGCTGCTACTCGGCTGGATGCTCTTCGCCATCTTTCTCACCGGCACCCTGGCGGTGTTCGACAAGGAGATCAACTGGTGGATGCAGCCGGAGCTGACCGACCGGGCACCGTCACCTGCCACTGCAGCCAATGTGGCGCAGCGCTGGCTGGCAGAGCGTCACCCCGGCGAAACGAACTGGAACATCAGCCTGCCGACCGCGCGTGCGCCTGACCTAGTCGTCTCGGTCGGTGAACGGCGCCGTGGCGGTGGCGGCGGTGTGACCCACCTCGACCCGTTGAGCGGGAAGACTGTCGAGCCGCGGGAAACCATCGGCGGCAACTTCTTCTTCCATTTCCATTACACCTTGCACCTGCCGCGCACGCTGGGCGTATGGGTGGTGGGGTTCGCGGCCATGGCGATGCTGGTGGCGCTGATCAGCGGCATCATCATCCACAAGAAGATCTTCAAGGAGTTCTTCACCTTCCGCCCCGCCAAAGGCCAGCGATCCTGGCTCGACGCGCATAACGCCAGCGCCGTGCTGCTGTTGCCGTTTCACCTGATGATCACCTACACGGGGCTGGCGATCTTCTTTCTGCTCTATATGCCAGCGGCGGTGAACGCCCTGTACGACGGTGATCGCCAAGCCTATTTCCGCGATGCGCAATCGGGCCGAGCAGCCGAGCAGGCGCCGCGAGTCAAAGGCCGTGGCCGCAAGGCCGTCTCGGCACCGGCGGCACCGCTGCTCCCGCTGAGCGAGATTGTCGGCCGGGCCGAGGCCCACTACGGCCAAGGCATGATCGGCAGCCTGGCGGTGAGCAATCCCGGCCGAGCCAATGCCCAGGTCACGGCGCGCCCCGTGCTGGGCAACCGCATCGAACTGACCAAGGGCGAAGGCATGGTATTCGACGGCGTCAGCGGCAAACTGATCCAGGCGCCGGAGCCGTCACGCACCAGCCAGCTGACCCAACGGGTGATGGCGGGCCTGCACTTCGCGCAATTCGGCGGCTATCCGATGCGCTGGCTGTACTTCATCTGTGGCCTGGTCAGCTGCGCCATGATCGGCACAGGCCTCGTGCTCTACGCGGTCAAACAGCGCAAGCAGGCCAAGACCAACCCGCAATTCCTGCGCGTAGTAGAGAGCCTCAACGTAGCGGTAGTCGCCGGGCTTTTGCTGGCCTGTATCACGCTGTTGTGGGCCAACCGGCTGCTACCGACAGAACTGGCCGCACGTCAGAACTGGGAGCTGCGGCTGTTCTTCGGCGTATGGGCACTCAGTTGGCTGCACGGCTGGCTGCGCAAGCCGTTGTCAGCTTGGCGCGAACAGCTCATGGCCGCTGCACTCCTGGCTTTAGCCCTGCCGGCGCTGGACCTGTGGAGCGCCCAGAGCGCGCCGGACGTCATGCGACTGTCCCTGCTAGCAAGCGTGGCTTCGATGGGCCTGCTGCTGGGCTGGACCGTTTGGAAAATCCCGACGGTCATCGCCGCCCGAAATGCCCGTTCGGCTCGCCTTGATCGTCCCGCTGCCGGAGCCTCCTCATGAACGCTTCCGCGCTGTTCGCCAGCCTTCTGCTCGCTTACGCCGGCATGCTTGGCTTTTGCCTGGGTAAGGAGCGTCACTGGAAACAGTTGGTCAATCCGCACGCGCCAACCTGGCTTCGTCGGCTATGCGCGCCATTGGGCGGGCTTCTGCTCGGGCTCGCGATATATGCGTCCTGCCAGGTCTGGCCCGGCGGCATGGCGGTGGTTGGCTGGTTCGGCCTTATCTCACTGGCTGGCTTTGCCTTGCTGTTATTACTTCCCTACGCGCCGCGCCTGGCCGTGAGCCTGCCGCTGTTGGGAGGACTGGTTTGGGCAGCCGCAGCCCTCACCTGACCACCGGACAAAATCGCCTCTCAACCAAGCACCGACAATAAAACCGACGTTGCTGTATCGTGAGTCCATTGCTGCGACAGCATTCTTCCTGCAAGCGGGGCGGCGTTTACGCCCTCCGCTTGCATGGCTCGCCGAATCTTGACGCCTCTGCCACACCGCCATGCGGTATGGCGTATTCACGAGGCCGTACGGCGATTTGGCAGAAACCGGCAATCGGTTTCCCGTTGTTCCGAAAGCTTGCCGCCGTGGTTCCTCTCGACAGGATCCGGCGCCTCTACGCCTGCTCCCCTATATCCGCTAGTCGGACAGGCGCACATGACCTCAGTTTTCCGTCACATTCTCGGACGCCACAAGCGCTCGCCCCTCTGGAACGACCGTGCGCCCGTGCGCGACGAGCTGTTCGGTATCGAACGGCTGGAACACCACGCCCGTAGCCTGGCCGCAGCCCAGCCCGTCACCGACAGCCCACCCGCCGTCATGCCACTGCACGCTCGGCTGAACGACAACGCGGCGGTCTTGCTGGCAGCTTACCGCGCCAGTGCCGCGGAGCTGGAAAGTGGGCGCAGCGTGGTACCCGCCGCAGAATGGCTGCTGGACAACTATCACCTGGTCGAAGCGCAGATCCGCGAGATTCGTGACGACTTGCCACCGGGCTTCTACCGCCAGTTACCGAAGCTGGCCGAAGGCCCCTTCACCGGCTATCCCCGTGTATTCGGCATCGCCTGGGCGTTCGTCGCCCATACCGACAGCCATTTCG
This sequence comes from Pseudomonas sp. 10B238, assembly GCF_000970615.1. Taxonomy (NCBI): domain Bacteria; kingdom Pseudomonadati; phylum Pseudomonadota; class Gammaproteobacteria; order Pseudomonadales; family Pseudomonadaceae; genus Pseudomonas; species Pseudomonas sp. 10B238. The sequence continues at coordinate 361,361 of NZ_KQ033930.1, forward strand.
ACCCCGAGACGCTGCGCCGCTTCATCAGCGCCTACCAGCAGGTCCAGCCGCTGAGCATCGGTGAGTTGTGGGCGGTGGCGATCACCCTGCGCATCGTACTGATCGAGAATCTGCGGCGCCTGAGCGACCAGATCACCGATGGCCGCGCCACCCGTGCTGCGGCCGATGACATGGCCAACCGGTTGCTGTCGGCCGTCTCTGCGAAAAAAGCGCTGGAGGATGAAATTGCCTCGCGTGGTAGCGCGCCGATGTCCGAAGTGTTCGCGGCGGAGCTGGCCAAACGGCTACGCGACCAGGACCCGAATACCACACCTGCTCTGGGCTGGCTGGAAGAGCTACTGGGCCAGCAGGACAGCTCCATCGATCAGGTGGTGCAGCATTCGCAGCAACGCCAGGGCGCGTCCAACGTCAGTGTGCGCAACGTGATGACCAGCATGCGGCTGATCTCGGATATCGATTGGACCGAACTGTTCGAGAGCGTCAGCCTGGTCGACGAGCGACTGCGCGCCGGCAGCGCTTTCGCCATCATGGATTTCCCCACACGCAACCTGTACCGCAGCGCTATCGAACAACTGGCGCGCGGCTCCAGCGCGACCGAGCTGGACGTCGCCAGCGCCGCACTCAGCGCCGCAGCGGCTGCCCCCACGCACGATCTCGCGCAGGACGAGCGCGTGGGCGATCCGGGCTATCACCTGATCGGCGAGGGCCGCCTGGCCCTAGAACGCAGCATCGGTTTCAGTCCGCCGTTGGGATTGCGCCTGAGCCGATTCCATATACAGCTCGGGATCGTCGGCTATGTCGGCTCGATTCTGCTGGTGACCGCGCTGCTGGCGTCGGTCGGCCTGCAAGCGCTGACCAGCGTCGGCGTTGGTGCCGGATGGCTCGCACTGCTGGCCGTGGTCGCATTCCTGCCGATTACCGATGTGGCCACCACGCTGGTCAACCGTGTGGTGACCTGGCGTTTCGGTGCCATGACCCTGCCCGGGCTGGACCTGACCACCGGCGTGCCACAATCGCTACGCACTCTGGTCGCCGTGCCCACGTTGCTGACCAACGAAGCGGACCTGCTGGAGCAGATCGAACGCATCGAAGTGCATCACTTGGCGGGCGCTGGTGGTGACCTCACCTTTGCGCTGCTGACCGATGGGCTGGATGCCGAGTCGGAAACCATGCCTGGCGATGCGCATCTGCTCGCCGTCGCCGTTGGCGCCATTGCCGCCCTCAACGAACGCTATGGCCCGGCACCTGGCGGCAGCCGCTTTCTGATCTTGCACCGCCGACGCCAGTTCAATCCCAGTGAGGGACGCTGGATGGGCTGGGAGCGCAAGCGCGGCAAGCTGCATGAGTTGAACCAGCTGCTGCGCGGCGCCACCGACACCAGCTATATGCCGTTGGCCGGTTGCACGCAGCAGGTGCCCACCGATGTGCGTTATGTGATCACGTTGGACGCCGACACCCGGCTGCCGCGCGATGCCGCCATGCGCCTGATCGGAAAGATGGCGCACCCGCTCAATCGCCCGCGCTTCAGCGCTTCCGAACAACGGGTGGTCAACGGGTACGCGATCCTTCAACCACGGGTCACGCCATCGCTACCGGTGGGTCGTGAAGGCTCGTTCTATCAGCGCGTTTTCTCCAGCCCTGGTGGCATGGACCCCTACGCCGCGGCTGTCTCCGATGTCTATCAGGACCTATTCGGTGAAGGCTCGTACACCGGCAAGGGCATCTATGACATTGATGCGTTCGAGGCAGCACTCGCCGGTCGGGTACCGGAAAACACCATGCTCAGTCACGACCTGTTCGAGGGCGTCTTTGCCCGTGCAGGGCTGGCTACGGATGTGGAGGTGGTCGAGGAGTTTCCGTCACGCTATGACGTCTCCGGTAAGCGCCAGCACCGCTGGACCCGTGGCGACTGGCAGCTATTGCCGTGGATATGCGGCGCCCGCAGCGGCACTCAGGCGCTGCCGGATATTGGCCGCTTCAAAATGCTCGACAACCTGCGCCGTTCATTGGTCGCACCGCTCACCCTGCTCGCATTGACGCTGTGCTGGCTGCTGCCTCTCCCGGCCGCGCTTGTCGGCACCTTGCTCATACTCGCGACGATGGCCATTCCCGCCGTACTGCCGATCTGCTTTGCACTGCTGCCCGCTCGCAGCGGCATCTGCATGCAAAGCCACCTGCGAAGGCTGCGCGACGACCTGCGCCTGGCTGCCTCGCAAACAGGGTTGAACCTGGTCTTTTTGCCGGACCAGGCCTGGCGCATGGTCGATGCCATCGTGCGGACGCTGTCTCGCCTATCGTCCCGACGCAATCTGCTGGAATGGACCACTGCCGCCCAATCGGCCATCAGCCCGCGCCTGAAGCTCAGCGGTTTCTATTGCGGCATGGCCGGCGGCACGGCCTTGGGCGTTGGCGCTGCGCTCTTCGCGCTGCTGATCGCTCCCGGCTCTTGGCCCGTGGTGCTGCCCTTCGCCCTGCTCTGGCTGGGCGCACCCGCCATCGCCCTGTGGGCCAGCCGCTCACCGCGCATCGCGCCCCGGCAGACGCTCGCCGAACCGGACGCCGAGGAGCTGCGCCTGATCGCTCGACGCACCTGGCGCTTCTTCGAAACCTTCGTCACGCCGGCCGACAACATGCTGCCGCCGGACAATTTTCAGGAAGACCCCAAGCCGGTCGTCGCCCGCCGGACCTCGCCCACCAACATGGGCCTTTACCTGCTCTCGGCCATCACCGCGCGTGATTTCGGCTGGGCCGGCACCCTGCAGACTCTCGACCGTCTCGAAGCAACGCTGGAGAGCATGAGCCGTCTGCAGCGCCACCGCGGCCACTTCTTCAACTGGTACGCCACCGAAGACATGCGGGCGCTAGAGCCGCCTTATGTATCGGCCGTGGACAGCGGCAACCTGGCCGGCCACCTGATCGCGCTCGCCAATGCCTGCGAGGAATGGCTCGACGCACCCACCGCACCGAATGCACGCGCGGGCCTGCAGGACACCCTGGTATTGATTCGCCAGGCTATGACCGCGCTGCCGTCCGCCAGTGGCGAGCGTGGCCGTCCTCTGTCCGAGCTGCTCGACGAGATCAGCGCGCAGCTCGACGAGGAGCAGGCGCTCGATACGCTGTCGGCGACGCTCCAGCAACGGGCCGAAAAGGCCGCTCGCCTGGGCCTGGAACTCTGCCCGCCGGGTGAAGACGACGAGTCATCCGACCTGCGATTCTGGATCGACGCATTGGGCCAGACCCTGGCCGAGCACGCTCGCGACCGCCAGCTACAAGGCGAAACGCTCAGCGATACGCAGAACCGCCTGCGCGAGCTTTCGCGCAGCACCCGGCAGATGGCGCTGGAAATGGACTTCGCCTTTCTGCTCGACCCCGAACGCAAGCTGTTGTCGATCGGCTATGGACTGGCCGAAAACAGCCTCGACCCCAGTTGCTACGACTTGCTCGCATCGGAAGCGCGTCTGGCCAGCCTGTTCGCCATCGCCAAGGGTGACGTGACCACCCGTCACTGGTTCCGTCTGGGTCGCACCGCGACGCCCCTGGGCAACGGCTCAGCGTTGATTTCCTGGTCGGGCTCGATGTTCGAATACCTGATGCCCTCGCTGGTCATGCGTGCGCCGGCAGGCAGTCTGCTGGAGCAGACCAACAGCCTGGTGGTGCAGCGCCAGCAAGATTACGGCAACGACCGCAACGTCCCATGGGGCGTGTCGGAGTCGGCGTATCACGCCCGCGACATGGAATTCACCTATCAGTATTCCAACTTCGGCGTGCCGGGCTTGGGCCTCAAGCGCGGGCTGGCGGAGAACCTGGTCATCGCGCCCTACGCCACCGGCCTTGCCACCATGGTCGACGCTCCGGGCGCGCAAGCCAATTTCCGCCGCATGGCAGAGATGGGCGCGGTCGGCCGCTACGGTTTCTACGAGGCACTGGACTTCACCCCGGCGCGACTGCCGGATGGCCAGTCCTTCGTCATCGTGCGCAACTACATGGCCCACCACCAAGGCATGACCATCGTCGCCATCGCCAACACCCTGCTGGACGGACAGATGCGCGCCCGCTTCCATCGCGAGCCGATGATCCAGGCCTGTGAACTGCTCCTGCAGGAGCGCATGCCGCGTGACGTGGCCATCGCCCATCCGCGCGCCGAAGAAGTGAAGATCCGTGCTGTCGAGGGCAGCGGCGATCCGCAAGCCCTGCGCCGGCTCAACGCGGCCGCCGCCGGAGCCGCCCCTGTCACCCACCTGCTCAGCAACGGCCGTTACGCCGTGATGCTCACCGCCGCCGGCGCAGGTTACAGCCGCTGGCGCGATATCGCGGTCACCCGCTGGCGTGAAGATGCCAGCCGTGATGATTACGGCTCGTTCATCTTCCTTCGTGATACGGCAGACGGCCGCGTCTGGCCGGCAGGCGGGCAGCCCATCGGCAGCGATGCGCTGAGCCATGAGGTGATATTTGGCGAGGATCGTGCCGAGTTCATTCGTCACGACAAGGATCTGTCCACCATCCTCGATGTGCTGGTGTCTGGTGAGGATGACGGCGAAGTACGCCGCGTCTCGCTCGCCAACAGCGGCCCTGACGCTCGTGAGATCGAGCTGACCTCCTACAGCGAAGTGGTGCTTACGACGCCATCCACCGACAACGCGCACCCGGCCTTCGCCAAGCTCTTCGTGGTCACCGAATACCTGCCAGAGTTCGGCGCGCTGCTGGCCACCCGACGCCTGCGCAGCGAGGGCGAGCGCCCGATCTGGGCCGCACATTTTGTCGTGGCCGAAGGTGAAGTCGTGGCCGATCCGCAGTATGAAACCGACCGGGCCCGTTTCATCGGCCAGCGGCCAAGCGTTGCCGCTGCCGCGGTGGTTGCCGAAGGGCTGCCACTGTCGAATACGGTGGGCACCGTGCTCGACCCGATCTTCGCGCTCAAATACCGGGTCAAGGTCGCACCGGGCAAGGTAGCCCGCGTTGCCTTCTGGACCCTGGTTGCGGAGTCGCGGGATGAGCTGCTCAACCTGATCGAGAAACACCACGACCGCAGCGCCTACGACCGCGCCAAAACCCTGGCCTGGACCCAGGCGCAGGTTCAGCTGCGCCATCTGGACATCAAGCCGGCCGAAGCCGCCGACTTCCAGCGCCTAGCCGCGCCGATCCTCTATGCCGATCCGCAGTTTCGTGCGCCCTCGGCGGCCATTATCGAGGGCGCTGGCGCTCAGTCCGGTCTCTGGCCGCACGCGATCTCCGGTGACCTGCCCATCGTCTTGCTGCGCATCGACGACATTCAGGACATCGCCCAGGTTCGCCAGCTGCTGCGTGCCCATGAGTACTGGCGCATGAAGCGCCTCGCGGTGGATCTGGTGATTCTCAACGAGCACGCCAGTTCCTACCTGCAGGACTTGCAGATCGCTATCGAAACCGCCGTGCGAAGCAGCCAGTCGCGCCCGCGTTTTGGTGCCGAACTTGCTCAAGGCACGGTGTACATGCTGCGCGCCGACCTGCTGAGCACCGAGGCGCGTGCGTTGCTGCGCAGCGTGGCTCGCGTCTCCCTGATCGCTCGCCGCGGGCCGATCGCCAATCAGCTGACCAACCAACTGGTTGCGTCTCAGGCACCGGTCATCCCGCCACGTCCTGCCGACCGGCGATCGACTGGAATGGCTACGTCAGCTGCTGCAGGTCCATCGGCTGCGGAGATTTCCCAGCACCTGGAATGCTTCAACGGGCTGGGCGGTTTCGACAAGGATGGCCGCGAGTACGTGACGCTGCTGGAAGCGGACGCCAACACACCCGCGCCCTGGATCAACGTGATCGCCAATCCGCAGTTCGGCTTTCAGGTATCGGCGCAGGGCAGCGGCTACACCTGGGCCGAGAACAGCCGGGAAAACCAGCTCACGCCCTGGTCCAACGACCCGGTTACGGACCCCTGTGGCGAAGCCTTCTATGTGCGCGACGAGGACAGCGGTGCACTATTCAGCCCGACCGCACAGCCGATTCGTGATGGCGGGCTGTACGTCGCACGGCATGGACATGGCTACAGCCGCTTCGAACACCAGGCCGATGGCATCGCCATGGACCTGCTGGAGTACGTGCCGCTGGCCGATCCCATCAAGATTTCCCGCCTGACCCTGCGCAACCTGTCGGCCGTGCCGCGCCGGTTGTCGGTCACTCGCTACAGCGAGTGGGTGCTCGGTACGGCGCGCGGCGCCAACGCGCCCTTCATCATCACCGGGCACGATGACAGCAACGGCATGCTTCTCGCCCGCAACCCCTGGAGCAGCGCCTTCCCTGGCCGCATAGCCTTTGCCGACCTTGGCGGTAGGCAAACCGGCTGGACCGCCAATCGCCGCGAATTCCTCGGCCGCAACAGCGGACCCGCAACGCCAGCAGCGCTTCTCGCGGGTGCGCCGCTGTCGGGTATCACGGGCGCCGGCATGGACCCCTGCGGGGCCTTGCAGACAAGCGTCGAACTGGCTGCCGGCGAAAGCATTGAAATCGTCGCCTTTATCGGTCAATGCCCATCGGCAGAGGCTGCGCGGGCACTGGTCGAGCGTTATCGCCAAGCGGATCTGGATGCCGTGCTGCTGGAGGTCACCGAGCATTGGCGTACCGCCCTGGGCGCGGTACAGGTGAAAACCCCGGACCGCACGATGGACATCATGCTCAACGGCTGGCTGCTGTATCAGACCCTCGCCTGCCGCATCTGGGCGCGCTCGGCGTTCTATCAGGCCAGCGGCGCCTACGGCTTCCGCGACCAGTTGCAGGACGGCATGGCGCTGACCTTCTCCCGGCCCGAGGCCACCCGCAGCCACATTCTGCGCGCGGCCAGCCGCCAGTTCGCCGAGGGCGACGTACAACACTGGTGGCTGCCGCACTCCGGTCAGGGCGTGCGTACGCGCATTTCCGATGACCGTGTCTGGCTATCGTTCGCCACGGCGACCTATATCCAGGTCGCGGGCGATCTGGCGATTCTCGACGAGCCAGTCACCTTCCTCGAAGGGCCGCTGCTCAAGCCTGGCGAGCACGATGCCTTCTTCCAACCGATGATGGCTGGCGATGCCGCACCGCTGTTCGAGCATTGCGCGCGCGGCCTCGACCAGTGCTTGGAACTGCACGGCGAACTCGGCCTGCCGCTGATTGGCGGCGGCGACTGGAACGACGGGATGAACCGCGTCGGCGAACACGGCAAGGGCGAAAGCGTCTGGCTCGGCTGGCTGCTCCTGCGCACCATTGAACTCTTCGCGCCACTGGCCGATGGGCGCGGCACCGTGGCTGACGCCCAACGCGCCGAGCGCTGGCGTGAACACGCCGTGGCGCTTACTGATTCGCTGGAAGAAAAGGCGTGGGATGGCGAGTGGTATCGCCGCGCAACCTTCGACGACGGCACCTGGCTCGGTTCCAAAGACAGTGACGAGTGCCGCATCGACTCCATCGCCCAGTCCTGGGCCGTGCTGTCCGGCGCGGCAGACCCCGCCCGTGCGAAGCAAGCCATGGCTTCGGTGCGCAAGCACCTGATCCGTGAGGACGACGGGCTGGCGCTGCTGTTCACGCCACCATTCGACAAGACCGACAAGGAGCCGGGTTACATCAAGGGCTATCCAGCGGGCCTGCGCGAAAACGGCGGGCAATACAGCCACGCGGCAATGTGGGCCATGCTCGCCTTCGCCAAGCTCGGCGACGGTGATGCCGCGTGCCGCATGTTCAAGCTACTCAACCCGATCAACCACGCGCTGACGCCTGAAGAAAGCCGACGCTACAAAGTAGAACCTTATGTGGTGGCAGCGGATGTCTACGGCGTTGCTCCGCATAACGGCCGCGGCGGCTGGACCTGGTACACCGGTGCAGCCGGCTGGATGCACCGCGCCGGCGTCGAGGGCATCCTCGGTATCCGTCGTGAAGGCGAATGGTTGATCGTCGATCCATGCATCAGCAGTCAGTGGCCCGGATTCGAAGCCACCATCAACCTGGGCGAGACCCGCTACGCCATTCGGGTGGAAAACCCAGCCCAGGCCAATAACGGCATCAAGACGGCCCTATTGGATGAGCAGGCACTCGACTGTGCCGACGGGTATGTACGGCTTGCGCTGGATGGGGAGCGGCATCAGGTGGTGTTAACGCTGTAGAACGCAAGAATGTACCGGACTCGATGCTTCCCCTGATCCTCACCCGATAAATGTAGGGATCATCGGGCGGGGGCCGACCGAGCCGCAAGGTATTGGCGCCGAGCACGGAGTAACGCTTGGAGGGACGTTTCAGAGGAGCGTAACGGCCAGATAGTTTCGCTTCATCGGCAACGTGCAGCTCGATCGTCTGCAAGCTGGCTTTACCGAGAAGTGGGCAATAAGCCCTGGAAGGGATCGGCTCGCAACCAAACGATGCGACAAGCTATCTGATACTTCCCAACTCTGCTGCTCACCGGGGCGGCAAGCAGCAAGGTCTACGTAAGTCCTGCCTGGCCGACGTTGGAGCTGCCAGACAGGACTTGTCGTTTACCAGTTATAGCTGACCTTGGCCGTGATCTCGCGGCCAGGGTTGTAGTAGTCCGCGGTGCCCGAGCCGACCACGTGCTGCTCATCGAGCAGGTTGCTGACGTTGATGGCCAGATCGGTGTCTCTGTAGATCTGGTAGTTAAAGGCTGCGTCGAAAAGCGTGGTTGCGTCGCTCTTGGCGGTATTAGCCAGATCGAAGTAATAAGCCCCGACGTAACGAGCTCCCAGGCCAACGCTCATATCCGTTCCCGGCAAGCTGTAGTAGCTCCACAGTGACGCGGTATGCTTCGGCGCAACATCGAACTCATTGCCCTCTCGCGTTACGTCGATGTCGCGGATCACCTCCGACTCTAGATAGGAATAGGCGCCCAGGAGGCTGAGGTTGCTAGTGATCTCAGCCTTGGCTTCCAGATCTAAACCACGCGTCCGCGTTTCGCCAATGGCTTGCTGCTCGATAACTCCGCTGGGCAGCGTGACGGAGAAGGTGACATCGTCCTGGGTCAGGTCGTAGATCGCTGCAGTGAACAACGCGTTCATGCCCACGGGCGCATATTTAACGCCGAGCTCGTACTGTTTGCCGCGCTTGGGCGTAACGCCTACTTCTGGCGGTGCCACGGACTCCACCATGCTCACATAGGTGGAAACCTCGTCTGTGACCATGTAGGTCAGCGCACCGCGATAGGATGTTTCCGAAACGCTATCGCTCTTATCGAAGGCCGTTCCGAACAATGCGCCTTTGTCCGCCAGATCCATGGAATCGTTACGAACCCCGGCGCTGACGATAAAGCGCTCGTAAAAGGAGAGACTTTGCTGCAGGAACGCGGACTTGGTGGTGTATTCCTGATCGCTTGTGCGGTAGATCGAGAGGCTCGATGGAGCGCCGCTACGCACCGGGTTTGCGATGTTGATTGGCGTCGCCCCCCCATAGACAGAGGTTTCCTGGGTGGAGGCATCGCGATACTCGACCCCCATCAAGGTGCTGCTGTCGATGCTCTCGAAGCGGGCATCGTATTGCAGCATCATGTTGCCAATCAGCTCATCCGCCTCGCTGTCGGTGCCGAAGTAGTCGCGACCGACGGAAGTCCCTACCCGACGTGAAGGCGCATCGTTGATATAGACATAGCCGAAGTCATCGGTCAGCTCGCTGTAACGCAGGTTGCCGCGCAGCACGAAACCATTGTCGAAATCGTGCGTGACGGTGCTGGTGATACTGGAGCGCTCCGTTTCCTGGAAATTGAAGCCCGGCTCGCCATAGAAATCGCTGCGGTCGTATTCCCTGTCCAGCGGATAACCACCACTGTTCGGCGTGCTGTCACGCTTGAGGTGATCCAGGATAAGCGTGGCTGAGGTAAAGGCTGTCGGTGCCCAGGTCAGACCGCCCATCAGAAACTTGTCATCGTCCTGGGAATGGTCGTACTCGCGATCGCTGTCCTGGATCTTGCCGGTCAGGCGGTAGGCCAGCGTCTGGTCCTCGTTCAACGAGTCACCGACATCGATACCGGTTTCAACATGATTGAAGGAACCGTAGGTCACATAGCCCTGGCCAAACTTATCGAAGCGCGGCTTCTTGCTGACGAAATTAACGGAGCCGCCCGGATCAGCAGGCCCGAACAGCGTGGAGTTGGCACCACGCAGAATCTCGATGCGCTCATAGGCGAAGGGCTCTTCGCGGACGCCGCGCATGGAGCCGAGGGTCAGCCCATCACGGTAAGTCGTGGCCTGGAAGCCGCGGATCTTGAAGTAATCGTTGCGGTCATCTGTACCGTAAAAGTCGGTGATGACGCCCGGTGTGTATTGCAGCACCTCTTCTGTGGTGCTGGCACTGCGCTGCTCGATTTCCTTTTGGGTGACCACCGAAACCGAAGCTGGCGTGTTGAGAATGCTGGTAGGAACCTTACCGCCGACCCACAGCTCCTGAGCAACGACCGTACTGGAGTCGTCACCCGCAGATGCATTGGCGTTAACGATGATGGGCGCCAGGCGAAACGGCTCTTCAGTATCCGTGCGGGCCGACTCTTGCGCGCTAACGCTCAAGGGAGCGGCTACCGCACAGCACAGAAACGCGGTGGTGGTACGTCGCCAAGGTGTCTGCGCCTTGTAAAGCCCGGCCTTACTACCAGTCATGCTTGAGGTCCTCTGTATTTAGTGGGTGGCAGCCGCATCTTCTGATTGTTGTTACATCAGGTCACATTGAGTCGCGGGCAACGGATAATAATCAATCGCGAATGAGATAAGTAATCATTTATTTAGCTAAACGAAAAACTTTCTCGTCCACATCACTAAAACTGGTGGATTTACTTGGTTAGGTAGCCACCTCTCGCCGTAGCGCGAATCGCCGAGTCAGTGGCGTTCATCATCGCAATCGATATCCGGGCCTCGATCACTCGCCCGGCGGCCAGTCCCAAATGGCCCGTAAGTCTTTACAATGCGCGGCTTCCATCTGCACCCGGTCCGCGCTCATGTCCTTGCCCCAACATCACCTCGAACTGCTCTCCCCTGCCCGGGACACGACCATTGCTCGCGAAGCCATCCTGCATGGCGCCGATGCGGTGTACATCGGCGGGCCGAGTTTCGGGGCGCGGCACAACGCCGAGAACAGCGTGGCGGACATTGCCGAGCTGGTGAAATTTGCGCACCTGTTCCACGCACGGGTATTCGTCACGATCAACACCATCCTCCATGACGACGAGTTGGAAGCGGCGCGGGCGCTGATCTGGCAGCTCTACGAGATCGGTGTCGATGCGCTGATCGTGCAGGACATGGGCGTGATGGAAATGGACATCCCGCCGATCGAACTGCACGCCAGAACCCAGACCGACATCCGCACCCTGGAACGCGCCACCTTTCTCGACAAGGCCGGCTTCTCGCAGCTGGTGCTGGCCCGCGAGCTGAATCTGCAGGAAATCCGTGCGATCAGCGATGCGACCGATGCGACGATCGAGTTCTTCATTCACGGCGCCCTGTGCGTGGCGTTTTCCGGGCAGTGCAACATTTCCCATGCGCAAAACGGCCGCAGCGCCAACCGTGGCGATTGCTCCCAAGCGTGCCGCTTGCCCTACACGCTCAAGGATGACCAGGGCCGCGTCGTTGCCTTCGACAAGCATCTGCTGTCGATGAAGGACAACAACCAGAGCGCCAACCTGCGCGCGCTGGTCGATGCCGGCGTGCGTTCGTTCAAGATCGAAGGGCGCTACAAGGATGTGAGTTACGTGAAGAACATCACCGCTTACTACCGCCAGCGACTCGACGAGATTCTCGAAGACCGCCCTGATCTAGCCCGCGCCTCCAGCGGCCGCACCGATCATTTTTTCGTGCCGGACCCGGACAAGACCTTCCATCGCGGCAGCACCGATTACTTCGTGACCGACCGCAAGATCGACATTGGCGCCTTCGACTCGCCGACCTTCACCGGTCTCGCCGTGGGTGAAGTGCTCAAGGTCAGCAAGCATGACCTGACCGTGCAGACCCGTGAGCCGCTGTCCAACGGCGACGGCCTCAATGTGCTGATCAAGCGTGAGGTGGTGGGCTTCCGCGCCAGCGTGGTCGAGCCGTTGAAGCAATTCGAGGAAGACGGTCAGTCGCTCTGGCAATACCGCGTGGAGCCTAACGAGATGCCCGACGCGATCCGCCAGCTACGCCCGAACCATCCGCTGAACCGCAACCTGGACCACAACTGGCAGAACGCGCTGCTGAAGACTTCCTCCGAGCGCCGCATCGGCGTGCGTTGGCTGGCCAAGCTGCGTGCCGATGAGCTGGAGTTGCATGTCACCAGCGAAGAAGGCGCCTATGCCAGCGTCTCGCTGGTCGGCCCATTCGGCGAAGCGAAGAAGCCGGAACAAGTGCCTGGCCAGATCGCCGACCTACTGAGCCAGCTGGGCACCACGATCTACCACGCCGAAGAAGTGGACGTGGATGCGCCGCAGGCCTTCTTCATCCCCAACTCGCAGCTAAAGGCGCTGCGCCGCGAAGCCATCGAGGCACTGAGCGAAGCCCGCGAAGCGATTCGGCCGTTAGGCAGCCGCAAGGCGGTCAGCGTACCGCCGCCGGTCTACCCGGAAGCGCACCTGTCGTTCCTCTATAACGTCTACAACGAAAAAGCGCGTGCCTTCTATCACCGCTACGGTGTGCAACTGATCGATGCGGCCTACGAGGCCCATGAGGAGACCGGCGAAGTGCCGGTGATGATCACCAAGCACTGCCTGCGCTTCTCCTTCAACCTCTGCCCGAAACAGGCCAAGGGCGTGACGGGCGTGCGCACCAAGGTTGCGCCGATGCAGCTGATTCACGGCGATGAAGTCCTGACGCTGAAGTTCGACTGCAAGCCCTGCGAGATGCACGTGATCGGCAAGATCAAGGGCAACATCCTCAACCTGCCGCAGCCGGGCAGCGCCAGCAGCGTGGTCGGCCACATCACCCCGGCCGACTTGATGAAGACCATCCGTAGCAAGCCGCACGCCTGAGGTAGATCATCCGCGGTTGCCGACGTCGAGCCGTGGCAACTCTCCACTCAGTTAAACCTTGTGAGGCCGGTCTGCAGTCCGGTACGTTCGACATGCCCACTCCAACTGACGGGCCAGAACAATAACCGCGGCCACCCAGGCATGCCCTTGCAAGGAAACACCATGAGATCTCTGATTGCGGCTGGCATCTTGCTGGCCAGCGGCACGGCCTTCGCCGCGCCCTCCTCCTCAGTGCTCGATGAAGCCCAACAGCGCGGTACGCTGAAGGTCTGCACGACTGGCGACTACAAGCCCTACACCTTTCTGCGCGACGACAAGCGCTACGAGGGCATCGACATCGCCCTCGCCGAGTCACTGGCGAAGTCCTTGGGCGTCAAGATCGAATGGGTACCGACCACATGGAAGACGTTGATGCCAGACTTCCTCGCTCAATGCGACATGGCCGTGGGCGGCGTCTCCATTTCACTCGAGCGGCAAAAGAAGGCCTTCTTCAGCAATCCGATCACCGTGGACGGCAAGATCCCCTTCGTCCGCTGTGATGAAGTCGAGAAGTACCAGACCATCGAGCAGCTCAACCAGCCCTCGGTGCGCCTGATCGAGCCGCCAGGCGGCACCAACGAAGCCTTCGTGCGTCGCGAGCTGCCCAAGGCGCAGCTGGAGCTATTCCACGACAACACCGTGATCTTCAAATCCGTCGCCGACAACAAGGCCGACGTGATGATCACCGACTCGTCGGAGGCGCAGTATCAACAGCGCAACTACCCGACTCTGTGTGCGGTTAACCCCGACAAACCCCTGCAGTACAGCGAAAAGGCCTTCTTGCTTCCGCGCGGTGATGTGGCATTCAAGGCCTACGTCGATCAGTGGCTGCACCTGACCAAGGCCACTGGAGAATACCAACGCATCGCTGACGCCTGGTTGGCCAAACCGAGCGAGTAAGCGCGCCGGGGCGGACCCGAGCGATCGGGTCCGCTGTGCATTACACCGCTCGGCTTGCACCATCCCCGGTGCGCGAGCGCTGATCGCTGATCGCTGAAGCACGATTGACCTCGAAAACTTACTGGCACCGATACACTCTTAATGGCGCCGCGCCTTGCCGTTCCGTACGGCGCTGCCCGAATCCCTCATGACGAAGACAAGGATCGACGATGCTCATAAGGCCAGCCGTTTGGTTGTTCACCCTGCTTACGGTCGTAGCACTTGCAGGCTGTACCACTCCGCGATCGAAGACCCCCTCGCCGCAGGAAGCGCCCACCGAGACGGGCGCGCTGATCGGTTCAGGCAAGGCCTCGTATTACGGCAACCAGCACCACAACAAACTGACCGCCAGCGGCGAGCGCTTCGACCAAAATGTTCTGACAGCGGCTCATCGCACGCTGCCGTTCGGCACTCGGGTCCGGGTCACCAACACCCGTAACGGCCAAAGCGTCGTGGTGCGTATTAACGACCGCGGGCCGTTCGTCCGAGGGCGGATTATCGACCTGTCGAAAGCGGCGTTTGAGCGCATCGCCAGCACTCGCGCCGGCGTAATCCGGGTGCGCTTGGAGCGGGTCGACTGACGCACGCGCACCGAACGACGTTGGTCATCAAGTATGGAAGTGGCGTGCCGATAGAGAGGTACGTCCACTCAGCTTCCGGTGCTTTCATGTTCAACAGCCACCTCAAAAAACAAGTCGAAGACCAGGCTGTAGAACTGTCGCTGCTCCGGCAGCTTCGCGATCAAATGAACGCAACGATGCTGTCGATCACCCTCGACACCGAGTTTCGAATGGTGGCCGTCAACCAGAAATTCGCGCAGACGCTCGGCTACAAGGTCGAGCAACTGCTAGGCCGCGCCATGGCGGATATCGTCCCGGCCTATGTAAAAAGCCTGCCCTGCTTTCATAATTTCCGAGCGGCTGTGTCCAAGCTCGAACCCGTCAGCGACGACTATCGTTTTCTGCGCACCGACGGCAGCCTTGCCTGGTTGCACATCGATTGGTATCCGATCCTGAACGTCCAAGGCAAGTTGCTGCACATGAGCGGGTACGCCCGTGAAGTGACGAAAGAGCTGCAGCTGGCAAAGGAGAACGAAGCGTTCATTAAGGCGCTGCTGCGTTCTACCGCAGTCATTCAGTTCAATCTGGACGGCACCATAGTCTCGGCCAACGACCAGTTCCTGCAAGGCATGGGCTATTCGCTCAAGCAGATCGTGGGCAAGCACCACAGCATGTTCTGCACCCCGGAAGAAGCGTCTTCCCAGCAGTACAAGACCTTCTGGCAAACGCTAAATCGCGGCGAATTCGTTGCAAACCGCTTCAAGCGCATCGACAGCATGGGCCGGGACGTCTGGCTGGAAGCGACTTACAACCCCGTCTATGACACCGAAGGCAAGCTGTGCAAAGTGGTCAAGTTCGCCAGTGTGGTCAGCGATCAGGTCGCACGTGAGGAAGAGGTCCGGGAGGCGGCGAGCATCGCCTATGACGTGTCGCGCAAGACCGACACCAGTGCCGAGCGCGGCGCCGTGGTGGTCAAGGATACGGTTGCGACCATGAAACGCATCGCCGAGGAGGTCGAATCGGCCACCCAGGGTATCGAGGCGCTGGGCCAGCAATCGCACCTGATCAGCTCCATCGTCCAGACCATTGGCGGCATCGCTGCACAAACCAACCTGCTTGCACTCAACGCCGCCATCGAAGCCGCACGCGCCGGTGAACAGGGTCGCGGGTTTGCCGTAGTCGCGGACGAAGTTCGCCAACTGGCTGGCCGCACCAGCGCCGCTACCGAAGAGATCGTCAGTGTGGTGCAGAAGAACCAGGCGCTGGTCGACGAAGCCGTACGGGAAATGGCCAACAGCCGCGAGCAAGCAGCCCAAGGGCTGTCGCTGGCCAACCAGGCGGGCGAGGTCATTGTCGAGATCCAGGACGGTGCCAAACAGGTCGTGAGTGCGGTGGGTCGCTTCGCCAACGAACTGCATTGACCGGATGGCTGGCTACGGTACGCCAGCCCCCAGCATTGACGGCTGATACCGGAATCGACATCGCCAGGGATTGGCGTCAACGGAGCACCCAGCTCCTCGGCCAAGCCTAACCCGCGCTGCAACGAGGGATCACTGACCCGCTGACCCTGCCCCAGCGCGTCAGAGCGCGGCGCTGCCCACCGGCCTGGCGAAGCGATAGGTCGCAAAGCAGCACAGCACGACTCCGCTCAGGGCCAACAGACCGCCAACGATGCCAACATCGCTGAGGCCGAGATGAGCGGTGACCAAGCTGCCCAGCAGTGCGCCGCCGCCAATGCCGACGTTATAGATGCCTGAGAACAAGGCCATGGCGACATCCGTCGCATCGGAGGCGAGGTTCAGTACTTTCGCCTGTAGCGCCAGGCCAAAGCACATGCCGGCGATCCCCCATACCACCACCAGAGCAGCCAGCAGCGAGCTGTCGCGTGATGCGGGCAACAGCAGCAACAGGCACATAGCCATGATCGAAATCGCTGCGATCAGGAAGCCTTTCGGATAACGGTTGCTGTAACGGCTGAAGAGCACCGTCCCGAGAATGCCGGCCCCACCGAACAGCAGCAGCAGCGCCGTGGTCATGTTGCCACTCAGGTGCGCGATGGTTTGCACGAAGGGTTCGATATAGGTGTAGGCGGTGAACTGCGCGGTAATCACCAGCGCGGTCAGCACATAGGCTGCCACCAGCGCTGGCCGCTTGAACAGCATCGGCAAACTGCGCAGAGAACCGGAATTCTGGCTTGGAAGCAGCGGCAAGGTGCGCGCCAGGCAGAGCACGACCAATGCAGCGACCACCGCGATCGACAGGAAGGTGGTACGCCAGTCCAGCAGCTCGCCGACAACCCGCCCCAGCGGAATGCCCAGGACCATGGCCAGCGCGCTACCGGTTGCGAGCAAGCCGAGCGCCTGCGCCTGCTTGCCGGCAGGGGCGACACGCACCGCCAGCGACGCAGTAATCGACCAGAACACGGCGTGTGAAAGCGCGATGCCGATACGGCTGATCATCAGCATGCTGAAACTCGACGCTACGCTGGAGACCAGATGGCTGCCGATGAACACAACGAACACGAAGATAAGCAGGGTTCGTCGCTCGACATTGCGGGTCAGCAGCATCATCGGCAGCGACATCAGCGCGACCACCCAAGCGTAGATGGTCAACATCAGCCCGACCTGAGACGGCGGCATGTCGAACGAACGGCCAATGTCGCTAAGCAAGGCGACCGGGACGAATTCCGTCGTGTTGAAAATAAAAGCGGCCAGGGCCAGCGCGATAACGCTGAGCCAACTCCCGCCGTGGGAGCTTTGCGATTCGTTCATGTGGGCGACGTCTGAAAACTGCTGTTCACTCGGCAACCGCAACGCGCCAGGACGGCACAGTGCAGTGTGACGAAGAAGGTGTAAGGGATGGCCGTTCCATCACCTGCCACAACGCAGATCGCCCGCGGCGCAGGTAATGCACGCAGGATGGCAGCGTAAGCGTTGGAGGTGCGAAGAGGGACAGCTGGAGCGGCGCGGATTCTACGCCTGCAGTCGGTCGATGTCAGGCCGGAAAAGTATCTGGCGACCGGTGGCAGACCTGCAGCGAACTGTCCGCACCGGTACGACATGGACAAGCCGCGGATCAGGCTGTTGTAGGAGCCAGGTTGCTGGCGATCCACGCCTCTGCGGTGCCGAAAAGATCGCCAGCAAGCTGGCTCCTACAGGGGACAACGCCAGCGAAGGTAGTCGTGGCGCTGCGTGCGGATTTCTGCAGTCGGTCGCTGTTAGGCCGAGCAGGCATCTCGCGACCGGTGGCAGACTTGCCCCGTACCTGTAGCGAACTGCGCGAACCCGTACGACATGGACAAGCCGTGGATCACGCTGTTGTAGGAGCCAGGTTGCTGGCGATCCGCGCCTGCGCGGTGCCGAAAAGATCGCCAGCAAGCTGGCTCCTACAGGGGACAACGCCAGCGAAGGTAGTCGTGGCGCTGCGTGCGGATTTCTGCAGTCGGTCGCTGTTAGGCCGAGCAGGCATCTCGCGACCGGTCTCAGACCTGCCCCGTAGCTGTAGCGAACTGCGCGAATCCTTACGACATCACGCTTTTGTAGGAGCCAG